>JBIICO010000008.1:0-45934 GCA_044238855.1 Caulobacter sp.
TCTCGATCAACTTCTAGGATCGACGATCCCGGCGTCAGTTAGCTGACCCAAGCGAAGCCCCGGCCGAAAGGCCGGGGCTTTTGCTTTGCGGGGAGGGAGGCCGGGTCGCGGACACGGCTTCGCCGCCTCACGGGTTTCGCCCTGAGGGTCGGGGAGGTGGCGCGGAGCGTCCCGGCTGTCGCCGGGGGGTGAGCAGGTCGAGCAGGTGCGAGCGGTGGCGGCAGTGAAACGCTCCGCGAAGTCCGTTACCCGGAAGCAGCCGGTAGGAAGCTATTGGGGCTTAGCCGCCATGCCTCCACGGGCGGGACGGTCTGGCGGACCATCCCGGACCGGATGAGTAACCCCCTCATCCCTGTCCCCGTTCGAACCCCATCCCGTCGCCGCAAGGTCGCTGGCCATGCGCCCTCCCCGTGCTTCGGAACGTGTTCAGGATGCGGCGGACTGAAACGGCTATCTGACTCCCGGCCGGGGATCGGTTCGGATGCCAAGCTGAATCAGCTGCTTGCCCCGGCGCATCTCCAGCATCCCCCTACCATCCTCGCGGAAGCGGCGACGCCAGGTCTCGAATTCGCCGCGTCGATGGCGGCGCTCGGTCCTGATGGACTGGCGGCCCTGGGTCCCCGCTTTCGCGGGGATGAGCGGAGGGGGTGGGGGAGGGCCCGCTACTCCGCGGGTTCGCGTTCCGTGGCGGGCGAGCGGCGTTCGCCGGTGACCAGGCGGCGGACGGCGGCGAAGACGGCGATGGCGCGGGCGGGGCGGGCCGAGAGGATCCACCAGGCGATGGTCACGGCCAGGAAGGCCGGTGCGAACACCGGGATCGGCAGGTCGCCCAGCAGCGCCAGCGCGGCGCCCAGGCCCAGGGTCAGGGAGACGAAGCAGAGGGCCAGCACCACGCCCGTGGGGGTGTAGCCGGCGCTGAGCATCAGGTGGTGAACATGGGTGCGGTCGGCCGCGAACGGCGAGGCGCGGTTGCTGACCCGCTTCACGATCAGCACCAGGCAGTCGATCACCGGCGGGGCGATCAGGAACGGCGCCAGCACCGGGGTGACCGGGTATTCCGGGTTCTGCGTCAGGCGGAAGGCGGCCCAGGCGATGATCAGCCCCAGATAGGCGCTGCCCGAATTGCCCAGGAACACGCGGGCCCGCTTGCGCCACGGGGTGCGCAGGTTCAGGGCCAGGAAGCCGGCGACCGCGCCGGCGATCAGAGTCAGACCGTTTGTCAGGTCGACGTTGCCGGCGTAGGCCGAGCCCGCGATCAGCATGATCAGCGCCGTTAGGCAGAGTCCGCCCGCCAGTCCGTCCAGGCCGTCGACCATGTTGAGGGCGTTGATCAGCCCCACTGTCGCGAGCACCGTGAACGGCACCGACAGCCAGCCGAGCTCGGTGGCGCCGAGGCCGAAGACGGGGCCGATCGCCTCCACCTTCACCCCGCCGATCATGGCGATGGCCAGGGCGGCGAAGACCTGGGCCACCACGCGGATCTGCCAGCGGATGTCGTAGAGATCGTCGATCACGCCGGTGACGATCAGGATCAGGGCGGCGACGCCTAGGCCGATCAGTTGCGGCGTCAGATGGGTCATGAACAGCGCCGGCAGAATGGTGCCGATGGCGATGGCCAGGCCGCCGGTGACCGGGGTCGGCAGGGCGTGATCCTTGCGACCGCCGTCCGGACGGTCGAGCAGGCCGATCTTCCGCGCCACCGGATCCAACAGATAGATGAGGACGATCACGACACTGAACGAAGCGACGAGCTCCAGCAGCGTCGTCTTCCAGTTCATCGAGGCAAACAGATCAAGCGCCGTCGATCGCAACACGATCAGTTTCTCCCCACCCCGACGAAAGTCGAACCGCGTTCGCACAGGAAAGGGCGACATACCCCCCGCATTCGACGCGCGCAACCGACCCCGGCTTGAACACGATTGAGTATAACGCGCCAACGCGCATTCGGTTTCATCGCGGTTTCATGAGCCTCGAAAACGAACGTGCATGTTGAACGAGACATTTATATCAGCAGCGTGATGTCATCTTTCTGTATCCGCAAACAGAAGATCGACGCGCGAGGGGTCTTTCGCCTTGACGCCGGGCTGCGCGCTCGCGGATAACGCTCCGGTCGGGTGGGCGGGCGCCGCGGCGCGGTTGTGCGCGCCCTTTCGCCTGCCTGCTCCACGCCTGGGGTCCTCGCTTTCTGTTTCGGCGTCGCGGAGCTGGTCTTGATCGATCTTCACTGCCATCTGCTTCCGGGTATCGATGACGGTGCGCCGGACCTCGAGACCTCGCTCGAAATGGCGCGGATCGCGGTGGCCGACGGGATCGAGGTCATCGCCTGCACCCCGCACATCTATCCCGGCCTCTACGAGAACAACGGCCCCGACATCCTGCGCCGCGTCGAGGTGCTGCAGCGGGATCTCGACGAGGCCGGCATTCCGCTCAAGCTGTACGCCGGCTGTGACGCCCACCTGACGCCGACCATGGTGCCGGAGCTGAAGAGCGGCCACATCCCGACCCTGGCGAAGTCACGCTATTTCCTGTTCGAACCGCCTCACCACGTGGCGCCGCCGCGCATGGACGAGGCCGTGTTCGCGACCATGGCGGCCGGCTACATGCCGATCATCACCCATCCCGAGCGGCTGTCCTGGATCGAGAGCCACTACGAGACGATGAAGAAGATCGCTGGCCAGGGCGCGTGGATGCAGCTGACCGCCGGCTCGATCACCGGCCGATTCGGCAAGCGCCCGCAGTACTGGTCCGAGCGCATGCTCGATGAAGGCCTGGTGCACCTGGTGGCGACCGACGCCCACAATCTGCGCAACCGCAAACCGCTGATGGCCGACGCGACGCGGATGGTCGCCGAGCGCCTCGGCGAGCGGGCGGCCCTGGACATGGTGTTGACGCGCCCCCGTATGGTGCTGGAGAACGCTGATCCGGCGACCGGTCCCGAAACGGTCGGGGCGCCGGCGAAACCGACGAAGGGCCTGACGGCCTTGCGGCGGCTGTTCAGAGCCGCTTGAATCGGGTCGCACGCCCGTTGGAGATATAGATGGTCCGTAAATTCGTCCTCGCCGTCCTGATGCTGGCGCCCGCGCTCGTGCTCGCCGCGTGCGGCACCACGCCCGTGGGCCAGAACGCGCAGGTCGGAACCGCGCTGCCGCCGCCGGATCCGGTGAAGCTGGCGCCGGTCAGCCAGCAGGGCGGCTATCGCGTCGGACCGATGGATGTGCTCGACGTCACCGTCTACCAGGTGCCCGACCTGACCCGTCAGGTCCAGGTCGACGCCGCCGGCCAGATCGTGCTGCCGCTGGTCGGCCCCGTGAACGCCGCCGGCAAGACCGTCGCCGAACTGCAGTCCGACGTCGCCACCCGCCTGCGCGAGAAGTACCTGCAGTCCCCGGAAGTGACGATCTACGTCAAGGAATTCGCCAGCCAGAAGGTGACCGTCGAGGGGTCCGTGACCCAGCCCGGCGTCTACCCGATCGCCGGCCGCACCACCCTGCTGCAGGCGCTGGCCATGGCGCGCGGCACCGATCGCCTGGCCAACCAGAAGCGGGTCGTGATCTTCCGCACGGTCAACAACCAGCGGATGGGCGCATTGTTCGACATCGACGCCATCCGCGCCGGCACGCTGGACGACCCGGAAGTCTACGGCAACGACGTGGTGGTGGTCGAACGGTCGGGCGTGAAGAGCGCCTTCCAGAGTGCCACCGGCGTGGTGCCGATCCTGGGCCTTTTCCGGCCCTTCTGAGTACCCGAGTAAGCGGTTCGCGCCGGCCGGCGCGGATCGGACGATAAATCTGCGACTTTCGCGTGAGGCTACATGAACCGCGGTGACGACGATCGGAACTGGGACGGCGATCCGGGTGAGCGGGGGTATCTGACCACCGCCTCGCCGCGGCCGCTCGTCGTGCGCGGCGGTGGTCGCCAGCTGGCCCCGGTCGGTCCCGGCCGGTTCGACCAGGCCGAAGACGGCGGCATGGAGATCAACCTCCTCGCCTACTGGCACGTGCTGGTGAAGCACAAGTTCGTCATCGGCGGCATCATCCTGGGCATGCTCGTGATGGGGGTGATCGTCACCCTGCTCACGACGCCGATCTATCGGGCGACCGCGACGATCCAGATCGATCGCGAGGCGACCAAGGTCGTCGACATCGAAAGCACCGAGCCGACCGATACCCGCGACTCCGAATTCTACCAGACCCAGTACGCGCTGCTGAAAAGCCGCTCGCTGGCCACCCGCGTCGTTCAGCGCGAGAACCTCGCCAACGATCCGAGCTTCATGAGCCAGCGGTCCTCCGGCTTCTTCGCCGGCGTCGGCCGCATGCTGGGCCGCGGCCAGCCGGCCGAGCCGATCAGCGGCAGCCGCGAGCAGCGCGAGCGCCGCGCGGCCTCGATCGTGCTCGCCGGCCTGTCGGTCGAGCCGGTGCGCGGCTCGCGACTGGTCAAGATCAGCTACGAGAGCCCCGACCGGGCCGTCGCCCAGCGCGTGGTCAACGCGGTGTCCGAGAACTTCATCGGCGCGAACTTGGACCGCCGTTTCGAAGGCGCCGGCTACGCCCGCAAGTTCCTCGAGGAGAAGCTGTCCTCCACCAAGGCGGCGCTCGAGAAGTCCGAGAAGGAACTGGTCGCCTACGCCCAGAGCCAGGGCATCGTGAACGTCCAGGTCGGCAGCTCGACCTCGGGCGGCGCGGCCGAGACGGCCAGCACCTCGCTGACCGCTTCGGATCTGGTGGCGATGAACACCTCGCTGACCGCCGCCAAGGCGGCGCGGATCGGCGCCGAGCAGAAGTGGAACCAGGCCCGGATCTCCGGGATGGGTCTGCCCGAGATCCTCGCCAGCCCGACCATCCAGGCGCTCCGTGGCCAGCAGGCGACGATGAAGAGCACCTACCAGCAGAAGCTGTCGACCTATAAGCCCGACTATCCCGAGATGCTCGCCCTCAAGGCGCAGATCGACGAGATCGACGGCCAGATCGCCGCCGAGGCGGCCGTCATCCGCCAGTCGATCAAGGCCCAGTACGACACCGCGCTGCGCCAGGAAGGCCAGCTGGCCGGCCAGGTCTCGAGCCTGAAGGGCGGGGTCATGGACCTGCGCAACCGCTCGATCCAGTACAACATCCTGCAGCGCGAGGTGGACACCAACCGCAGCCTCTACGAGGGCCTGCTGCAGCGCTACAAGGACATCGGCGTCGCCGGCGGCGTCGGCACCAACAACGTCTCGATCGTCGACCGGGCCGAAACCCCGCGCTCGCCCTACAAGCCCAAGCTGCTGATCAACCTCGGCATCGCCGCAGGCATCGGCCTGCTGCTGGGCCTGGGCGCCGCCTTCGGTCTGGAAAGCCTCGACGAGACCATCAAGGTCCCCGAGGACATCGAGGGCAAGCTGGGCCTGCCGCTGCTGGGCGCGATCCCGATGCTCGACAAGGGCGTCTCGATCGACGAGGCGATGGCCGACGCCAGAAGCGCGCTATCGGAGGCCTACTACTCCGTGCGGACGGCGCTGCAGTTCTCGACCAACGACGGGGTGCCGCGCAGCCTGCTGGTCACGTCGGCGCGTCCCTCGGAAGGCAAGTCGACCACGGCCACGGCCCTGGCCCGCAACTTCGCCAAGCTGGGCATGAACGTGCTGCTGGTCGACGGCGACCTGCGGAACCCGTCGCTGCACCGCGTGCTGCGCGCCGACAGCTCGACCGGCATCACCAACTACCTGACCGGTTCGTCGACGCTGGCCGAGCTGGTGCAGATCACCGACCAGCCCAACCTGATGTTCATCCCCTGCGGCCCGCTGCCGCCCAACCCGGCCGAGCTGCTGGCGGGCGCCAAGATCCGCGCGATGATCGCCGACGCCGAGAACAGCTTCGACCTGCTGATCATCGACGGCCCGCCGGTCATGGGCCTGGCCGACGCCCCGCTGCTGGCCAGCGCCGTCGCCGGCGCCGTGCTGGTGATCGAGGCCGGCCAGACCCGTCAGGGCCTCGCCAAGGCGGCGCTGCGTCGTCTGGCTCTGGGCAACGCCCGGATCCTCGGCGGCATCCTGAGCAAGTTCAACGTGCGTCACGCCGGCTACGGCTATGGCTACGGTTACGGCTATGCCTACGCCTACGACTACGACTACGGGCGCAAGCAGATCCCCGGGAAGAAGTAGGCCTTGATGCCGCCCGGCCCGGCCCGGATCCCGCAGCGCATCCGCCGGCAGGAGGGTGCGTCCGACGGCGCCTTCGACGGGCTGACCCGGGGCAGCGGGCGCGCGGTCAGGAACCTGGCCGTCGTCGCCGTGCTGGCGATCGGCGGGCTGGGCCTGGGCTGGGCGGTACTGAAGAACGGGGTCGCCGACGCGCTGGCGGGGGTCGATCCGGCCGCCGCGCTGCGCTGGCGAAGCGATCACGCCGGCGCGCTGTCGCTGGCCTCCGAGCAGGCGCTGAACCGGGGCGACCCGACGGCGGCGGCCGGGCTGGCCCGCCAGGCGCTGGAAGCCGACCCGCTCGACGTCCGGGCCATCCGGGTGATGGGGCTGGCGGCCGAGCGCACCGGCGATCCGAAGCTGGCCGAAAAACTGCTGGCCGACGCGGGCGCGCGCAGCCGCCGCGACGGTCCGACCCAGATCTGGCTGTTCTCGCGCTATGCCGCGACTGGTGACTATGACCAGGCCTTCGCCCGCGCCGACGCCCTGTTGCGTGACCGGCCGGAGATGGCGCAGCGGTTCTATCCGGTGATGAACGAGCTGGCCGCGCGGCCCGAGGCGGCCAAGGCCCTGGCGGCGCGGCTCAAGATCATGCCGCCATGGCGCGACGGCTTCATGCAGTCGCTGATCCGGGTGTCCGATCCGGCTCGTAGCTACGCCCTGCTCGAAAGCCTGGAGGCGGCCGGCGCGCCCGCGACCGCCGTCGAGCGCAAGGCGATGCTGAACCGGCTGATCCAGGCGCGCGCCTACCAGCCGGCCTTCGTGTTCTGGGTCCAGGGGCTGGACAAGCAACAGCTGGAATCGCTGGCCGACCTGCGCAACGGCGAGTTCGCGCCGCAGAAGGACCAGGGGCCGTTCAGCTGGACCATCGAGCCGCCGGCCCGCAACTTCGTCGATTTCGTCGACGCGCCCGATCGGGACGGCGGGTCCTTGAACATCGTGCTGTCGGGCGGTCCCGCGCCGACCGGCTTCGTCCGCCAGCTGCTGGTGCTTGGCCCGGGGCCGCACAGGCTGACCGGCGAGGTCAAGGCCGAGGCCTTCAACGCCATCGCCGGCCCCGCCTGGCAGATCCGCTGCGCCGAGGGCAACACCGTGCTGGCCGAGACCGAACCGCTGACCGCCTCGACCGGCGGCTGGCGGACGTTTTCGGCTGAGTTCGTGGTTCCGGAAGCGGGCTGCGAGGCGCAGTGGCTGCGGCTGAGGCTGCCGGGCCGCGACCGCCGGATGTCGGGCGAGATCTGGTACGACCGGATGGCGATCAGCCGCTGACCCGGCCTGCCGCCCGGGACGCCGCAGGCTACGCGCTACGGCCGGGGCGACACTCGGGGAGGCTACCCCATCAGCTCCTCGTACACCGCGATGGTGCGGTCGATGACGATGCGCTCGTCGAACTGGGCCAGGGCCTTTTCGCGGGCGGCGAGGCCCAGGCGCCGGCGCAGGGCCGGGTCGTCGTCGAGGCGGGCCATGGCGTCCGCCAGGGGCTTCCACTCGCGGACCGGGGCCAGCAGGCCGTCCTCGTCGTGGGTGACCACCTCGCGGCAGCCGGGCACGTCCGTCGTGACCAGCGGCAGGGCGCAGGCGGCGGCCTCGATCAGGGTCTTGGGCAGGCCTTCGCGGTAGCTGGGCAGGACGACCACGTCGGCGTCGGCCAGCAGGCCTGGCATGTCCGAGACGTGGCCCAGCCATTCCACCGTGCCGTCGGCGACCCAGCCTTCGAGGTCGGAGGCGGCGACCGAGGCCGGGTTGCCCGGGTCCGGCTCGCCGGCGAGGACGAAGTGGATGTTCCGGCCCTCCGCCTTCAGCGCGCGGGCGGCCTGGATGAACTCGGCCAGGCCCTTGTCCCACAGCATCCGGGCCGCGAGGACCACGCGCAGCGGTTGGCCTTCGGCGCGGACGCGGGTGGAGATCCGGAAGCGCGAGCAGTCGACGCCCGAGCCGGGGATGATCCGGACACGTTCGTCGCGGACGAGCCCGGTGTGGACGAAGGCGGCGTGGTCGTCGGGGTTCTGGACGATCAGCCGGGCGTCGCGGCCGTCGAAGGCCAGGCGGGCGAGGGTGCGGACCACTGGGCGCAGAATGCGGGCCTTCAGCTCGTCGGAGATGAAGACGTAGCCCATGCCCGCCACCGCGTTCACGCGGCCCTTCACGCCGGCCAGCCGTCCCGACAGAGCGCCGTAGATGGCCGGCTTGATGGTGAAGCCGTGGACGATGTCGACCCTCTCGCGGCGGAGCAGGGCGGCCAGGTGCAGCACCAGCCGCGCCTCCGCCAGCGGGTTCAGGCTGCGCCGGTTCATCGGCAGCGGCCGCCAGTCGAAGCCCATCTCCGTCAGCTTCGCCCCGTACTCTCCGTCCGGCGAGACCAGGATCAGCCGATGGCCGAGCTCGCGCAGCCGACGGGCCAGCGAGAGGCGGAAGTTGTAGAGATACCAGTCGGTGTTGGCGAAGAGCACGACGGTCCGGGGGGTCACGGCGGTCATGGGACCTTCTGGGCGTCGAGCCAGGCCTGGGCCATCAGGATGGTCCAGAGCTTGGTGTCGTTGTTGCGCCGGCCGGCCTGGTGATCGTCCCAGACCTTGCGGATCGTGGCGGGGTCGAACAGGCCCTGTTCGCGCAGCCGCTTCTCGTCCAGCAGGGCGGCGGCCCAGTCCTTCAGCTCGCCGCGCAGCCAGCGGCCGACCGGGATGGCGAAGCCCTGCTTGGGTCGCTCGATCAGGGCGCGCGGCACATAGCGGTCCAGCACCCGGCGCAGGACCCGCTTGCCCTGGCCGCTCTGGATCTTCATCGCCATCGGCAGCGACCAGGCGAAGCGGTAGACCTCGCGGTCGAGGAAGGGCGCGCGGCCCTCCAGGCTGACGCCCATGCTGGCCCGGTCGACCTTCACCAGGATGTCGTCCGGCAGGTAGTAGCGGGTGTCCAGGTACATGGCCCGCTGGGCGAAGCCGTCCAGCGACGCGGGCGCCGGATGGTCACCGGGCAGGGCCAGGCCGCGGGCGCGGGAGACCAGAGCCGAGGCCGGGTCGTCCCACAGCGACAGCAGGCCCTGATGGTAGGCGTCCTGGTTTGCGGCGCCGAGCACCCCGGCCAGCTTGTGGATCTTCTCGCCCGCCCGGCCGCCGGCCAGTTCTGCGGGCAGAACGCCGGAGAAGGCGCCGGCCATGCGGTTCCAGCCGTCCGGCGACACCGCCTGCAGCGCCGCCGCGCCGGCGGCGCGCATGGGGCGGGGCAGGGCGCCGGCCTTCTTCCAGACCGAGGCGCCGTGGAAGTAGCGGTTGTAGCCGCCGAAGATCTCGTCGCCCGCGTCGCCGGACAGGGCGACGGTGACGCTCTGGCGGGCCAGCTTGCTGACCAGATAGGTCGGGATCTGCGAGGCGTCGGCGAAGGGCTCGTCGTAGAGGCTCGGCAGCAGCGGCACGACGTCCAGGGCCTGCTTCGGCGTGACGTAGAGCTCGGTGTGGTCGGTGCCGAGGTGGGCGGCCACCGCCTTGGCGTGCTCCGCCTCGTTGAAGCCGGGCTCGGTGTTGCCGATGGTGAAGGTCTTCACCTTCCCGCCGAGCGCGGTCATCAGCGCCACGACGGCCGAGGAATCGACGCCCCCCGACAGCAGGGCGCCGAGCGGCACGTCGGCGATCATCCGTGTACGGACGGTATCGCGCAACAGCAGGTCCAGCGCCTCTACCGCCTCGTCCTCCGAGCCGGTCCAGGGGTCGGCCAGCGCCTGCTCCGCGGTCTCGCCGGCGTCCCAGTAGGCGACCGCGCGCGGCATCACGCCCGGCGGGTCGTCATGGCCGAAGCTGGTCCAGGTTCCCGGCGGCAGCTTGGCGACGCCCTGCCAGATGGTGCGTGGATGGGGGACGAAGCCGTAGCGGACGAAGCCGGCCAGCGCTTCCTGGTCGATCCGGGCCGACAGGCCCTCCTGCGTGCGCAGGGCCTTGAGCTCCGAGCCGTAGGCCAGGGCGCCGCCCGCCCATCCGTAATAGAGCGGCTTCTCGCCGAAGCGGTCGCGGGCCAGGTAGAGGCGGCGGTCCTGGCGGTCCCAGACGGCGAAGGCGAACTGGCCCTCCATCATCTGGAGCGTCTTCTCAATGCCCCAGCGGTCGATGGCCTCGACCAGCACCTCGGTGTCCGAATGGCCGCGCCAGTTGGGGGCGGCTTCCGCCTCCAGCGCCGAGCGCAGGGTCAGGTAGTTGAAGATCTCGCCGTTGAAGTCGATCACCCAGCGGCCGCTGGCGCACTCCATCGGCTGGAAGCCGGCTTCACTCAGGTCGATGATCGCCAGGCGTCGATGGCCCAGACAGACGCCGGCTTCGCTGTCGCGCCAGACGCCCTCGCCGTCCGGGCCCCGATGGGCGATGGCGTCCAGCATGCGCTGGACTTCCACGCCGTTGGCGCGGGTCGGGTCGGTCGGGGCGAAAAGTCCGGCGATGCCGCACATGAGATCAGCCCTTCGCCGCGAGCTGTTCGGCAGCGGCCATGAAGTCCTCGTCGTATAGCGGGGCGTCGGCCCAGCGGTCGACCGCCGCGCTGGAGAGGCGCGCGTATTCCGCCGGATCGTCCAGCAGGCGGGCGATATCGGCGGCGGCCTGTTCCTCGCTGTCGATCAGCACGGCATTGTCGAGATGCCGGCAGTAGCGGGCGATCTCTCCTACCGGGGTGACCACCGGTACGAGGCCCAGCTGCATCGCCTCCACCGTCGACATCGACATGCCCTCGTGGGACGAGCACTGGATGTAGAAGGCGCTGTCGGCGACCAGGGGCGGGATCTCGTCGAACGGGCGCGGGCCCGCGAAGGTGACGCGGTCGGCCATGCCGAGTTCGGCGGCGACGCGGCGGACTTCGGCTTCCTCGCCGCCGTCCGGACCGATGACCAGCAGGCGCGCGCCCTGGAGGCGGGCAATCAGCCGGACGGCCAGGTCGATGCGCTTCTGACGTTTGATACGGCCCCAGAAGACGAAGTCCGATCCGGCTTGTCGCGGCGGCGCGGCCGGCGGGCGGTGCAGCAGGAAGCTGATGGCGCGGGTGATCTTGCCGACCGGGGCCTTGCGCAGCCGCAGGGTCTCCTCCGAATCCGCCCAGACGCCGTCGGACAGGGTCATCATCGCGTGGGTGACGGCGCCGTCCAGCCGATGGTGCGGTCGGTCGCAATGCAGGAAGGTCACCAGCTTCGCCCGGGGACCGAAGAAGCGGATCAGCAGGAAAGCGAGCCAGGTCTTCCACAGGGAGAAGACGATCACGTCCGGCTTCTGGTCGTTGGCCGCCTTCAGGGCCCGCAGGGCCGAGGTCGGGCCGCCGGGGCGGGCGTGGCCGTAGGTGATGCCGGGCAGGCGCGGGAGCGGGTCCTTCAGGTCGTCCAGCACGAAGACGCGCATGGCGTCGCCTTGGCGCTCGACGGCCGCGCGGGCGGCCAACTCGACGCCGCCGACCCCGTCGTCCGGCATGATCTGGAGGACTTTCGTCATTGGACGGCCGTCAGGCCTTGAACCCCACCGCGCACCAGTAGGGCGGGCCCTCGTGGAAACGGATGTCCTTCAGGCCGGCGGCGGCCATCATCGTCTCGATCTCCACCCGCGAGAACCGCTGCTCCAGGCGGGTGCCGAAGCGGTCCAGCGCGTCGGTTCGCATGCTGTAGAAGCTGTTGTGGCGGTAGTCGGCCAGCGGGAGGTTGTCGACCCTGGCGCCCAGCTTTTCCAGCAGCCACGCGCCGCGGGCCAGCGGCCAGTAGACGGTGGCGGCGATCGTCTGGCAGGCGGCGAACTTCAGCGGGCGGGGCGAGGCCGCGACCGCGCCGCGGATCAGCTCCGACGCCTTCCAGATGGCGCGGTACCAGCCCGGCTTGTTGTCCATTGAATAGTAGAGATAGAGCAGCATCGGCGCGCCGGGCTTGAGCTTGGTCACGCAGCTGGCGATCCCGGCGCTGGTGTCCGGCACATGGTGCAGGACGCCGAGCGAATAGCCGAAGTCCATCGAGCCGTCGGCCAGCGGGATAGCGTCGACGCTGGCCTCGTGGAACTGGACATTGGCCTGTCCGGCCAGCTTGGCGCGCGCCACGTTCAGGGCCGCCTCGGCCGCATCCACGCAGTGCAGGGTTCCGACGCGGGGGGCGACGAGGCTGGCCCAGCGGCCGCTGCCGCAGCCGAGGTCGAAGCCTTGCGCGTCCTTCGGCAGTTTTTCCCAGGGAAAGACCGCGAAGTAGCGGTCGAAGGCGGTCCGCAGCTCCTGATCGCCCATGCCGGACTGGTCGAAGCGGCTCCACTCGGCGCCGAAATCGCTGACGACCGCCGCGTCGAGGTTCTGTGTCATGCGAGACCAACGCTCCGCTTAGGGCACTCCGGCTCTACATAGCGGGCCGTGCGGCGTTCCGTCACGCCCTCAAGCCGGGCCCGGGCGAGAAAACCTCAGGAAAGCAGGCCCATGGCCTTCAGGGCGGGCGCCGCGCGGGGCTGGCCGGCGTAGGGGATGCCCCGGACGACGGCGATCTCGATGGTTCGCTCCAGCAGGGCCCCCAGCACCAGCAGCGCGCGGCCGTCCGGGCCGGGGCGATCGCCGCCGACGCCGGCGCTCCAGGCCAGCCCGTCCTCGAACACCGGCTGGAAGTCCGGGGCGAGCAGGGCCTCGCCGTCTCGCCACGCGGCGGCGTGCAGCGCCTCCGGCATCGCCAGCCGCAGCAGGTCGGCGGTCCAGGCGCGGGTGGCGGCGACGTCCCAGTCGATCAGGCGCAGGCGGTCGTCGCCGCCGATCATCATGTGGCGCGGCTGCAGGTCGCCGTGGGTGGCGACGCGCGGGAAGGCGAAATCCCCGCCGGCGGCGAGCAGGCCTTCCAGCCGGGCGACGGCGGGGGCGAGTTCCGGAATGGCCGGCGCGGCGGCGCGGACCCGGGCGACCAGGGCGGCGGCGGTGTCACGCTCCGGCGCGCGGGCGGCCCAGGCGGCGAACACCCGGGGCATGAGGTCGGTGCGCAGGGCGGCGACATAGGCGGCCCGGTCGCCGAACCGGGCCAGGCGGCAGTATTCGGCCGCCAGCCAGGCCTCGTCCGAGCCGGTGTGCGATGCGAAGAGTCGCGGGGCCAGACCGCGCGACTGCAGCGCTTCGTCGGCCACGGCGGCGATCTCCGCGCGCAGCATGTCGGCGGCCCGCGCGCCGCGGGAGACCTTCACCGCCACCCCGGCCGAGGCCGAGAGCAGGGCGATGGTTTGCTTGGCGGGATTGCCGACCGCGCCGGCGTCGGCGGGCGCGCTCAGCGGGATCGCCCGGCAAAGGAGGGGCCGCAGGGTCCAGGCCAGCCGGGCGCGCCGGCCGGCGGCCCCGGCGCGGACCAGGGTGTCCAGTCCCGCGTCGCTCGCCAGGGCCAGGCGGCTATCGCGGGAGACCCAGACCCGGTTCGCCAAGGGCGGCGGCGACGCCGGTGCGACGCGGGCGGCCGTCTCCGCCGCCATCGCCAGCATCGCCTCGAAAGCCTCGCGGTTCATCGGCGTCCCTGCGCGATCAGTGGTCCGTCGCCCGCTTACCGGTCGCGCACTCTGCATGCAAATTCATCAAAATTTCGCGCCGGGGGATACGACGGATTGTCAACTGTCACGCGTTTAGTGTTCAATAGACTCGTGAAATTTCCTCGACAGGGCGTCCGTGGAAATTCTCGGGAACCGTTCGACGCCTTGTGCGCTTAGCGGTGTTGCAGACGAGCTTCGCAGTTGCGAAATCGCCTGCCGCGAGAGAACGCGGGTTGCGGTCGGGCGCCGCCTGCGGTAGAGGGCAAGAAGCCTGTGGCGCCATGTCGCAGCGGGCCCAGTTTTGAGGGGTTTGAGAATGATCCGTCGTCTAGCCGTGGCCGCCTCGATCGGCCTGCTCCTGTCGGGCCAAGCGGCCGTCGCGGCTGAAGGCATTCGCCTTTCGACCGTGAACGGTTCCGTGATGGTCAACCAGAACGGCCGTTTCGCTCCGGCCGCTCGCGGCGCCGCGCTCCGCGCCGGCGACCGTGTCGTCGCGACCAATGGCTCCGCCAACCTCGTGTATGCCGACGGCTGCACCGTGGCGATCGCCGCTCGCTCGATGGCGACCGTCTCGGCGACCTCGCCGTGCGCCAACGGCTCCAGCGGCGTTCAGAAGGCCTCCTTCGTCACCCAAGGCGGTGATGACGGCGGTTCCGCCGGCTACGGCGACAACAGCGACCTGTGGCTGTGGCTCGGCTTCGGCGTCATCACCGTGGTGGCGACCGCCGTTGCGCTTGACGACGACTCGGACCCGTCCAGCCCGTAGGACACTGACCCGGACCGCGTTTCAAACCCAATCCGGGAAAGACGATAAAGAGCCGTGCGGAGATCTAGCGACAGCAGCCTCTCCGCACGGCTTTTCCATGCCTACACGCTCGCCTTCCTCGTGCTGGCCCTGGTGGTCGGCGGCGCCTCGCGCCAGGAAGTGTTCGCCCCCGACATCGTCAGCCTTGCGGCCCTTCCGCTGATCGGCCTGTCGCTCTGGCGGCTGAAGGACCGGGTGCTCGACGATCTGCGCCTGCCGCTCGGCATCCTGGCCGCGCTGCTGGCCCTGCCCCTGCTCCAGCTGATCCCCCTGCCGTCCGGGCTGTGGACCGCCCTGCCGGGCCGCGAGCTGGTCACCGGCGGCCTGCGCGACGCGGGCGTGACGCCGGGCTGGGCGCCGATCTCCCTCTCTCCCGCCGAGACCTGGTCGGCCTTCCTGTCCCTGCTGCCGGCCACGGCGATGTTCCTGGCCGTGCTGAGCCTGGCGTCCGACCAGCGGCGGCGCGCCGCCCTGGCGGTCGTGGCCGTGGGCGCGCTGTCGGTGGTGCTGGGCGCGTTGCAGATGGCCGGGGGCGAGGACAGCCCGCTTCGCCTTTACGAGATCACCAACCGCGCCGCCGCCGTCGGCTTCTTCTCAAACCGCAATCACCTGGCGTCGCTGCTGATCTGCACGGTCGTGCTGGCGGCGGCCTGGGCCGCGTGGAGCGCCGCGCGGCGACCGGTCAGCCGCTGGGCGCTGGCCGCGGCGTTGCTGGTCATCGTGCTGGCGGCGGTCGGGGCGGGGATGACCGGCTCGCGCGCGGGCCTGTTGCTGCTTCTGCCCGCCGGACTGGGCGCGGCGATCCTGGCCTGGAGGGCGGGGGTGGCGCGCGGACGCGGAAAGCTGGCGCTGGGCGTTCTGGCGCTCGGCTTCGCCGCGGCGCTGCTGATCGTGCAGCTGTCGTTCGGCGAGACCGTCGCGCGCCTGCAGGGTGGCTTCGCCGAGGATGTCCGCGTCACCGCCGCGGGCGTGGGCTGGGAGGCGGTCAAGGCCTTCAGCCCGTTCGGCTCCGGCTTCGGCACCTTCGTGCCCGCCTACAAGATGTTCGAGGGGCCGGAGTCGGTCATCAACACCTACATAAACCACGCCCACAACGACTGGCTGGAAGTGCTGATCGAGGGAGGCGTTCCGGCCGCCCTGCTGCTGGCCGTCTTCCTTTTCTGGTTCGGCAGGACCGCGTTCGGCCCGTGGCGCGGCGAGGGGGCCGAGGGCACGCTGTCCCGGGCCGGGTCGCTGATCGTGCTGCTGCTGCTGATCCACTCGGCGCTGGACTATCCGCTGCGCACGCCGGCGATGGGCGTGATCTTCGCCCTGGCCTGCGGGCTGATGCTGCCGGCGGCGGCGCGACGGATCCGGCTGGCTCCGGCGAACCAGGCGTGAAGGCGAATCCCCAAAGGGCGCGTATCGCCACGCCCGACGCCTCTGCTAGAAAGACTTCCGGGCAGGCCGTCGGCGGCCGCCTTCATTCCCCAGTCACCGGAACGACGCCGCCGCGGCCATGCTAGTTTACTGGACCCTCTTCCTGATCCCGGCCATGGCGGCCGCGTCTCCGTACCGCCTGGACAAGGCTTCGCGCCGGATCGTGATGATCCTGGCCGGCGTCGCCCTGTGGATGGCCATCGGCCTGCGCGACCGGGTCGGCCAGGACTGGAACAACTATCTGCGCATCTACGAGCGCATCTCCGACATGGACATCATCGGGGTGCTGATGGAGCCAGAGCCGGGCTATGCCCTGCTCAACTTCGCCAGTTCGCGGCTCGACTGGGGCATCCACGCCGTCAACGCGGCCTGCGCGGCGATCTTCGTCATCGGCCTGTTCGCCTTCATGCGACGGCAGCCCAACTTCTGGCTGGCCCTGGCGCTGGCCATGCCCGTTCTGGTCATCGGGGTGTCGATGGCCGGCACCCGGCAGGCGACCGCGATCGGCTTCCTGATGCTGGCCTTCACCGCCTTCCAGGACCGCAAGCTGATCCGCTTCATCGGCTTCATCCTGCTGGGGGTGCTGTTCCACCGATCGGTGGCGGCCTTCCTGCTGTTCGCCTTCTTCTTCGACGGGCGACTGCGGCTGTGGCCGCTGGTCCTTGGCGGCGCGGTCTTCTTCGGCCTGGGCGTCTTCGTGCTGCGCGACGCCGTCGACTACTACCAGGGCGCCTACGTCGGAGCCGATATCGTGGCGACCGGGGCCCTGCCGCGGATCGCGCTGACCGTGCTCGCGGGCGCCGTGTTCTTCCTCTACCGCAAGAAGTGGATGGCCTGGTTCGACGACGGGGTGCTGTTCACCCTGGCGTCTTTGACAGCCTTCGTGATGACCGTCGGGGCGTTCAACACCCTGGCGGCGACCGACCGGATGCTGATGTATCTGCTGCCGATCCAGGTGGCGGTGTTCGCGCGGTTGCCGCTGTTCTTCCCGACCGCCCAGAACCGCAGGCTGGTCGCGTTCGGCGTCTTCATTCTCTACGCGGCGATCCTGTTCGTGTGGCTGAACTTCTCCGACTTCGCCCAGGCCAGCTGGCTGCCGTACGGAAACCTGCTCTGGCGGCAGCAGGTCAGCCTCTAGACCGGGACGCGGCGGCGCCGCGACGGCGGCGGGTTGGACCTCGTCCCTCCGGGTCGCTAAGGTTGTCGCAGCTTGGGGAGCGGCTGAGTTGAGCAAGAGTAACGTCCTCGCGGTCATTCCGGCGCGTGGCGGGTCCAAGGGAATACCGCGCAAGAACGTGCTGCCGCTCGCCGGCAAGCCGCTGATCGCGCACACCATCGCCGCCGCCCGCGCCGCGCCGTCGGTCGGCCGGGTCGTGGTGTCCACGGACGATGCCGAGATCGCCGCCGTGTCGCGCCAGTACGGCGCCGACGTCGTGATGCGCCCGGCCGAGCTGGCCGGCGACCTGTCCAGCTCGGAGGCGGCGCTGCTGCATGTGCTCGATACGCTCGAGGCCGACGAGGGCTATCGCGCCGAAGTGCTGGTTTTCCTGCAATGCACCTCGCCCCTGACCGCGCCCGAGGACATCGAGCAGACCGCCCGGGCCGTGCTCGACGGGGCCGACACGGCGCTGGCCGTGGCGCCGTTCCACTACTTTCTCTGGAAGAGCGACGCCTCCGGCGCGGCCGTGGGCGTGAACCACGACAAGTCCGTCCGGCTGATGCGGCAGCAGCGCGAGCCCGAGTTCCTCGAGACCGGCGCCGTCTACGCGATGAAGGTCGAGGGCTTCCGGCAGGCGAAGCACCGCTTCTTCGGCCGGACCGCGATGGTCGAGACGCCCATCGAGCGGCGGCTGGAGATCGACGATCCCGAGGATTTCCGCCTGGCCGAGGAGCGGATCGCCCGCCTGCGTCGCCAAGCCGACACCGCCGTTATCCCGAATGAGCTAGATGCTCTGGTCATGGATTTCGACGGGGTCTGGACCGACGACCGGGTGTGGGTGAACCAGGACGGCAGCGAGAGCATCGTCTGCTCGCGGCGCGACGGCATGGGCCTGGAGCGGCTGCGCAAGGCGGGCCTGCCGATGATGGTGCTGTCCAAGGAGGCCAATCCCGTCCTCAAGCACCGCTGCGCGAAGCTGAAGATCCCGTGCGAGCACGGGCTGGAGACCAAGATCGAGCGGTTCAACCAGTGGCTGGCCGAACGCGGCCTGCGCATGGAGAACACCATCTACGTCGGCAACGACATCAACGACCTCGAATGTCTTCGGGCCGCCGGCCTGGGAGTCGCGCCGCGCGACGCCCATCCCGAGGCGCTGGCGGTCGCGGACCTGGTGCTCGACGCGGACGGGGGGCGGGGCGCCCTGCGCCTGTTGTCGGACATGATCCTGAGTGGGGAGCGCAGGTCATGGTCGACCGGATAGTCGTCCACACCGGCTTCATGAAGACGGGCACGACCTTCCTGCAGAATGTCGTGTTCCCCAAGCTGCCCGAGGTGGCGGTGCACAGCTATGCCGACGGGCGGCGGTTCGTCGACCTGTCGATCGGCATCCGCAGGGGCGACACGCCGCCCGACTGCGCCGAAGCGGCCGCCGAGGTGCGCGGCTGGCTGAACGGCTCCAACAAGCGGACCCATCTCTACAGCTGGGAAGGCCTGGTCGGCGGCTACCTGAACGACTATCGCGAGCTGGAGACGCTGACTTCGTTCCTCAGTCGCGCGCTGCCGGACGCCCACATCCTGCTGATGATCCGGCGGCAGGACACGCTGATCGAGAGCCTCTACCGGCAGTCGCTTCAGACCTATCACTTCTCCAGCATCAGCCAGTTCCTGAACCGCGGCGCGGACGGCTTCGGCGCTTTCCGGGCCGGGGCGCCGGCCAACATCGACGTGCGGAGCCTGTCGTTCGAGCCGTTCGTCGCCGCCTATGAACGCGCCTTCGGGGCCGACCGCGTGACGGTGCTGTCCTACGAATGGCTGCGCAAGGCGCCCGACCGGTTCTATGGCGGCCTGTCGGCGAGCCTGGGCGTGCCGGTGACCCCGCCCCCGCCGGAAGAGGCGTCACGCGAGAACCGCGGCTACTCGGCCCTGGCGGCGCGGATCGCCTTCCTGGTCAACCGCTTCTACCGCTCGGGACACAATCCCAAGGGAATCCTGCCGTTGCGGCCGCTGAACCCGCGCCTGCTGCTGCAGCGGGGCCTGGACCGGTTGATCTATGTGAAGGGCGACTTGGTGCCCGACGACTGGCGGCGGGAGATCCTGTCGCTTCACGCCGAGAGCAACCGCGCCCTCGACGAGCGATTGGGGCTCGGCCTCAAGGAACTCGGCTACTACGGCGCCGTTTAGGGGTGCGGGCGCGACGGCGGACCTGTAGTCTGCCGTTGAATGACGGCTGGTCCCCCGCCAGCCGCGATTGAGTTGGGGTAAAACATGGCTGAAGCCGCCAAGGTCGTCGCCGAGATCGGCTGCAACCACAAGGGCGAGATGGCGATCGCCAAGGAGCTGATCACCACCGCCGCCGTCTACTGCAAGGCGGACTACGTCAAGTTCCAGAAGCGGAATAACCGCGAGCTCCTGCCGCCCGAGCAGTATGACGCGCCGCACCCGAACCCGGCCAACTCCTATGGCGACACCTATGGCGCCCACCGCGAGTTCCTCGAGTTCTCGACCGACCAGCACAGGGAGCTGATGGACTTCTGCGCGCAGAACAACATCGGCTACTCGACCTCGGTCTGGGACGTCACCTCGGCCAAGGAAATGGCTTCTCTGCAGCCGGTGTTCCTGAAGGTGCCGTCCGCCTCCAACCTGCACTGGGACATGCTGTCGGTCCTGACCGACGAATACGGCGGCGGCATCCAGCTGTCGCTCGGCATGACCACCCAGGCCGAGGAAGACCAGATCGTCGCCTTCTTCGAGAAGAAGGGCCGCGCCAAGGACCTCGTCCTCTACGCCTGCACATCCGGCTATCCGGTGCAATTCGACGACATCGCGCTGCGCGAGATCACCCGCCTGAAGGGCAAGTTCGACGGCACGGTGCAGTCGATCGGCTTCTCCGGCCACCACCTGGGCATCGCCGCCGACATCGCCGCCCTGGCGCTGGGAGCGGAGTGGATCGAACGCCACTTCACCATCGACCGCACCTGGAAGGGCACCGACCACGCCGCCTCGCTGGAGCCCGACGGCCTGCGCCGGCTGGTGCGCGACGTGCGCCACGTGGCCAAGGCGCTGGAGTACAAGCGCGAGGAACAGCTGCCCGTCGAACTCGAGACGCGCCGGAAGCTGAAGTGGGGCCATACGGCCTCGGCCTGACCTCCCGTGAAGCTCCTCTACCTCGCCGACAATTCCGACCTGATGAACTGGGGCTGCCAGGCCACCAGCCGATCCCTGCGCGAGCTGATCGGACAGCAGAACGAGATCGTCGGCACGGTCGGCGGTTCGATGATCGAGGCGACCTATCCGGTTTCGGACGTCGTCAGTGACAGGTACTGGGGACCGTTCTCGCGGACCTTCAACCGCAGCCTGGTGCGCAGGTCCGGGGTGCTGAACCTGATCGGCAAGCGCAATGCGCTGAGCCACGACCTGGGCGCCAACATCGCCACGCTGAAGCGGGCGCGGGCCTACGATCCGCGCATCCGGGCGATGTTCGAGGCGCTGGAGGCGGCCGACGGGATCGTCGTCAACGGCGAGGGAGACCTGATCTTCCAGACCCCGGTCCGTGACCGGCTGCTGTTCACCCTCACCGTCTGCGAACTGGGTCTGCGAGCCGGCAAGCCGCTCTACTACCTGAACGCCATGGTCTCGGCGTGCCCGACCAGCGGCGTCAACCGCGAGACGCTGGCCCTGGCGGCCGGCGTTCTGGCGCGGGCGTCGTCGTTCACGGTGCGAGACCCGGTGTCGCTGGCCTTCGTGCAGGCGGAGATGCCGGGGGTGTCGGCGACGATGTTCCCCGACGCGGTGTTTTCCTGGGCCGGCAGGACGACCGATCTGGCCGATGCGTTCGCCAGGACGGGCGCGCCGATGCCGGCGATCCTGAAGTCGCCCTATCTGGTGCTGGCCGGCGGTTCGCGGGCGGCGCACAACAAGCCGCTGGCGACCGAGCGCTACGTGTCGCTGGTCGACGCGCTGTCGCGCCTGGGCCTGCCGATCCTGCTGGCGCCGGGCTGCGACGGCGACCTGTTCCTGAAGACGGTGTCGAAGCTGACCGGGGCGCCGATGTTGCCGCTGGAGACGCCGATCGAGGCCGTGGCGGCGACGCTGGCCAACGCGCGGGTGATGGTCAGCGGCCGCTGGCATCCGTCGATCATGGCCTCGCTCGGCGGCGTGCCGACCGTGTTCATGGGCTCCAACTCGCACAAGACCCTGACCATCCAGACGATGCTGGAACAGGCCGAGCCGGTCGAGTTCCACCCGACCCCCGACGATGACCAGATCGCCGCCATCGTCGAGCGCACGCGCGGGCTGCTGGCGCTGGGCGAGGCCGAACGGACGCGGATCCTGGAAGTGACGCGCCGGCTGGGCTTCGAGGCCCGCAAGTCGGTCGCCACCATCGTGCCGCCGCCGGCCAAGGCCGCCGCGGCATGACCAGCGCCTTTTCCGCCCGCCGGACTTCGGGCGGATGGCGGATCGAGCGCGCCGCCCCCGGCGAAGCCATCACCGACCCCGAGGTCGCCCGGGCGACGGCCCACGGCAACCGGCACATCGGCGAGCGGCTGCGGGACGTGGCGCTCGACGAAGCCTGGAAGCTGGAACTGGAGAAGGCGACCTTCACCTTCGGCCGGGCCGAGCTGGTGCTGGCCGACGAGTTCGCGATGCGCTGCAAGGCGGCTCCGGAGCGGGTTCACACGATCACCGGGCCGGTCGGCCGCTGGGCGCTGATGCAGGCGCTGGCGGCGGCGGGCGAGCCGGTCGCGGGGCGGGGCGCCGCGCGGCTGGGTCAGAGGCTGCGGTTCCTGGCGGCGAGCGCCGTCGGGCTGCTGACCTGGACGCTGGCGCTGGCCCGGGACCCGGGCGGCGGGAACATTCCCGTCGGCGCGCGCGATCTCGCCGCCGTGCATCCGGAGACCACCAACCGCACCGGACATCTGTTCAAGGCCCTGGCGGCCGAGGCTCCGGAGACGCCGGTCCTGCTGCTGGGGCGGCCGTTCGGATCGCGGGCGGCGGCGTCGGCGCTGCTGGCGGAGAAGGGGCTGCGGCCCGGCGGCGTGGCGCGGCCCTACGGCGTCGGATCGGCCTTGGCGACCTTCAGGGCCTGGCTGGGCAGCCTGGGTGGCGGGACGGCGATGGCCGCCGCAGCGCCGGTCCATGTCCCGTTCCGCGAGCTGGCGGCGCAGAGTTTCCGCCGGGCGATGGGCCTGGCCTCCGCGCACTGGTGGACGCGGTCGGGCCTGACGCCCGGGACGGTGGTGTTCGGCCACTGCGGTCTGGCCGACACAGCGCCGCTGGAACGGGCGATGCAGGCGCGCGGGACGAGAACCGCCCACTGGCTGCACGGGCTGTCGGCGGGCTGGATCTACAACGGTGTTTCCGACCTGCTGTTCGCCCAGTGCGGGCACGACGCCGGCTGGCACGGCTGCATCGGGCCGGGCTATCGGCGGACCACGGCGCTGACCCTGCCGGTTCCGGCGCGGATCGACGGCGAGGGCGATGAGATGGTCGTTCTGACCAACTTCGCCCATCCGGCCCATCCGAGCTGGGCGGCGCACGGGCCGCGCGACGAGCTGGCATTGATCGAGATCATGGCCGAGGTCGCCCGGCGGCTGGATATGTCGCCAGACAAGGTGATCTGGAGGCCGCATCCCGTGCTCTACGCCATGCCCGCCGGCGTGCGGGACGCGCTCAAGCTGGCCTTGAGCCGCGCGGGCTTCCGGCTGTGGCCCGCCGAGGATCGCGACTTCGCCGCCGTGGCGCGGTACGGCGTGGTGGTCTCCACCCCCGGCGGGTCGGCGATCGACGTGCTGAAGCTGGGCCGGATGCCGGTGATCGCCGCGCCGCATCCGATCGATCCGGACCATGTGATGGCGGGCTTCGACCGGGTGGGGAGCGATGCGGAGACGATCGTCGCGGCGATCCGCGAGCCGGTCGGCGACGACCTTTTCGAGGCCCGCTGGCGACTGATGATCGCGCCGGGCGCGGTTCCGACCTATGCTCGGGTCGTGGAGGAGCTGAAGCGTGAGTGACGCGGCGCTGAACGGCATCGACTTTACCGACGCGCGGGCGCGGCTGGACCGGGACGGCTATGTGGTCATCCCGCGGCTGTTCTCGGCGGAAGAAATCGAGCGCCTGCGTGACGGCGTGTCCGGCTTCTTCGACAAGGGCGGGGTGATCTTCCAGCTGGGCAAGACCCAGCCCAACGCCGCGATCGAATGCCCCGACATCGGCTGGCTGTTCAGCGATCCCAAGGTCGTGGGCGTATTCCAGGCCCTCTACGGCGCGAAGAACATCCTATTCACCGGCCACTGCGACATCCACCAGGACGCCTTCAGCCAGTGGCACAAGGACACCGGCAAGAACGACAGCTACTTCGACGAGGACTGCTACGTCGACGACTGCCGGGTGTTCAAGATGGCCATCTACCTGCAGGACCATGACGCCGGCGACGGCATGACGCTGGCGCCCGGCACCCACAAAAAGCGCGCCTGGCCGACCGACGAGACCGGAGCCGTGCCGCTGCGCAGCAAGGCCGGCGACGCGGTCGTGTTCGACGTGCGCATCGACCACCGCGGCCGGCGCGCGACCGGGGTGGAGAAGCTGCTCCACTTCGCCAGCCGGGGCATCAAGCGGGTGGTGGGAGCCGTCGTTCCCAAGCTGCGCGAGCCGGGTGATGTGAAGGCGATGTACCAAGCCAACCGCGCCTGGGCGGCGATCACCGGCCAGAAGCAGCGGATGAGCGTCTTCTTCACCTTCGGCGCGCCGGACCGTTACGCGCGGCAGTTCGCGCGCACCAACATGGCCCGGCAGTTGAGCCAGTACGTCGGCGGTGGGGCGGTGGCCTATCCGCCGGGGCTGGTCGACCGGCTCGAGGCCCAGGGGGTCGAAGTCTACAAGGGCGAGCAGCCGGCCGCCTCCGTCGCCGCCGAATGACCGCCCGGGGGGCAGGGCGCATCGATCCGCTGGACGGGCTGCGCGGGCTGGCGGCGCTGTGGGTGTTCGTCGGCCATTCGCTGAACCTCACCGTGGCCTGGATCCCGATCGTCGGGCGGCCGCTGCTGGCGGTCGACCTGTTCATGCTGCTGTCCGGAGCGCTGATGGCCTATCAGGCCGAGGTGCGGGAAGCGCGCGAGCCGATGGCCGCGCCGTCCACCTGGCTGCGATTCTGGACGCGGCGATTCTTCCGCATCGCGCCGGTGTTCTACCTGGCCTTCGTGGTGGCGATGCTGGCCGGGCCGTGGATCGGCGAGATGCGCGGCGTGCTGGCGGCGGCCGGGGGCGGGGCGGTCGACACCGTCCGCTACAACGACCACGGTCCGGGCAACATCCTGCTGCACCTGACCTTCCTGTTCGGGCTGATCCCCGAGTACGCAAACCGTTCGCCGCTGCCGGACTGGAGCATCTCGCTGGAGATGCAGTTCTACCTGGCCTTCCCGTTCATCTTCCTGCTGCTGCGGAAGATCGGGTTCGTGGCCGGGTCGGTGCTGCTGACCGTGGCGGCGGCGGCGCTGTGGCTGCCGTTCGGGAGCTGGCTGGCGAAGTTCGATCCCGACACGCCGGCCCTGCTGAGCCTGAAGCTGAACATGTTCCTGGCCGGGATGCTGGTGATGAAGGCGCGGACCGCCGGGAGCGGCGGCGCGCGCTGGATGTTCGTCGGGGTGGCGACGGCGCTGGCCGCGATCCCCGTCGCGCCGGTCGCCCACTGGAGCGAACTGGTCATCCGCGTGCTGTCGGTGCTGGTCGCGGCGGCGGCGATCATCCCCGGGCTGCTGGGCCGGACGCCGCTGGAGACGCTCGCCGGCTGGGGCCGGGCGGTGCTGGGCTCGGCGCCGCTGAAGCTGCTGGGCGACGTCTCCTATGGCGTCTACCTGATCCACCTGCTGGTGCTGGTTCCCGTGGCGGCGCTGGTCGAGCAGCGGCTGCCGGGCGCCGCGCCGCTGGTCCAGGCGGGGGCCGCTTTCGGCCTGTCGGCGCTGATCGTCTATCCGCTCGGCTGGATCGCCTACCAGTGGATCGAGAAGCCCGGCATCAGCCTTGGGCGGCGGGCGGTCGACCGAATGTCCCCCAGAAGCCCGTCTCGATCCCCAGCCGACGCCTAGCCCAGGCCCAGAGGATCAGGTTGCGAGCCGTGACGCTGGCGACCACAGCGCTGGCCGCGCCGGCGGGGCCGAACATCGGCGTCAGCAGCAGGGTCAGGCCGATGTTCACCGCCAGCCCGATGGCGAAGGCCACGGTGTTGAACTTCTCGTGCTTCGTCATGATCAGCACCGAGGTCGCCGAGCCGAAGGCGGCGTTGATCACATGGCCGAGCGCCAGCAGCGACAGCGGCAGCCACGCGCCCTCGAAGCCCGGGCCCATCACGAACGGCACGCCCCAGCCGCCGAGCGCGGCCAGGCCCAGCGCCACCGGCAGGCAGTAGAGCATCGACAGCCGCGAGCCCTGGGTGACCGTGGCCTGGATCTTGGCCATGTCGTCCTTGGCCCAGGCGGCGGCGATGCGCGGCGAGATGTTGACGTTGACGACCGAGTAGCCCAGGCCGGCCAGCAGCGCGAACTGGCCGGCGGCCTTGAACACCCCGACGTCGGCCTTGGTGGCGACCAGGCCCAGGGCCAGGACGGCGACCTCCCCGTCCAGCAGGTACATCGCGTTGCCCAGGCCCAGCGGCAGCAGGCTCTTGCGCCAGGCTTTCCCGTCGTACTCGGGCGTCACGCCGCGCGCCTCGGCTGGCCAGTACTTCATGACCAGCAGGGCGCCGGCGAACCAGGCGACGGCCGTGGCTAGGGCGTTGGCGATCATCGCCTCCTGCGGCCTGTCGGTCGTCTGGCCCCAGAGGAAGGGCAGGAACACGAACAGCAGGATGAAGAGCGGGCGGACGATCTGCTCCGGGAAGTGGCCCCAGACCACCTGCTTGAGACCCCGCAGCACTCCGCCGCGCAGGCCGGCCAGCGGCAGCAGCACGATCAGCGTCGCGGCCCAGGGCAGCGAGGGTTCGAGGTTGTCCGGGATCTTGTCCGGGAAGAAAACGAGGGCGGCCGCCACAGCCAGCACCACCGGGACCGAGGTGACCAGCGAGAACCGCAGCGCCCAGAGGCTGACCCCGCGCATCCGGCCCCACCTGCCGGTCGCCCGCGCGGCGCTGGTCTCGCGCATCAGCAGCGAGGGCGTGCCGAAGGTGGCGGGCAGGCGCAGGACGGTGATGATCGAGATCAGGAAGGCGTAGGTCCCGTAGCCGCCGACCCCGAGCATCCGGGCCAGGACCACGGCGGTCGCCCAGGAGAGACCCATGCTGGCGACCCGCATCACCAGCGTCGCCGAGGCGCCTCGCACAAGGCTGCTCTTGAGGTTCATCGATACCGCCGCGACCAGGAGAACACGCCCCGCGCCCCTGCCTTAGCCGAGCGGCGGGGCGACCGCCAGCGACACGGCGCCTTGCTTGCGCCCCCGTCCACCCTTAAGCCCTGATGTCCACAGAAGGGGCGGCCCGGGCGTATGCGGTTTTCGGTTCTGGACAGCTGGCGCGGCCTCTGCGCGCTGTGGGTGGTCCTCTACCACTTCCGCGTCCTTAGCCATGTGAACGACCTGTGGTTCACGCGCAGCGGCCTGCTGGCGGTGGACTTCTTCTTCGCCCTCAGCGGTTTCGTCATCGCCCACGCCTACGGCGAGCAGCTGAGCACCGGCGCCGAGCGGGTGCGGTTCCTGATCCGAAGGTTCGGCCGGCTCTATCCGCTTCACATCGCGACCCTGCTGGTCGTCCTGGCGATGGAGGCGGCGCGCTGGGGCGGCGGGCTGGCGCTGGGCCACGACATCGGCCGGCCGACCTTCGCCGACGAGACCAGCCTCTCGGCGCTGGCGGCCAACGTTCTGCTGCTGCACGGCATCGGCCTGTTCGACAGCTTCACCTGGAACATCCCCAGCTGGAGCATCAGCGTCGAGTTCGCGGTCTGCTTCATCTTCATCGCCGTGTCCCTGATCCGGCGGCCGGTTCTGACGGCGAGCGTGCTGGCGCTGGCCGGCATGCTGGCGCTGATCTGGATGGTGCAGCACCTGCCGGCCGAAGGGCGGACGGCGCTGGCGCGGGGCGTGGCCGGGTTCTTCCTGGGCGTGATCGTGCAGCGGATATACGGCCTGTGCCGCGCGAAGGGCTGGAGCCCGCCGGGCTGGCTGGAGCTGCTGACCCCGCTGGCCGTCTGGGCGACCATGTGGCTCTGGTACAAGGGCATCTGGGCGGCCTCGGCGGTGATCTTCGCCGGGCTGGTGTTCCTGTTCGCCTTCGAGAAGGGCCCGCTGTCGCGCCTGCTCAAGGCGCCGTTCCTGATCAGATGGGGCGAGACGTCCTACTCCATCTATCTGGTCCACTATCCGATGGTGCTGGCGGTGTTCGGCGCGGCGGCGGTGTGGCAGGCGGCGACGGGCCAGACCCTGTTCGTACCGGCCAAGGCCCTGACGCTGGGCTTCGGCTCGCCGTGGATCGGCGACCTGGCGACCGTGGCCTTCCTGGTCCTGACCGTGCTGGTGGCGCGGGTCACCTACCGCTGGATCGAGGAGCCGGGCCGCAAGTGGTTCAACGGCCTGTCAAACCGCGTCTACGACCGGATGACGGGCGAGCGGGAAGGCTGAAGCCTACCGCCGCTGGACGATCAGCTCGGCCAGCACACCGAAGAACAGGGTCTGAATCCCGAACAGCGCGGCGCCCAGCACAAGATTGACGTTCTCGATCGGCTTGGCGGCATGGCCTTGCAGGAACTCGGCGATCTGCCAGCCCCCGACGCCGGCGGCCAGGGCCAGGAAGGCGACGCCGATCGGGCCGAAGATCCGCAGCGGCTTGAGCGACACCAGTAGCCAGAAGATCTGGGCCAGCGCCCTGAACGGATAGGCCCATGAGATGAACGACGCGCCGCTGCGCCGCTCGCGGAAGGCGACGTCGACCTGGGAAAAGCGCATGCCCTTGTGCCAGGCGTCGAGCAGCACCTGCTGGGCGTAATTGTAGCTGCCGGGCAGGTGGGCGACCTTCAGGTAGTCGCTCGACAAGGCGATGATGCCCGGCTGGCTATCGCGCACCGGCCAGCCGGTGAGCCAGCGCATCAGGCCGCAGAAGGTCGCGTTGCCCCAGCGCCGGACCAGCGGCATGCGGTAGCCGATGCGGCCGAAGCGGTAGCCGTAGACCACCTCCGCCTCGTCATCGAGGATCGGCCGGATCATGGCCGGGATGTCGGCCGGGTCGTGCTGGCCGTCGGCGTCCAGCTTGAGCATCAGGTCGAAGCCCTCGTCCCGCGCCCGGTGCAGGCCGCTGCGCACGGCGGCGCCCAGGCCGCGGTTCAGCTTGTGGCGGATGACGATGTCGGCGCCGGCCGCCTGGCCGAACTCGCCGGTGCGGTCGGTCGAGCCGTCGTCGACGAGGATCACCGTGGTCGAGACGCCCTGGGCCACCAGCAGCGGTTCGGCCTGCATCACGGCGGCGACGACGGCGCCGACCGAGGCCTCCTCGTTGAGCGCCGGAATCAGCACCGCGAGCCGCCGGGGAGCGGTCACTTTCGTATCCGGTGCAGGCCGGCTTCGGCGATCAGGGGAAGAACCACGCATAGCGCCGGGATCATGGGCCAACCGTAGCGCGGAATGAAGTGGCTGAAGAGCGCCATGAAGACGCCCAGGCCCACGAACGGCAGGAGAAAGACGACCAGATCGTCCCGCTCGCGGACCAGGGCGACCGCGCCGACGGCCAGCAGCATGATGGTCAGCCCGCCCAGCCCCCGCCAGAGAAAGGCGGCCGTCATCGCCAGGTGCAGGTCCGGCCGCGCCTTGATCAGGGCGATGGCTTCGGCCTTCGCGGCCTCGTCGGCGGCGCGGGTCGAGCCGGTTCGTTCGACCAGCACGCGGTAGCGTTCCTTGGCGACATTGTAGAAGGACAGTCCCGGCGAGGGGCCGCCGGCCTCGGCGGCGGCGCGGAAGGCGAGGCGGGTCTCGTCCGTCTTCGGCGGCATGCGGCTGAACCGGCCGAGCGATCCGCCGGGGCGAAGATCGGCGAGGGCGTGGCCGGTGAGGCGGCAGGTCTGGACCTGCAGCTTTCCGGGCGAATAGGCGCAGAGCGAACCGGCGAGCTCGACGGGCGTGACCTGGTTCTCGTAGGCGCGCAGCAGCAGCACCTCGCCGCCGCGATCGGCGATGGCGGGCGTACCGAACAGGGCGCGGTTGCGCTCGCTCCAGGGGGTGACGACCAGCGCCGCGGCGGTCAGCATCAACAGCAGGCCGACTCCTGCCCGATCGCCCGGCCAGCCTCGGTTGCGCCAGGCGGCGAGCAGCAGGAGCGCGCCGGCCAGGCCGATCAGCACATAGAGCAGGCTGGCCTTCACGAGGATCGCCAGGCCGAAGACGAGGCCCGCGCCGAGCCAGCGTCGCCAGTCCCTCGTCTGCCTGGCGGCCACCGTCGCGGCCGCGCCCAGGGTCAGCAGGGCGGCGGCGGCCAGATCCGTGCCGAGGGAGTCGACCAGTTCGCTCCGGAACGCCCAGACGAAGCCGTTGGCGAGCGCGAGGGCCGCGACCTGTCCTGTCGGCGACAGCGACAGACGCCGCGCGGCGGCGAGGACCCCTGCCCAGAGCAGGGCGATCCAGACGATGTTCTGTTGCTTCAGTCCGTGCAGGCCGGCGCCGCCGTTCCATGTCTCGAAGCTCGATGGACCGCTGAAGACCTCGCCGACCTTGATGAGTGCGCCGGTGATGAGCGGCGTCAGCGGCTCGCGGAACATGTCCGGCGCGGGATCGGCCGCGTCGCTGGTCGACAGCACGCCGTGGTGGGCGAGGTTCCAGGCGGCGCGCAGGTTCTGCTCGGCGTCCGCGGTGACCGGCCGTCCGGTGGGAACGAGGGTCCAGAGGGCGATGAGCAAGCCGGCCAGCGCGCTGAGCAGCAGGCTGCGCTGTTTCTCGGTCATGCGGCCAGCCGCGCGTCGCGCTTCTTCTCGCTCGCGGCGACGTGGGCTGGGTCGATGCGGCGGCACCACTGATCCTGGGTCAGCACCTCGCAGCGGCCGGCATCGCGCAGGCGGGCGACCTCGGCGAGGATGCCCTCCAGCAGGCCGAGGGTGGCGGGGGCGGAGGCGATGTTCTCCGGATGGGTCCAGTAGTGGACCGTCTCTCCGGTCTCCGCCGCGCGTTCCAGCAGGTTGCGGGCGCGCAGGCGGCTGACGGCGGTCGGCACCAGCTTGCGAGGCCCGCTCAGCCAGTTGACGAAATAGCCGGCCGGGATCGGCAGCGGCGCGGCCGGGGCGGGGACGGCCTCCGGCTTTTCGAAGAGGTTGAACTCCGAGGCCAGCGAGGCGAGGCGGTTGGGAAACTCCCGCGTCTGCCTCAGGCCCGCGATGCCGAAGTCGTCGAGCAGCTCGGGGTGGTCGCCGCGATTGCGCGGGAAGATGAAGGTCGTCGTCCGCTTCAGTATCGGCGCGCGCTCGTCATAGATCAGCGACAGCTCCCGCCGGGCGAGATCCGGCGTCATGCCGGGCCAGGTCCAGGGAATATGGGTGGCGCCGTGCAGGCCGATCTCGTGCCCTGCCCTGGCCGTGGCCGCCGCCTCCACCGCCCAGTCGCCGGTCCAGCCCTGCCTCGTGCCGGTCTCCATGTCGGCCAGCGCGGGCTCCAGGTAGCCGGGCAGCTCGCGCGCCAGGTCCGCCAGCGCGGGCTTCAGCCGCGCCAGCCGGTCTGCTGGCAGGGAGAAGGTCCCCACGAAGGCGAACGTGGCGGCGATGTCGTAGCGGTCCAGCGCGGCGACGATCCCGGCGTAGGCCGCGCGCAGCCGCTCGTCCGACAGGGCGGCGTGGTCGCCCGGGGTCAGGCGGTCGGCCACCCCCCACTTGCCCTCGCAGTCCAGCGACAGGATGAACTTGGCGACCATCGTCAGACCGTGTCCGAGTCCAGGTAGCTGAGATACCAGTCCTGTTCGCCGCCGAAGCCCGGCTCAGCCTCCGGAGCCAGCGGCTTGCCGCCGAAGTAGAGATGGATCGGCCGGATGCGGTCGGGCATCGGGATGAAGCCGGCCTTGCGATAGGCGCCGGCGTTGGGCGCGTGGCTCGCGGCCCAGGCCAGGACCGCGTCGGTCTTCTTCTCGCGCATGCCGGCGATGGCCAGCTTCAGCAGCATGACCAGGTCCGCTTCGGCGCCGGGCAGGGCCATGGCCTCCATGATGTAGCCGATGCGGCCGCCGTGCTTGTCGGCCAGATGGGTGGTGACGAAGGCGCGCATGACGTCGCCGTCGAACACCGCCCGGGTCTCGTAGGTCGCGGTCGGGTGGTCGAACAGGCGCCAGTTCAGAAAGTCGTGCGTGCGGTCGACGGCGGCGGGGATGGAGGCGGAGAAGGCCTCCCACAGCGCGTCGGCGCGGGCGTCGAACCGCTCGACCCTGACCGCCCGGTCGGCGTCGGCGGGACGGCCGATCAGCGACAGGGGCAGGGCGTCGAACAGCGCGCCCGCTCCGCCGACGGCCCGGCGGGCGAAGTAGCCGGCGTTCAGCGGCTTGACCAGGAAGGGCGGCGTGCCGAGCCGGGTCCAGTCCAGCTTGCCGAACCAGCCGGGAGCGGCGTTCTCGTTGGGAAAGCCGAACGCGGCGGCGCTGCCGATCCTCGGGGCGGCGTCGTAGAAAGCGCGGCCCAGCTTCACGAACACGCCCTTGCCCCGGCAGACCGGGTCGACGACCGTGTCCATGGCCTGGTGGGCGATCACCCGCCGGCCGGCCAGCTTCAGCCGGTGCGGGGCGAAGCCGATCATGCCGACGATGGCGCCGTCCAGCTCGGCGGTCGCCACCGCGCCTTTGGCCGCCGGGTGGCGCAGGAACTTCCACGCCAGCTTTCCCTGCTCGACGAGGTCGATCTGTTCCGGAAGCAAGCGGCGATAGGCGTCTTCGACCTCGGCGTCGAGCGGCCTGACGTCGTAGGCGATGTCCATCCGGGAACCCTTCCGGAAAGCGGCGGAAGGCCAAGCAATAGCGGGCCGGTCGGCGGTTGAACAGCGAACGAGGCCCCCCTTTTGCGTCACGTCCGCGTCTCGCATGAAAGATAAGTAACTTTGGTATCCGGAATTCTCCGGCGTAGCACCAGAGCGCGATCATCGATCTCGAAAGCCGTAGACGACACCACCGGTGGACGATATAGATTCGCGGAACAGCGTTTTATAGGCGGGGGTGCTGTGCGCGTATCCCCGCACGCAAATCAGACCTGAGGGGGTCCGCCTTATGTCCCGCAAGACCGTCACCACGCGTCGCCGCGTGTCCCTGCTCGCGAGTTCGTCGCTCGTCGCCGCCAGCCTGATGGCCGGTGTCGGCGGCGTAGCCGTACTGACGCCGAGCCAAGCCCTGGCCGCCAATGAATGTGGTGATCCGAGCGCCAACGCCGGCGCGGACGACGTCATGGTCTGCAACGGCGCCTACACGGAAATCGACTACACCACCACGACCGACGGCAACCTGGTGGTGCTGCTCGTCGACCAGGTGACGGTGACCACCGGCGGCATCAACGTCATCGGCAACGCGGGCGAGGATCTCGCCGTCACCCAGGTCACCGCGATCGCGGGCGCCGGTGACGTCAGCGTCAACAACAACGCCGGCCGCGGCGTCAACGTCGTCGCCAACAACGGCGACGCCAGCATCGAGCTGATCGACGGCGATCTGGCCGACGGCTCCGGCTCGACGATCACGGGCAGCAGCGGCGGCCTGCGCGCCGTGGTCACGGCCGGGGCGGGCGACGCGACGGTCTTGATCAGCGGTGGGACGGTCACCGGCAACGGCAACTTCGGCATCATCACCCAGACCCCGAGCGGCAACGCGACGGTCGAGTACGGAACGACCACGGTCAGTGGCGATTCGGGCGTCCGCGCCCAGTCGCCGGGCGGTCTGGCGACCGTCACCGGCACGGGCGACGTCACGGCGACGGGCGCCGGCAACTGGGGCGTCTGGGCGGGCGGCGGCTCGGCCGGCGCGGAAGTCGACATCGGCGGCCTGGTGACCAGCGCCGGCGGCGGCGTGCACGTCCAGGCGGTGGCCGGCGGCACGGCCAACGTGACGGTGGGCGACATCGACGCCGTCGACACGGCGCTCGAGGTCACGGCCAACAACGGCGGCGACGCCAACATCCTCGGCACGGGCGCCCTGTCGGGCGCTTCGGGCATCGTCGCCGCGGCCAACACCGGCAACGTCAGCGTGACGACCGGCGGCACGGTCGACGCCACGGCGGGCGTCGGCGTCTCGGCCAGCGCCGGCTTCGGCGGCAACGTCACGATCGACACCACGGCGGGTCAGGTCACCGCCAGCGCCGACGGCGTGGCCGTCCAGATCGTCGATGGCGACGCCGACATCACCGTCGGCGACGTCGATGGCGGCTTCTACGGCGTGGTGGCCACGGCCACCGGCAGCGGCGGCGTGACCATGACGGTCAACGGCGCGGTCAGCGGCGACTTCAGCGACGCGGTCGACATCGACACCAACGAAGGCGACATCGACTTCACCCTGAGCGCGGGCGCCAGCCTCGACACCACCGATCCGATCAACTTCGGCGCCGATCTCGACACCCAGGGCGGCAATATCGTCGCCGTGATCGACGGCGATATCCTTGAGGGTGGTCTGGGCGTCGACGTCAACGCCGGCGCGGGCACGGTCAACCTGACCGGCGCGGGCGCGATCACCTCGAGCGACTACAGCGCGGTCGAGGTCAGCACCGTCGACGGAGACCTGACGGTGAATCTCACCGGCGCGCTCGACGGCGGCGTCCACGGCGTCGCGGCGGACGTCAACGGCGCGGGCAACGCCAGCATCACCACCGGCGCGATCACCGCCGACGACAACGGCATCGACCTGGATACCGCGACCGGCACGTCGACCGTCACCACCAACGGTGTCGTCACCGCCGGCTTGACCGGCGTTCGCGTCGCCGGCGGCGGCGATGTCGAGGTCAACGTCAACGACGACGTCTTCGCGGGCGTCACCGGCGTCGACGCCAGTTCGTCGGCGGGCGCCTCGACGGTGAACGTGGCGGCGGGCGTGACGATCGATCCCGAGGACTACGGCATCATCAACGTGGCCGCGACGGACTCGACCGTCGTCACCGGCGACGGCGTCACCATCCTGATCGACAACAGCACCGACAACGACGCGATCGCGGTCGGCGTCTACGCCGAGAGCACGGCGGCGGCCGACACCGGCGCGGGCGACCCGTCGGTCGAGGTCTCGCTCGGCACGAACAACTCGATCAGCCTCCTGCCGGGCGGCTCCACCGACGGCGGCGCCGGCATCTGGGCGGAGAACAGCGGCGGCGGCACGGGCAGCGTCGCGATCGAAACCGGCGACGGCACGCTGATCGACACGCAGGGCGACAACACGGTCGCTGTCTACGCCGAGACGTCGAGCGGCGACATCGACATCACCCTGGGCACGGGCCGGGCGTGGGTCTATAGCGGCGACGGCGCCGACAGCGCCGGCAACTTCACCGTTTCGGCCGGCGTCTTCGCCAACTCGACCGCCGGCAACATCACCATCGACAGCAACGCCAACGTCCAGGCCGCGTCCGTCGGCGGCATCGAGAGCCTGGGTATCTACGCCAGCACCGGCGGCGCCGGAACGGTCGACATCACCACGGGCGCGGGCAGCTACACCTGGGGCTCCAGCTACGGCATCGGGGTGAACGCGGGCGACGGCGCGGTGACCATCGTCACCGACGGCGCGGTCGAGTCCGACAGTCTGGAGGCCATCTTCGTCAACGGCGGCACGGGCGCGATCTCCGTCACCAACAACGCGACGGTCACCTCGGGCGGCGCGACGGCCATCGAACTGGACGGCGCGGGCGCCATCACCGTCGTCGCCAACGCCGACGTTCAGGGCTCCACCGGCATCGACGTCGACGGCGGCGCGGGCCTGATCGACATCGACGTCGCGGCCGGCGTCACCGTCACGGCGACGGCCGGCGACGGCATCGCGGCCAGCAGCGGCGCCGGCGCGATCGACATCGACGTCGCCGGAACCGTGACCGCCACGGGCGGTGTCGGCGTCGGCGCGGTCAGCACCAGCGGCTTCGTCACCATCGACACCCTCGGCGACGTCACCGGCGCGACCGCCGGCATCCTGGGCACCAGCGGCGGCGTCGTGAACGTCACCACCAGCGGCGGGACCATCACCTCGACCGCCGGCCCGGGCATCGCGACGAGCTCCACCGGCGCTTCGACCACCGTGAACAACAGCAGCGCCATCAACGCCACGGGCGGCGACGCCATCAACGCCACGGCGCTCAACGCCGTGTCGGTCACCAACAGCGGTCTGATCGCCGGCACGGCGACCGCCGGCATCCGCACCGAATCGACCGGCGCGTCCGCGGCGGACATCTTCATCCTGAACACCGGCGTGATCGGTTCGTCCGTCGACGGCACGACCAGCGCCGGCATCGCGGGGGTGATCAGCAACATCAACTCCAGTGGCGACATCGGGATCACCACGAACGCCAGCGTCTACGGCGGCTCCTCCGGTGTCGCGGCGACGAACGCCGGCACCGGCGGCATCGACCTGAACATCGGCGACACCGGCCCGGTCACGATCTCGGCCGACGCCGCGGGCAGCAACGGCATCCTGGTCTTCATGACCAACGCGGCCGGCGCGGGCGCGGTGACGATCGATGTCGGCGACGGCTCGACGATCCTGGCCGGCACGTCGGGCATCCTGGTCAACAACCAAGGCTCGGGCGAGACCACCATCACGCTCGGCGACAACGTCACGATCGATCCGGAAGACTACGGCTCCGTCCAGGTCGGACCCGGCGACCAGACCTTCATTGCCGGCGACAACCTGTCGGTGACCATCGGGAACGTCGACGGCGACGCCATCGCCTACGGCATCTCCGTGACGAGCTCGGCCCTGGCCGATGCGGCGGTTGGCGATCCTCGCGTCGACATCCAGATCGGCGAGTCGCTGTCGATCCTGATCGACGACGGCGCGGGCGGCGAAGCGGACGGCGCGGCGGCGATCTACGCCGGCGTGGTGAACGCCGCGAGCGCCTCGGTCGTGGTCGGCGACGGTCTCGACATCGACGTGACCGGCGACAGCTCGGTCGGCGTCTACGGCGTCGGCTCGCTCGGCGACGTCACCATCGACCTGGGCGGCGGCTCCATCGACCTCGTGGCGGGCGACGGCGCCGACGGCGCCGGCAACTTCACGGGCTCGTACGGTGTCGCGGGCGTCGCGGCGGGCGGCAACGTGTCGATCGAGGTCGACGCCGACGTCAACGTGGCCAACAGCGCCCTGGCGGCCGCGGGCATCCTCGGCTCCACCGCAGGCTTCGGCACGGTGGAGATCACCAGCAACGGCGTCATCGTCTCGAGCGACGTCGGCATCCTCGCCCAGTCGACCGAGGGTGACATCACCGTCGACCAGAACGGCGCGGTGAGCGGCGGCAACTACGGCATCTACGCCGACGCCAACGGCGCCGGCTCGGTCACCGTGAACAGCAACGCCTCCGTCACGTCGACGGCGGTCGACGGCATCTACGCCGTCACCGACACCGGCGCGACGACCGTGATCACCACGGCCGGCACGACGATCACCGCGGGCGATGACGCCATCACCGCTCTCGTCAACACCGGGGCCGAAGACGTCACGGTGACCAACAACGCCGCCCTCGTCGCCAACCAGTCCAGCGGCGGCGGCTATGGCATCTACGCGTGGAACAGCGGCACGGGCGATACCATCGTCGCCAACACCGGCGCGATCGACGGCGCGGCGGTCTACGGCCTGGTCGCCGGCGCCAACACCGGCGAAGTCGATGTCGACAACAGCGCCGCGATCGGTTCCTCGGCCGATCCGGTGACCGAGGACGGCATCTATGCCTACGTCGCCGGAGGCGCGGGCAGCGTTTCGGTCACCAACCTGGCGACGGGCGTGATCTGGGCCGGCGATCAAGGCATCTATGCCTTCGCCGGCGGCTCCGGCAGCGTCGGCGTCAGCAACGCGGCGGCCATCGGCGGCTCGGCCAACGACGGCATCCATGCCGAATCGGCGACCGGCGGCGTCACGGTTGTCAACGCGGGCGCCATCGGCTCGCTGGCCGATCAGGTCCAGGACAGCGGCATCGAAGCCATCGTCAACGGCGGCGCGAGCGGCATCCTGGTCCAGAACCTCACCGGCATCTGGGCCGCCGGCAGCGGCATCGTCGCCGACAACAACGGCACGGGCCAGCTCGTCGTCCTCAACAGCGGCGCGCTGACCACCGGCGCGCTCGGCATCTACACCGAGGTGAACGGCGGCAGCTCCGAAGTGACCAACAGCGGCGTCATCAATGCCCTGTCGGACGGCATCCAGTCGAACGCCACCGGCGCCGGCGCGATCACGGTGACCAACAGCGCCGCGATCACCGCCAGCGCGGACGGCATCGACACCAACGCCGCCGCCGGCGCGACGCTGATCACCAACTCGGCGGCGATCACCTCGGGCGACAACGGCATCGAGGCCGACGCCTCCGGCACGGGCGCGATCACGATCGCCAACAACGCCGGCGGCGTGATCAGCGCCGGCAGCGACGGCATCCGGGCGCTTTCGACGGGCGGGGCCGTGACGGTCACCACCAACGCGACGGTCGCCGGCGGCAGCGACGGCATCCAGACCGGCACGACCGGTACCGCCGTCTCCACCGTCAACGTCAACGCCTCCGTCACCTCGGGCGGCGCGGGCGCTGCGGGCGTCAACGCGGCGACCACCGGCACGGGCCTGATCGACGTCAACGTGGCCAACGGCGTGACGCTGGCGGCGACGAACGGCAGCGCGGTCCGCACCACCTCCAACGGCGGTGCGGTGACGGTCGACCTCGGCACGGGCGGCGTGGGGGCTCCGGCCACCACGGTGCGCGGACTGGGCGCGGCGGCCGACAGCTGGGTGCTGGACCTCAACAACGCGGCGGGCGGCACGACCACGGTCAACATCGCCAGCAACGCCACGGTGCGGTCGAACGACAACACCGCGGCGGGCTACGACGACCTGGCCATCCGGGGCGTCGGCGGCAGCGTGGTGATCAACAACGCCGGACGCCTGCAGGGCCGGGTGAACTTCTCGGGCCTGACCGGCAACGTGGTGCTCAACAACAGCTCCTCGACCAGCTGGCACACCACGGGCGCCTCGGTGTTCTCGGGCGGCGCGGACGTGCTGAACAACACCGCCAGCGGGGTGATCTTCACCAACGCCGGCGGCGCGGCGACCTCCTGGGACTTCGGCGCGGGGGCTGACACCTTCACCAACGCCGGCATCCTGGTGGTCGGCGAACCGACCCTGGCCGCCTCGACCCTGACCATCACCAACCTCGAAGCCTGGAACAACTCCGGCTCGATCTTCTTCGGCAGCTCGGGCACCACGGCTTCGGACGGTCAGATCAACGACCGCATCGACTTCGGCTCGGGCACCTTCACCGGCTCGGGCAGCAGCCGCCTGTTCATGGACGTCAACCTCGGCGCCGTGACGCAGACCAGCTGCGCGGCCCTGACGGCGGCGGACTGCTTTGACGCCACCGGCGCCTCGACCGCCGGCAGCACGACGATCCGGGTCAACGACACCAGCGGCGCGGTCTTCGGGGCGTTCAACCCCACGGGCATCGTGGTGGTCGACGTCACCGGCGCGGGAGCGACCTCGGCGACCAACTTCTCGCTGCTGGCCGGCCAGCCGTTCTGGCGCGCCGACGCCAACTCGGCCGACGGCGTCCTGGACAAGGGTCTGTTCTTCTACGACCTGACCCTCAACGGAAAGCAACACCTGCTGGTCGGCCTGCCGGACGGCGAGGCCTTCGAGTTCAGCACCGTCGGCCAGGCGGCCCAGGCGGCCTGGTACACCACCACCGGCACCTGGTTCGACCGTCAGGCCGACCTGCGCTCGCAGCTGGACAACGCCGAAGCCGGCGCCGGCGTCTGGATGAAGATCACCGGCTCCTCCGCTGATCGCGATCTGGAGAACAGCTACGAGCTGTTCGGCGTCACCTACAGCTTCGACACCAGCTACGACCAGCAGACGATCTCGGTCATCGGCGGCGTCGACTTCGTCGGCGCGGCCACGGCCGACACCCAGTGGGTCCTGGGCGGCATGATCGGCTACGTGGACAGCGACGTGAACTTCGACGCCTCGCCCACCGTGGCGTCGATGGAAGGCGCGGTCTACGGCCTCTACGGCACCTACCTGAACAAGAACTGGTTCGTGGACGGCGTCCTGGCCTTCAACAGCCTGGACCTCGACTACACGGCGCCGACGCTCTCTGGCGACACCTTCGCCAGCGACATCGACACTTGGGGCCTCCAGGTCGAGGGCGGCTACACCTTCGCCCTGGGCGGCACGGCCTTCGTGGAACCGCTGGCCAGCCTGTCCTACCTCTCGACCGACATCGGCACGATCAGCGTGCCGGGCGCCGACATCGAGTGGGACGATCAGACCAGCCTCCGCGGCAGCCTGGGCGCCCGCCTAGGCGCCACGGCCTCGCAGCCGACCTTCGACGCGACCTTCTCGGTCACGGGCCGCATCTGGAACGAGTTCGAAGGCGAGAACGACGTGACCATCTTCTCGGGTGGTCCGGACCTGACCCTGACCGACGACTTCTCCGGCTCGTTCGGCGAGATCTCGGGCAGCGTGAACCTGTTCAGCAACAAGGCCGCCTTCTCGGCCTTCGTGAACGCCGGCGTGAAGTTCAAGGACGACTACCAGTCCACGGACGCTACGCTCGGCTTCCGCTGGCGCTGGTAGTCCTGGCCTGAATACGGAGCGGGCCGGTCGCGAAGACCGGCCCGTTTCCTTTTGCGATCCTGCCTTCCGGGGCTCCGGGCCTGGCGAGCGGTCAGCCGATCCGCCGCGTCCCGGGATTCCGATCTTCCCGCCCCGCCGCGCGCCGGCCGATCTTTCGGCCGCCGGCTCCCACCGCGGGACACCTCCTCACCATTCCCGCGGATCGATCGTCCGCCCCCTATCCGCCGCCCCTCGACCGTCGAGCGGGCCGCCGCACCGGAGAGCTCCATGGCCAAGGCCACCGCCGCCGCCCTCGCGCCCAATCCCGTCGAGCTGCGCTACGAAGACCGCCCCGACCTGCTCGAGACCTTCGCCGACAGCGCCCAGAGCCTCAGCTTCGACGGGCGCACCCTGCGCATCGAGTTCAGCGTCAATCGTCCCGACCCCGTCGACGCCAAGGCCAAGAAGAAGACCGGCCGCTCGGTGCCGGTCGTGCGTCTGGTCCTCGATCTCGAAGGCGCCGTCGACCTGTTCAACAAGATCAACGCCCTGCAGGCCGCCATGGAAAGCCGCGGCGTGATCAAGACCGAGCGCAAGAAGGGCTGACGATCACGGGCCGGGCTCGCGCCCGATCCGATCGCCCCAACCCGCCACAAGGAGTCGCAATGCGCATGCTGATCCTCGCCTCCGTCGTCGCCGTCATGGCGCCCGGCGCTTCGCTGGCCCAGGCGCCGACCGCGCCGCGCCCGGCGCCCGCCGCGCCGGCGGCCCCGGTCGCCCCCGCGCCGGCCGTGCCGCCCCGCGCCTTCCAGGGCTACTTTCAGCCTGACATCGGCGCGTCCGCCTGCGCCAAGGTCAACGCCGGGCAGACCAACTGCACCATCCCGGCCATGACCGCCGGGCGCTATGTCGTCGAGGCGTCCGGCACCTCCACCGCCACGGCGGCGGGGGCGACCCAGAGGCTGGCCATCGCCCTGAACGGCCAGAGCTGCGGCGGCCTCGTCGAGCGCAAGCCGACGGCCCAGAGCCCCTGGCCCGTCGGCCAGAGCAAGACCCTGCGCGCCCTGTGCGAGATCGAAGTCCTGACCGACCGCCCGATCGTGGTCAGCGCCATCTACGTCGACGAGAAGGCGACCAGGGCTCCCGCCGGCCCGACCCTGGTGGTCAAGCGGGTTCCCTGGGACGGCATCCTGTCGCAACGGCTGGTGGCGCCGGGCGACCAGTAGGGTCGCCGGACGGCGCGTTTCCACCGCCGCGCGGGCCCGCGCCGCTTCCGATCGCCATCCGCCCCTTGCCAGCCGCGCCCTGATCGGTGATTGCCAGCGGGCGGGTCTGGTCGCCCGCGCTACCGAGGCAGCGTTCGATGATCACTCCGCAAGACGCCCGTATCTGCGTGCTGGGCCTGGGCTATGTCGGCCTGCCCCTGGCGGTGGCGTTCGGACAGGACCACGACACGCTGGGCTACGACCTCGACAAGGGGCGGATCGAGGAGCTGCGCCGCGGCCACGACCGCACGCTGGAGGTCGAGTTCGACGAACTGAACGCCTCGGCGAAGCTGCGTTTCTCCGCCGATGCGGCCGATCTCGACGGCCGCAACGTCTTCATCGTCACCGTGCCCACCCCGATCGACCAGGCGCGCCGGCCCGACCTGGGCGCCATCTCCGCCGCCAGCCGCGCCATCGCCGCGCACCTGACGCCGGGCGCGGTGGTGATCTACGAGAGCACCGTCTACCCGGGCTGCACCGAGGAGGTCTGCGTGCCGATCCTCGAACAGGTGTCGGGCCTGACCTACAATCGCGACTTCTTCTGCGGCTACAGCCCCGAGCGGGCCAACCCCGGCGACCGCGAACACCGCCTGTCGACCATCACCAAGGTCACCGCCGGCTCCACGCCCGAGGCGGCGGCCTTCGTCGACGCCCTCTACGCCGCCATCGTGCCGGCCGGCACCCACTTGGCCAGCTCCATCGCCGTGGCCGAGGCGGCCAAGGTGATCGAGAATACCCAGCGGGACCTGAACATCGCGCTGATCAACGAGTTCGCGATGATCTTCAACAAGCTGGGGATCGACACGCTCGAGGTGCTGAAGGCGGCCGGGACCAAGTGGAACTTCCTGCCGTTCCGCCCGGGGCTGGTCGGCGGCCACTGCATCGGCGTCGACCCCTACTACCTGACCCACAAGGCCCAGGAGATCGGCTACCACCCCGAGGTCATCCTGGCCGGCCGGCGGATCAACGACGGCATGGGCGTCTATGTCGCCGACCGCGTGCTGCGGCTGCTGGTGCGCAAGGGCATCAACCCGGTCGGCGCCCGGGCGCTGGTGCTGGGCCTGGCGTTCAAGGAGAACTGCCCCGACCTGCGCAACACCAAGGTCGTGGACGTGGTGGCCGAGCTGAACGAGCATCGCCTGCAGGTCGATATCCACGATCCGTGGGTCGATCCGGCGGAAGCGAACCACGAATACGGCGTGACCCTGACCGCGGATCCCAAGCCCGGCGACTACGACGTTGTCATCCTGGCGGTGGCCCACAGGCAGTTCATCGCCCTCGGCCACGAGGGCATCCGCGCCTTCGGCAAGGACCCGTCCGTGCTATACGACGTCAAGTCGGCCCTGCCGCGCGACACGGTCGACGGCCGCCTCTGAGTTCGACGGGAAGAGCAGTTCCATGAAAGTGTTGGTCACCGGCGCCGCCGGTTTCATCGGCTCGGCCACGACCCTGCGTCTGCTGGCGCGCGGCGACACCGTCGTCGGCGTCGACAGCATGAACGACTACTACGATCCGGAACTGAAGCGCGCCCGGCTGGCGCGCCAGATCGATCATCCGAACTACATCCACTACCAGGTCGACCTGTCCGACCGGGCGGGGCTGGAGGCGGTGTTCGCCGAGCAGAAGCCGAACCGGGTGATCAACCTGGCCGCCCAGGCGGGCGTGCGCTATGCGGCCGAGAACCCGCATGTCTACGTCCAGAGCAACGTCACCGGCTTCCTGCACATCCTGGAGGGCTGCCGGCACAACGGTGTCGAGCACCTGGTGTTCGCTTCGACCAGCTCGGTCTACGGCGCCAACACGAAGATGCCGTTCTCGGAGCATGACAGCACCGAGCACCCGCTGACCCTCTATGCGGCGACCAAGAAGGCCAACGAGCAGATGGCGCACAGCTATGCGCACCTGTTCGACCTGCCCTGCTCGGGTCTGCGGTTCTTCACCGTCTACGGACCGTGGGGCCGGCCGGACATGGCGCTGTTCATGTTCACCAAGGCGATCCTGGCCGGCGAGCCGATCAAGGTCTTCAACCACGGCAAGCACAGCCGCAGCTTCACCTACATCGACGACATCGTCGAAGGGGTGATCCGTACGCTGGATAACGTGCCGACGAAGAACCCCGACTGGGACGGCCAGAACCCCGATCCGGCGACCAGCGGCTCGGGCCCCTATCGCATCTTCAATATCGGCGCCGAGCAGCAGGTCGAACTGCTGCGCTACATCGAGGTGCTGGAAGAGTGCCTCGGCAAGAAGGCGATCATGGAGATGCTGCCGCTCCAGCCGGGCGACGTGCCCGACACCACCGCTGACGTCAGCGAGCTGCAACGCGTCGTCGGCTACAAGCCGAAGGTGGCGGTCGAAGAGGGCGTGAAGAACTTCGTCGAGTGGTATCGCGGGTACAACGGCGTGAAGTAGGGGCGGCGTTCCGACCCCAAGCATCGTCACGGCCGGGCCGTGACGGACGAGGCGCGGAGCGGGTCAGCCCCGCTCCAGCCACTCCACGATCGTTTCGGCCGCCTCGACGGCGCTGAGCGTGCTGGTGTCGACCGTCAGCTCGGCGTTCTCCGGCGCTTCGTACGGGCTGTCGATGCCGGTGAAGTTCTTCAGCTCGCCCGCGCGCGCCTTCTTGTAGAGGCCCTTCACGTCCCGCTGCTCGGCCACCGCCAGGGGGGTCTCGACGTAGACCTCGACGAACTCGCCGTCCTCCATCAGCTCGCGGGCCATGCGGCGCTCGGCGCGGAACGGGCTGATGAAGGCGGTCAGCACTATCAGGCCGGCGTCGGTCATCAGCTTGGCGACCTCGGCGACGCGGCGGATGTTCTCGACGCGGTCCTCCTCGGTGAAGCCCAGGTCCTTGTTCAGGCCGTGGCGGACGTTGTCGCCGTCCAGCAGATAAGTGTGGCGGCCCAGCGCGTGCAGCCGCTTCTCGACCAGGTTGGCGATGGTCGACTTGCCGGCGCCGGAAAGGCCGGTGAACCAGACCACGCGGCCCTTCTGGCCCTTCTGGGCGGCCCGGGCTTCCTTGTGAACGTCGGTGGCCTGCCAGTGGATGTTGTCGGCGCGGCGCAGGGCGAAGTGCAGCATGCCGGCGCCGACCGTCCGGTTGCTCAGCCGGTCGATCAGGATGAAGCCGCCCAGGTCGCGATTGTCCGTGTACGCCTCGAACGGGATCGCCCGGTCGAGCGACAGATTGCAGACGCCGATCTCGTTGAGCTCCAGTCGCTTGGCGGCGATGTGCTCAAGCGTGTTCACCTGCACCCGGTACTTGGGTTCGGTGATGCTGGCCGTGACCGTCTGGGCGCCGATCTTCATGAGGTAGGGGCGGCCGGGAAGCATCGGTTCGTCGTCCATCCAGACGATGGTCGACTCGAACTGGTTGGCGACGGGCGAGGGATCGTCGGCCGAGACCAGGACGTCGCCGCGCGAGACGTCGACCTCGTCCTCCAGGGTGATGGTGACTGACTGGCCGGCGACGGCGGTGTCCAGGTCGCCCGGCAGGACGACGATGCGGGCCACGCGGCTCTCGCGGGCCGAGGGCAGCACCTTGACGCGGTCGCCTGGCTTGATCGTGCCGGCGGCGATCTGGCCGCTGAAGCCGCGGAAGTCGAGATTGGGGCGATTGACCCACTGCACCGGCATGCGGAACGGCCGGGTCGCCAGGTCGTCGTCGACCTCGATGGTCTCCAGCCAGCGCATCAGCGGCGGGCCGTCGTACCAGGGCGCGGCGGCGCTGGGCTCGGTGATGTTCTGGCCGTCGAGGGCGCTCATCGGGATGGCGGTGAATTCGGCCAGGCCGATCTTGTCGGCGAAGGCGCTGTACTCGGCGACGATGTCGTCGAAGACGTTCCGGTCCCAGCCGACCAGATCCATCTTGTTGACCGCCAGCACGATCTTGCGGATGCCGAGCAGGTTGACGAGGTAGCTGTGGCGACGGGTCTGGGTCAGCACGCCCCGGCGGGCGTCGATCAGCACGACGGCCGCGTCCGCCGTCGAGGCTCCGGTGACCATGTTGCGGGTGTACTGCTCGTGGCCGGGGGTGTCGGCGACGATGAACTTGCGGTTGTCGGTCGAGAAGAACCGGTAGGCGACATCGATGGTGATGCCCTGCTCGCGCTCGGCGGCCAGGCCGTCGACCAGCAGCGCGAAGTCGATGGCCCCGCCCTGGGTGCCGACCTTCTTGCTGTCCGCCTCCAGCGCCGCCAGCTGATCCTCGAAGATCATCTTGCTGTCGTAGAGCAGCCGGCCGATCAGGGTCGACTTGCCGTCATCCACCGAGCCGCAGGTGATGAAGCGCAGCAGCGACTTGTGCTGGTGCTGGTGGAGGTAGGCCTCGATGTCCGTCTCGATGAGATCGGCGGGCTTGTAGGCGCTCATCGGGCGGAGCCCCTTTCAATCCGGGAGGGGGCGCTCATCAGAAATAGCCCTCCTGCTTCTTCTTCTCCATCGAGGCGGTCTGGTCGTGGTCGATGACACGGCCCTGACGCTCTGATGTCGTGGTCAGGAGCATTTCCTGGATGATCTCCGGCAGCGTCGCCGCCGTGCTCTCCACCGCGCCGGTCAGCGGGTAGCAGCCGAGGGTGCGGAAACGGACCGACTTCATCATCGGCGTCTCGCCGGGCTTCAGGCGGAAGCGGTCGTCATCGACCATGATCAGCGCGCCGTCGCGCTCCACGACCGGCCGCACGTCGCTGAAGTACAGCGGCACGATCGGGATGCTCTCCAGGTGGATGTATTGCCAGATGTCCAGCTCGGTCCAGTTGGAGATCGGGAACACCCGGATGCTCTCACCCTTGTTCTTGCGGGCGTTGTAGAGGCGCCAGAGCTCCGGCCGCTGGTTCTTCGGGTCCCAGCGCTGCTCGGCCGAGCGGAACGAGAAGATGCGCTCCTTGGCCCGGCTCTTCTCCTCGTCGCGCCGCGCGCCGCCAAAGGCCGCGTCGAAGCCGTACTTT
>JBIICO010000092.1:0-11981 GCA_044238855.1 Caulobacter sp.
GCCAGCGCCAGCATGCGGCCCAGCTGTCCGCCGCCGAGGATGCCGATGGTCGAGCCCGGGGGCAGGGGGAAGGTCGCCGCCATCAGTCCTCGACCGTCTCTGCGACCGACGCGGTCTGGGCCGCGCTATGGGCCGCCACCCGCTCGGCCAGCGCCGGGTCGGACAGGGCCAGGATGCGGGCCGCCATCAGCCCGGCGTTCTTGGCGCCGGCCACGCCGACCGCAAGCGTCCCGACCGGAATACCGCCGGGCATCTGGACGATCGACAGCAGCGAATCGAGGCCGTTCTGCAACTTGCTCTCGACCGGCACGCCCAGCACCGGCAGGTCGGTCATCGAGGCGGTCATGCCCGGCAGGTGCGCCGCGCCGCCGGCCCCGGCGATGATCACCTTGATGCCGGCCGCCTGCGCGCCCTTGGCGAAGGCGACCATGCGGTCGGGCGTGCGGTGGGCGGAGACGACCTTCGCCTCCCAGGCCACGCCGAGCGCGTCGAGGTTGTCGGCCGCGTGTTTCATCGTCGGCCAGTCGGAGCGGCTGCCCATGATGATGGCGACCGGCGGCTGTGCGCTCATGAGTTAATCATCCCCTGTCCAAAGCCTGTGGGGCCGGGCTCTGGAAAGGCGCGGAGTATAGGCGCCGCTTGTGGCGCCGCAACCGATGCGTCAGATTCACCTTATCGGGTGGATTGGGCTATGATTCTCGGATGAAGATCGGCGGCGCTCGGGCTGAAGCGTTCTCGGCGATGCGCAAGCGCGCACTCGCTCGCGCGGGCGCGCAGGCGACGGCCGGCCAGGCCGCGCCGGTGGACCGTACGGCCTTCCTCGGACTGGACGAAACCGACCTGACTCCCGCGGTCCAGGGCGCGGTGAAGACCCTTCTGACCGAGATCGACGACCTGCGCGGCGAGGTCGGGCGCCTCAAGGCGCGCCTCAGCGAAGTCGAGGGCCTGGCCGACCGCGACGTGCTGACCCCGCTGCTCAATCGCCGCGCCTTCGTGCGCGAGTTGCACCGCGTCGGGGCCTTCGCCGCCCGCTACGGCAGCCCGGCCAGCCTGGTCTATTTCGATCTCGACGGCTTCAAGAGCGTCAACGATCGCTTCGGCCACGCCGCCGGCGACGCCGCGCTGAAGGCCGTGGCCGACCGGCTGCTGGCCAACACCCGCGAGACCGACATTGTCGGCCGTCTGGGCGGGGACGAGTTCGCCGTCATCCTGGTCCAGACCGACGTCGAAGCCGCCAACGCCAAGGCCGAGCGTCTCAAGCAGGTCATCCAGGCCACGCCCATCGACCTGGGCGACTGGTCGGCGCCGGTCCGGATCAGCTACGGCGTCCGCGCCGTTGAGCCGGGCATGGACCCGGAGGCCGCGCTGGCCGAGGCCGACGCGCGGATGTTCGTGAGGAAGCGCGCCGGCGGGTAGCCCCGACGCTCACACGGCAGGTGTCCGGGACGGCCAGCCGCCGCCGGCCGTGGTCTGGGCGATCGAATATAGACCCCCCGCGCATCCGTGTCCCAGAGGCGGACCGCGCCGTCGTTCCGCTGACAGCCGGCAAGCGCGCGCACGGACCGCCGTATTTCCGCTGATGTTCACCTGCATCGCGTGAAGGTCTCGAGCCTGCCGCTGTCGCGCACCAGTCTGCGCGGGCCGTTCTTCGTCGAGCTACCCGGCTCCCGTGGAAATCGCGCTGCCCGCCGCCGACCCTCGCTCACGTCGCCGCCCGTCGCAACCGCCCCCCGCACCGGTCGTTAAGGTGCTCCAATGAAGAGGATCCCCGCATGATACTTCCTTCAGGCGCCACGGTGGCCGTCGTTGACGGCGAGAAGCTGGCTCTGTTTCGAAACACCGCGCACGAGGGTGTCGCGCTGACGGCGCTGGAGATACCGGATATCGAACCGGGCACGGCGTCGCGCGGCCACCATTCCAGCGGCGCGAACCCCGACAACGACACCCAGGCGGAAGACGCCTTCGCCGGCGGCGTCGCGACTCTGCTGAACAGGAAGGCGCTGGAAGGCGAGTTCGACAAGCTGCTGGTGATCGCCGCGCCTAGGACGCTCGGCGAGCTGCGCAAGCACTGGCACAAGGCGCTGCGGGAAAAGCTGGTCGGCGAGATCGCCAAGGACCTGGCCGGCGTGCCGACGGAGCAGATCGCGAAGGCGATCGAGGCGGCTTAGGACAGAGCCGGGACACGCGCTGAAGCGCGTGTCCCCGCTTCGCGCTAGAACAGGCCCGCTCGCTGGGCGATCACGACGGCGGCGATGATCAGGATGATCGCCTGGATGATCGCGCCGAACGGCGAGGGCAGGGGGAGTTTCTGGACGGCCCAGGCAATCAGGGCGGCGACGACCAGAACGATTACGGCGAAGATCAACAGAGACATGCGCGGCTCCCCTTAGGCGACCTGTGTCGCGGTGCGGGGGGTAAGCGTATGCTTGGCTGTTCCGTTCCATCGGCGGATCGGGGACATGCGCCGAAGGCGCCGCATGTCCCCGTCAGCGCTAGAACCGCAGCGCGCGCGCTTCCTTCACGTGCGGCAGCGCCTGGATCTTCGCCAGCACGTCCTCGGCCGGCGCCTGGTCGACGCCGACCAGCGCGATGGCGTCCTCGTCCGCCGAGACGCGGCCGAGGTTGAAGGTGGCGATGTTGACGCCCGCTTCGGCCAGGATCGTACCCAGGGCGCCGATGAAGCCCGGCTTGTCGAGGTTGTTGACGTACAGCATCGCCGGACCGAAGGCGGCGTCCAGTTCCATGCCCTTGACCTCGACGATGCGCGGCGTGCCGGCGATCACCGTGCCGGCGAAGCTGCGCTTGCCCTTCTCGGTGGTGATGGTGACGCGCATCAGGCTGTCATAGGTCGGGCTGACGTCCTGGCGGCTCTCGCTGACCGTGACGCCACGCTCCTTGGCGACCGCCGGGGCCGAGACCATGTTGATTTCCGCCAGCATCGGCTTCAGCACGCCGGCCAGGGCGGCGCTGGTCATCGGCTTGACGTTCAGCTGGCTGACCTGGCCCTCGTAGGCGATGTCGATGGCCTTGATGCCGAAGTCGACCATCTGTCCGGCGAAGGCGCCGATCTTCTCGGCCAGAGCGACGAAAGGCTTCAGCTTGGGAGCCTCTTCCGCCGTGATCGAGGGGCTGTTGAGGGCGTTGGTGACGGCGCCGGTCAGCAGGTAGTCGCTGACCTGCTCGGCGACCTGCAGGGCGACGTTCTCCTGCGCCTCGTTGGTGCTGGCGCCCAGGTGCGGGGTGGCCACGACCTTGTCGCTGCCGAACAGCGGGTTTTCCTTCGCGGGCTCCTCGACGAAGACGTCGAAGCCGGCGCCGGCGACGTGGCCGCTGTCGAGCAGTTCGCGCAGGGCCTTCTCGTCGACCAGGCCGCCGCGGGCGCAGTTGACGATCAGCACGCCCTTCTTCGTCTTCGCCAGGTTCTCGGCCGACAGGATGTTGCGGGTCTTGTCGGTCAGCGGAGTGTGCAGGGTGATGACGTCGGCGCGGGCCAGCAGGTCTTCAAGCTCGACCTTCTCCACGCCCATCTCCACCGCGCGCTCGGGCGACAGGAACGGGTCGTAGGCGACGACCTTCATCTTCAGGCCCAAGGCGCGGTCGGCGACGATGCCGCCGATGTTGCCGGCGCCGATCAGGCCGAGCGTCTTGGCGTAGAGCTCCACGCCCATGAAGCGGTTCTTCTCCCACTTGCCGGCCTGGGTGCTGGCGTCGGCGGCGGGGATCTGGCGGGCCAGGGCGAACATCATGGCGATGGCGTGCTCGGCCGTCGTGATCGAGTTGCCGAAGGGGGTGTTCATCACCACGATGCCCTTGGCGGTGGCGGCCGGGATGTCGACGTTGTCGACCCCGATGCCGGCGCGGGCGATGACCTTCAGGCCGTGCGCGGCGGCGATGACGTCCTTGTCGAGCTTGGCGCCCGAGCGGATGGCGATGCCGTCGTAGTCGCCGATGACGGCGATCAGCTCGTCCTTGGTCAGGCCGGTCTTGATGTCGAAGTCGACGCCGCGGTTCTTGAAGATGTCGACGGCGGCGGGGCTCAGCTTGTCAGCGATGAGGACGCGGGGCATGGGCAGATTCCTTGAATGTGGGCGGCGGCCGGCTGGGCCGCGATGTCTGTTCGAAAGCCGCGCTCAGCGAAGCCAGCGCAGCATGTGCGGAAAGGGGGCGACCCCGCGTTCGGCGGCGAGCCGCGGCTCGAACGAGAGGCCGTAGTACTGAAGCATCGGCACGCCGACGGCGGGACTGGTCCGGAAGCTGTCGATCAGCGTCTTGCTCCAGTCCCGGTAGCCGTCGGCGTGGAAGACGACCTCCGGCTCCAGGCCCAGGTGGGTCAGGGCGGCCCAGGACCAGGCGATGGCGGCCATCTCCTCGCCAGGATCGGAGCTGATCGGCTGGGCCGATCGGGTCTCCGGGTCGCAGACGGCGATATGGCCGGCCTCGTGCAGGATGTCCCCGGGATGGGCCAGGCGCCGCTCGTCGATCACCAGTACGCCGGACTGGACATCCAGTCCGGGCAGCAGGGCGTCGTCGGGCGCTTCGCCGGGCCGCACAGCGATGCCGACACCGACGACGAAGTCGGCCAGCCGCTGCGTCAGGGGGTCGGAGAACACTGGCGGTCAGGCCGTCTGGAGCGTCGCGGCTGTCTCCGCGAAGGCCCAGTCGAGCCAGGGCGTCAGGGCCTTCACGTCGGCCGTGTCGACCGTCGCGCCGCACCAGATCCGCAGGCCCGGAGGCGCCTTGGCGTAGCCGCCGATGTCGTAGGCGGCCTTTTCCTTCTCCAGCAGGGACGCCAGCTTCTTGGCGAAGTCGGCCTGGGCGTCCTCGGACAGGGCGGCGATTTTCGGATCGACGACCTTGAGGCACACCGAAGTGTTCGAGCGGATCGCCTTGTCCCCGGCGAGGAAGTCGACCCACGGCGTCACCGCGACCCAGTCTTCCAGCGCCTTCAGGTTGGCGTCGGCGCGGGCCTTCATGCCGGCGAAACCGCCGACGGTGTCGGCCCAGGCGAGGGCGTCCAGGGCGTCCTCGACGCAGAGCAGCGAGGGGGTGTTGATCGTCGCGCCCTCGAAGATCGCGGCGTTGAACTTGCCGTTGTCGACCATGCGGAAGAGCTTCGGCATCGGCCAGGCGGGGGTGTGGCTCTCAAGGCGAGCCACCGCGCGCGGCGACAGGATCAGCACGCCATGAGCGGCTTCCCCACCGAGCGCCTTCTGCCAGGAGAAGGTGACCGCATCGAGCTTGGTCCAGTCGAGGTCCTGGGCGAAGGCGGCGCTGGTGGCGTCGCAGATCACGATGCCTTCGCGGTCGGCCGAGATGAAGTCGGCGTTCGGAACGCGCACGCCGCTGGTGGTGCCGTTCCAGGTGAAGACCAGGTCGGCGTCCGGGCGGACCTTGCTGGTGTCCGGCAGCTGGCCGTAGGGGGCGTCGAGCACCTCGACGTCCGGCAGCTTGAGTTGCTTGGTGACGTCGGTGACCCAGTCCTTGCCGAAGGACTCGAAGGCCAGCAGCTGGACGGGCCGGGCGCCGAGCATCGACCACATGGCCATCTCGACGGCGCCGGTGTCGGAGCCGGGGACGATGCCGACCAGGAAGTCGGCCGGAACGCCCAGCACCTCGCGGGTGCGGTCGATCGCCAGCTTCAGCTTGGCCTTGCCCGGCTTGCCGCGGTGCGAGCGGCCCAGGACGGCGTCGTTGAGTTTTTCGGGGGTCCAGCCGGGACGTTTCGCACAGGGGCCCGACGAAAATTCGGGGCGAGCGGGGCGGAATTCCGGCTTCAGCGGAGTCGTGGTCACTGCGATGTCTCCCATCCTTGCAGATGGACTGCGCCCCGTTGGGGGGGCGTGGCCCGCCGCCGAAGAACTGCATTTCGCGGCGCCGCACAAGCGGAGATTTTCGTGACGTGGCGTCAGGGCGCCTCACGCGCTGTTGTGAGACCGCCGTTCCGCGACTACGGTTTCGCGGGAGTCGTGGAGGGGCCGAATGAGACTCTGGATTGCGGGGGTGGCGCTGGTCCTGGCCGGCTGCGGCACCTTGCCGGCCAAGGAGGCGGAAGCGTTTCGCGTGCTCGCCGTCGCCGACCGGGACGCCTTCGGGGCGTTGGCGGCCGACGAGAACAAGGCGGTCAACGAATTCGCGCTCGACTATCTGACCGATCAGCCGGACGCGAAGCTGACCCTCAATGGCTGTGGCGTCGACCAGCGCGGCGCCTGCGAGCTGGCCCTGCGGGACGCCGACGACGAAGCCAGCGGCGATACGGGCGTCACCCTCGGTCTGGCCGCCCCCGAGACCCGAGCGCTGATCGCCAGCCTGGCGGCTTATGGCGAGGGCATGTCCGAGCTGGCCACGGCGAAGGATCTGGATGCGGCCAAGCAATCGGCGGCCAAGGCCGGGGCGTCCGTGAAGGGGCTGGCGCAACTGTTGCCCGGCGCGCCGGAGATGATCGGGCCGGTCGTCGACGGCGCGGTCTGGCTGGCCGGGCTGGGCCTGCAGGAGAAGCGGCGGCGGGCGTTGCTGGCGGCGGCGGAAAAGGCGGACCCGGTCGTCGCCGAGGCCGCCGATCGCATGGGGCTGATCGCTGTTCGGCTGCGGGCGAACCTGGAGCGGACCGCCGCTTCCGACGTGCGCAAGGCGAAGCTCGCGTTCGACAGTGAACCGGACCCCGTCAAGCGCGCCGCCCGGCTGCAGGACCTGCTGGCGGCGACCGAGAAGCTCAACAAGGTCAGGCAGGTGCGGACCGACTATTCGGCCCTGAAGCGCGGCCATGCCCTTCTGGTTTCCACGCTGCGAAGCAACAACGGTGATCCGGCCCGCGCGATGGCCGAGCTGCAGACGTTCGTCGGCATCCTGCAGGCGATCAAGACCGCATCCGAGAAAGAGAACGCACCGGCATGAGCGATGAGGCCATCGCCGCCGCCCAGGCCGCGGTCGAGGAAATGAACGCCCTGTCCAATGCGCTGCTCGAGCGCGAGGACGCCCATGTGGCGGCCATGGGCGCGGCCGTCCGGAGCGGCGATGCGGCCACGGCGGCCGATGAGAAGGAGAAGGCGCGACTTGTCCGACTCAAGCGCAATCGCGCCCTCAAGGCAGGCATCCAGCTCGACCGGAAGATCATCGCCTGGCTCGACGGCGCGCCCGAGGTCGCGGCCGCGCGGGCTCGGCTCGGATCGGCCGTCGCCGACCTCGAGCGCACGCGGCAGGACTTCGCGCGAACCGCCGACACTCTGACCGCCCTGTCGGCGGCGCTTGATCGTGTCGGCGGCGTAATCACCGCGCTTCAGAAGCTGCTGGGGCCCTAGCGACGAAGGCCGTCAGGCCACCGCTCGCTCCACCTCCGACATGCCCCGCAGTCGCGCCTGGTCCCGGCCCGGCGGCGCGCCGAACAGGCGGGCGTACTCGCGGCTGAACTGGCTGGGGCTGTCATAGCCGACGCTGAAGCCGATGCCGGCGACGTCCGAGCCCCGCGCCAGCAGGCGGGTGCGGGCCTCCAGCAGTCGGATGCGCTTCTGGTACTGCAGCGGGCTCATGTTGGTGGCCGCCTTGAAGTGGCGGTGGAAGGTGGCGGGGCTCATCCCGGCCATCTCCGCCAGCGCCTCGATCCGGACCGGCTCGGCGTAGTGGTCGCGCAGTCGGCGCAGGACCCTGGCGACGCGGGCCAGCCGGCTGTCGGCCAGGCCCATCTGGCGGACCATCGGGCCGCTGGGGCCGTGCAGCAGTCGCCAGAGGATCTCGCGCCGGATCATCGGGCCGAGCACAGGGATGTCCGACGGCCGGTCGAGGAGGCGCACCAGCCGCGTCACCGCCTCCAGCAACTCGGGATCGGCCCGGTCGATCGACAGGGGCGCGACCTCCGGCTGGTCGGGGACGTCGACCGTCTCCAGCGCCAGGGCGGCGATCTCCGCCGGGTCGAGGTCGAGGCTGAGCGCGGCGTAGGGGGCGCGGATCACGTGGCCGCTGACCGGGACGTCCACGGACACCGCCAGATGGTCGCCGCCCTGATAGCGATAGACGCGGTCGCCCATGACGATCTGCTTGGCCCCGTCGACCATCAGGCAAAGCACCGGCTGGTACATGACCGGGATCGGCTCGGTCAGCGCGGCCGAGGCGTAGAGGGTCAGGCCGGCGACCGGCGTCTCCACCGCGCCTTCCCGGCCGTGCCGTTCCAACAGCGTGCGAAGTTCGTGCATGGCGTTCACGGCGCGATTGAAGCGCCGCAAGGCCTCGCCCGCAAGTCGCGCGGGCGCCTTTGAGAGGATCGTGCAAGTCTCGGCTTGGATCGATCTACCGCCTCCCACCCCGGCGCGACCATCTTGCGGTCACCAACAAGGAGGCTCCCATGAGCAAGATCTGGTTCATCACCGGCGCGACCCGCGGCCTGGGTCTGGACATCGCCAGGGCGGCGCTGGCGTCCGGCGACAAGGTGGTCGCCACCGGACGGCGCAAGGCGGTTCTGGACGAGGCGTTCGCCGGCTTCGGCGAGGCGGTTCTGACGGTCGAACTCGACGTCACCCGCGAAGACCAGGCAGTGGCGGCGGCGCGCGCGGCCATCGAGCGGTTCGGCCGCATCGATGTGCTGGTCAACAACGCCGGCTACGGCAACCTCGGCCTGTTCGAGGAAACCACCGACGCCGACGCCCGCGCCCAGTACGAGACCAACGTCTTCGGCGTCTACAACGTCACCCGCGCCGTGCTGCCCACGATGCGCGGACAGCGGGCCGGGCGGATCTTCAATGTCTCGTCCATCGGCGGGATCATCGGCGGCGAGGCCTGCACCCTGTATTCGGCGACCAAGTTCGCGGTCGAAGGCTTCTCGGAGTCGCTGGCCGCCGAGGTGGCGACGTTCGGTATCAAGGTGACCATCGTCCAGCCCGGCTTCTTCCGCACCGACTTCCTCGACGCCAGTTCTGTCCGGTTCGGCGCGGTGCGGATCGAGGACTACGCCCAGCTCTCCGAAGGCCTCCAGGCCTTCTGGGACGCCCGCAACCACAACCAGGCCGGAGACCCCGCCAAGCTGGGCGCTGCGCTGGCGGCCCTGGCCGAGCACCCCGAGCCGCCGCTGCGCTTCGCCGCCGGCTCCGACGCCCTGGCCATGATCGGCGACAAGATCGAGCGCCTGCGGCTCGAGCTGGAGGCCTGGGCCGACCTGTCCGTCACCACCGACCGCGACGACGCGCCGGAGCCCGAGACGATCACCGCCGGCAGCCGCTGGGGCTGATCGCGTAACGAAGCGAAACCATTTGCGTTCGCCTGCATCGAAGCTGGACGGGACAGGGCGACCTGGCCCGTCTAGGCAGGCGACATGGGACGGAATCGCAACCTCGACTGGATCGTGCTGGGCGCGCTCGTCGTCGCTTGGGGCTCGGCCTTCGCCGGGCTGAAGATCGCGGTCGAGGTGATCCCGCCGGTCTGGACCTCGGTCATGCGGCTGTGGGTGGCGACCTTCACCCTCTGGCTGATCGCCGCCGCGCGGGGCGAGCAGTTGCCGCCGATCACGCTGGGACGCGCCTCGCCCTGGGGCTGGTACGCGCTGCTCGGGCTGGTCGGCATGGCCGTGCCGTTCATGCTGTTCGCCACCGCGGCCGCCAGTTTGCCGAGCGCGGTCAACGCCATCTGCAACGGCGCCTCGCCGGTGTTCACCGTGGCGCTGGCGCACCTGTTCCTGGGCGACGAGCGGCTGGACCCGCGCCGGGCGGCGGGCGTGGCGCTGGGCTTCGTCGGCCTGGTGGTGCTGGTCGGGCCGCGCCTGGCCGGCGGCGGCGTGCTGGGGGCGGGCGCGCTGATGCTCTCGATCACCGCCGCCTTCCTCTACGCCGCTTCCAACGTCATCACCCGCAAGGCGCCACAGGTCGGGGCGCTGTCAGGCGCGCTGCTGATGTGCTTCACCGGCGCGGTGTTCGCCACCTTCGGGGCATTGGTCCTGCACGGCCCGCCCCCGGTTCCGCCGTTGAAGGGGATCGCCGCCGTCACGGCCCTGGGTGTGGTGTCCACCGGGCTGGGCACCATCGGCTACGTCTGGCTGATCCAGCGGCGCGGCCCGGTGTTCACCAGCATGGCGATCTACCTCGTCCCGCTGTGGGCGACCGTGCTGGGCGTGGGCCTGATGGGCGAGCGGCCGGGCTGGAGCGCGTTCGCCGCCCTGGCGCTGATCCTGGCCGGCGTGGGCCTGACGACGGCTCCGCGCCGGCGGAAGGCGCAAGAATAGCACCTTTGGCGTTCAAGATGATTGAGGAACTCGTGGCCGGCCGGTCCGAGTCTTAATTGCCGCTCGACTCAGTTCGCGAGGTTGGCCCGGCTGCGACGCCAGGCGATGGTGGTGCCCAGCAGAATGCAGAGGATGATGCCCAGCGTCACGAGGTTGCTGACCACCGCGAACAGCCGGTCATGGTGCCGTTCCATCACGATGTAGAAGGCGTGCAGGCTGAACTGGATGCCCTGGAGGATCATCGCGGCGCCCAGCCAGAGGCTCGCGTAGCGGATCGCCAGCACCAGGAAACCCAAGGCCAGCAAGCCTTCGCCGATCAGGGTGGGCGCCTGGCGGGCCTCCGGCGGCAGGCCCACGTCGATGACCCGGGCCGCGATGGTCGCCAACAGCAAAAACGCCGCCCCGAGTCTCTCGGGGGCGGCGCCCTTGAACCATGCGTAAAGGCACGTCCCCAAGAGGACGAGCAACAGAACGATCGGGGCCAGCGAAGTGTACATTCCCTGCGTCTCTAACTCCGTTCGAGACGCCAGAAAGTTAAACTATCGCAATATCCCGATCAGCCGACCTCGCGGAGGCTCTTGGTCTCGGTCGTGAGAGCGAGTTCCGGCGGCTTGTCCTGGATGCCCAGGCCCTTGGTGCGAACGCCGATGCGGACGCGGACCTGGTCGAGTTCGGCGTGGGCGCCGACGACCGCGGTGCGGGCCTGGCCCAGCGCGGCAATGGCGTCCACCAGCTTGGCGGAAGCGGCGTCGCCAACCGTGGCGGACAGGCCGAGCTCAGCGCGAGCCTTCAGCATTTCCGACATCAGTTCGGCGGCTTCGGTCATCGCCGCATCAAGCGCGGCCTCGGTCGCGAAAAGCTTTCGCGCGACCTTCTGAGCAACAAACACCTTTTCCACTTCGCTCTCCAATCAGCAGGCAGGTGAGGAAAAGGTAAACCAAACCTTAAGGCGTGGAAAGGTAAATAGGTGGTTAATTCGTCGCGGAAGCGAAGCGTTAGGGAGATTGCTGCATAACGGCCACAACGAGGGGCCGGCATCGGGACAGATGAGCCAGCAAGACCAGAAGAGTCAGGCAGCCAGCCACGCGCCTTTCCAGGCGCGCATCGCCAGTGTCGCGCTGGTGACCACTGTGGCCGTGCTGCTCGCCGCCTGCACGACGTTCATGATCCAGCAGTGGGCCGTGTCGCGGCAGGAGTCGAAGGCGACCACGACGGCGATGAACGTCGTCGTCGCCCGGATCGCCGCCCCGGCCCTCGCCTCGGGCGACGCCGACGCCGCGCGCAAGGCCGTGGGCGCCGTCCTCGACGCTCCGGGCGTCCAGTCCGCGACCCTGCTCGACCCGGCCGGCAAGGTGGTGGCGACGCGCCACGACCCGGATGCCGTCCGCAAGGACGAGCACGTCGTCCGAACGCCGGTGACCTACAACGGCCATACGGTCGGCACGATGGTGACGGTGGTCGAGGCGCCGACGCTGGCCGACCTTGCCCCGCGCTACGCCGCCCTGACCTTCGCGCTGTTCTTCGGCGCGGCCGGCATCGCCATGTTCCTGGCCACCACCCTGGCCCGCCGGGTGATCCAGCCGGTCAACCGCCTGTCGCAGGCGATGGGCGAGGTGGCCGAGAGCGGCCGCTTCACCCTGGTGGCCGAGGACGCCGACGACGACCTGTTCCGCAGCCTGGCCCAGAGCTTCAACCAACTGCTGCGCAAGCTGGACGCCAACGACCGCGACCTGCGCCAGACCATGGGCGACCTGGTCGAGGCCCGCGACCAGGCCAACACCGC
>JBIICO010000282.1:0-3966 GCA_044238855.1 Caulobacter sp.
CACGTCGACCACTTCAAGGCGCACGGCATCAAGGTCATCCACAAATGCACCGCCGTCCGCCACGCCCTGTCGGCTGAGCGCATGGGCGTGGATGCGATCTCCATCGATGGCTTCGAATGCGCCGGCCACCCGGGCGAGGACGACATCCCCGGCCTGATCCTGATCGCCGCCGCGGCGGACAAGGTGAAGATCCCGATGCTGGCCTCGGGCGGCATCGCCGATGCGCGCGGCCTGGTCGCGGCCCTGGCGCTGGGCGCCGACGGCGTCAACATGGGCACCCGCTTCTGCGTGACCAAGGAAGCGCCGATCCCGGACAGCTTCAAGCAGCAGATGGTCGCCAATGACGAACGCCAGACCGACCTGATCTTCCGCACCCTGCACAACACCGCCCGCGTCATGCGCAACGAGGTCAGCCAGCAAGTGGTCGAGATCGAGCGCCGCGGCGGCGCCAAGTTCGAGGACGTCCAGCATCTGGTCGCCGGCACCCGCGGCCGTGACGCCCTCGCCAACGGCGACACCGACGGCGGCATCTGGTCGGCCGGCATGGTCCAGGGCTTGATCCACGACATCCCGACGGTGAAGGACCTGGTCGACCGCATGGTGAGCGAGGCCGAAGAGATCATTCGCGGCCGTCTCGGCGGCCTGGTGTCCTCGCCCGCCCGCGTCGCGGCCGAGTAGGCCTACGACCGAACCGCGCCCGGCGGCGGCACGAGAACCGCGTGCCGGGTGAGGGGGTTCAGCAGCAGGCCGGTCTTCAGCGCCTTGACCGCGGCGGTGATGCGGTTGCCCGCGCCCAGCTTGCTGCTGGCGTTGCGGATGTGGAACTTCACGGTCGCCTTGCCCAGGCCGACGATGATGGCGATCTCGTCGTCGGTCTTGCCCTCCAGCACCCAGTAGAGAATGTCCGCTTCGCGGTGGGTGATGGTGCGCTCGTGATCGCCCGGGGCCTGGACGCCGTCGTACAGCATGCGGCAGCGGGTCATGGCGAGCACGGCCAGCAGCTGGATACGGTCGCGGTCGTCGTGTGAAAGATCGAGGGGCCGGTCGCTGCCCGCCGCCGCCCAGGCCCAGTAGCCGTTTGGTCCCCAGATCGGCACGGAGACGCCGTCGATGAAGCCGATGGCGGCGAAGCTTCGGAGGTACTCGCGCTGAGGCTCGGTCTTGGCGTAGCGAACAAGCTCGCTCCACTGAACCGGTCGCGCCTGTTCCCGCATGATATCGAGAAGGGGATCCATCTCGACGCCGTTCTCTGCGTAGAGACGGCGCCATTCCTTGCCCATGGTGTCGATGAAGACCACCAGTTCCGGGCGCTGGTAGCCCAGCACAAGTTCCGCGAGGAAGAGGCGATTGAGCCCCGCCGGCTCCCCGAAAGCCGTCAGGGCGTCGGCGACATCACGCAGCGATTGTGCGCGGGTCACCGCCCGTATCGCCTGCCGGAACTTGGGACCCAGGCGCATTGTCAAGAATCAACCGTTCGTTGCGCGCCTCCACCATATCCCATGCCAAAAGATCAGCGGCATGAAAAAGTTGAAGCTCCAGATCGTTCAGGATCTGGCTCTTCCGCTCGGTTGTTTCGGCCCGGGCGTAGGATTCGCACAAGATGTGCATCCGGATTCGGACCTGCGGAATCTCAATGTCAGTATTTCGGCGCATTGGCCTTCTCCTCCCGACTGCCTGAAGCGTCTCAGAGAAGGCGAATGTCGAAAACTGACTGAACGACGGGCGGCGCGTTAACCTGTATGCAACCTGTCCGTGTTTTAAGGCGATCCGGCCTGAAAGACGCTTTACGCCTCTTCCGTCTCGGCCGGAGCCCCCTCACCACCTTCGAAGCTGCGCGGCGCGCGCCGACGGCGCGGTTTCTTGGCCGGTTCGGCGCCTGCGGCATCTTCGCGCGGCTCGGCCTGGGCGGGGCGGCCGAGGAAGGCCGGAAGCTCGCTCACCGCGCCGTCCTGGCCGCGCAGACGCGGGGCCTCGTCGGCGGGTTGCTCGCTGACCAGCGGCGCGGCGGCCTGCGGCTCGACCACGGCCAGCGGATCGCGGGGACCCTCTGCGGCCTGGCGTTCGGCGCGTTCCCGATCACGGCGCTCGTCACGCTCGCGCCAGCGGTCCCGGCGGTTGCCGCCTTCACGCTGCTGGCCGGCTTCGGTGCGCTCTTCGCGAGGCCGATCATCACGGGGACGGTCGTCCCGATCCCGTTGACGCTCTTCGCGAGGCCGGTCGTCACGCGGACGATCATCGCGATCCCGGGGGCGATCGTCGCGTTGACGGTCATCACGCTGGCGGTCGTCACGGGGACGGTCGTCACGGTCGCGGCGATTCTCGAAGCGATCGCGGTCCCGGCGGCCTTCGCGCTGTTGCTGGCTTTCACCGCCGTCGCCGCTCTCGGCGGCTTCGGGTTCCGGCGTTTCCGGCGCTTCCTCGGGCTCGGCCTCGAAGTCGATGTCGAAGCCGGAGGCGAATTGCTCGCGGCCGACGATGTCAGACAGCGGACGATGCGGCTGGAGGGCCCGCAGGGTGCGGAAGTAGTGTTCCGCGTGCTGCAGGTAGTTCTCGGCCAGGACGCGGTCGCCCGAAGTCGACGCGTCGCGGGCCAGCTGCTGGTACTTCTCGAAGACGCTCTGAGCGGCGCCCCGCACCTTCACGCCTTCCGGGCCATTCGAATCGAAGGCCCGGTTGGCGTTCTGCTGCTGAGGCTTGCCGCCGCCGCCGCCGCGATTGCGGCCGCGCTGACGCTTCATACCCTTGAAATCTCTCATTCTAACCTTCGACCTGCACTGCGGCGGATCCGTTGAGCGGACCTCGCCGGCTGGTTCTGGAGACCTGTTTCGGGCGTGTCGGGCCCGGTTTTTGTTCTCGAAAGACGCTGTTCCTGGGTTCCCGCCCGGCTCTACAGCGCTGCGATCCGGCCTTTTCGGCCCCGCGCGTCCGTCGTCGCGACTTGCGGTCTACGGCGATCTGGGAGGGAACGAGTCGAGATGTAGCGCCTCAAACCCCGGTTTCCAAGGGGTTTTTCGCACCCGCGACAACGCGGTCCCGCAGTGCGAGGTCCTTGATCGTCCGGACCTGGCTCGCGCCGGCCGCCTTGAACAGCGCTTCAACCGCCTCCGACTGGGTATGGCCGATCTCGACGGCGAACATTCCGCCCGGCTTCAGAACCCGCAGGATCTCCGGCGCCAGGATGCGATAAGGATCGAGCCCGTCCGGGCCGCCGTCCAGGGCCAGGCGCGGCTCGTGGTCCTTAACTTCCGGATCGAGGGTCTCGATCTCGTCGGAGGCGATATAGGGCGGGTTGGACACCACCAGATCGAAGCTCGCGTCTCCCAGTCCCGCGGTCCAGTCGCCGCGCAGCAGGGCGGTGCGGTCGTTGAGGTCGAGATTGGCGGCGTTCTCGCGCGCCACGGCCAGCGCCTCCTCGGAGACGTCGATCCCCAGGCCCTTGGCCGCCGGCCGCTCGGCCAGGATCGCCAGCAGGATCGCGCCCGAGCCGACGCCCAGGTCCAGCACGCTGAACGACATCGCTTCGGGAAACGCCTTCAGCGCCTCGTCGACGATCACCTCGGTGTCCGGGCGCGGCGTCAGCACGTCCTTGGTGACGTTGAGCATGATCTTCCAGAAGCCCTTGCGGCCGAGGATGTGGCTGACCGGCTCGCGGCGCAGGCGGCGGGCGATGTACTCGTCGAAGGTCGCCTGCTGCTCGGGCGTCAGCTCGCGCTGCGGGTCGGTGATGATCTCGACCCGGGACACGCCGGCGGCGGCTTCCAGCATCAGCCGGCTGTCGATCACCGGCTGGTCGATGCGGCCCTGCTCAAGCGTCTCGCGGCCAGCCTTCCAGGCCTTCACCAGGGTGGTCATCGGATAAGCTCCACGGTGTCGCCCTCGGCGACGCGGCCGGCCTGCAGCGTATGGACATAGATGCCGCAGAACATGTGCCCGTAGTTGTCGAACAGCGCCTTCACGACGTCGATG
>JBIICO010000283.1:0-3959 GCA_044238855.1 Caulobacter sp.
CGGCCCACCGAAAGTTCGCAGTGTCGATCAACCTGAGCGACGACCACGTCGGCGGCGACCTGCGCTTCCCCGAGTTCGGCGACCGCACCTATCGCCCGCCGCTGGGCGGGGCGGTGGTGTTCTCCTGCTCGCTGCTGCACGAGGCCACGGCCGTGACCGGCGGCCGGCGCTTCGCCTTCCTGCCCTTCCTGTACGACGAGGACGGCGCGCGGATCCGGGAAGCGAACAACCAGTTCCTCGGGGACGGCGTGGGGTCCTACCGGTCGGGGCTGGAGACGGCGGAGAGCTGATTTTTCGAGCCGTCATCCTCGCGCTCGTCGCGAGGACCAAGGCGTGGTGAGCTAACGAAAAGGGCGCGGAGTGATCCGCGCCCTTCGCACATCTGCTTGTGCTCATGGGGCCTCGCGACAAGCGCGAGAGTGACGAGCGTGGGGGATCTAGGTCTGCAGCGGCCGTTCGGCTTCCGCGGCGGCGGCCAGCTTCGCGCGGCGTTCCGACAGCGCCACGAGCGCCACGCCGATCAGGGTCGCGCCGCCGCCGAGGGCCAGCTGTAGGGTCATGTGATCGCCCAGGAAGCCGATGCCGATGCCGCAGGAGATCAGCGGGGTCAGCAGGAACCAGGGCGTGACGCGGCCCGGCTCCCGACGCTGGACCAGCCAGAACAGCAGCGCCGTGGCCCCGACCGTCGAGGCCAGGGCGGCGAAGAACACCGTGCCCCAGACCAGCGGGCTGGCGGCGCGCATGGCGCCGATCACATCTCCCTCGAAGGTGAAGGACGCGGCCAGCAGGATCGGGGCGGCGACCAGCGAGGTCAGGGCCTGCATCTTCAGCGGCGGCACGCCGGGCATGCGCCGGACCATCACCGTGCCCGCCGCCCACAGGGCGCTGGCCAGCAGGCCGATGGCGATGCCGGGCAGATCGCCCGCGCCCTTGGGGTCCAGGCTCATCCAGGCGACGCCGAGGAAGGCGATCACCATCCCGGCGATGGCCGCGCGCGGCATCTTCTCGCCCAGGATGCGCCAGGCGAAGAAGGCGGTCAGCGGGATCCACAGCTGCAGCGCCACCACCATCGGGCTGAGGTTGTGGATCAGCGAGAAGCCCCAGTAGATCAGGCCGAAATGCAGCGGCCCGCACAGCAGGATCACCGGCAGAATCTGGCGCAGCGGCGGCCACGGCGGCTTGAGGAACGGGAACAGCACCAGCAGAGCGACGCCGAAGCGCAGGCCGCCGACCAGCAGCGGCGGCAGGGCCTCCGTCGCGACCTTGGCGGCGGCGTTGTTCACGCCCCAGACCAGCAGGATCGCGGCGATGGCGCCCCACTCGGCGGAGGTGAAGGCGGAACGGGCTGTCGGAGACGTCACGACGCGGCTCTTCGCACGCGGGGGCGCCCGATAGAACCCCCGCCCTGCTCAAACCGGGTTACGGGTCGTGAGCGTCAGTGCGCGCCCTTGAGGATAAGGTCGATCGCCTGGCCGGTGAGGCCGGCCCGCACGCCCGCCTGCACCGCCAGGCGGCTGTGGCCCGGGCTGGCGGTCTCGAGATCGATGATGGCCATGCCGTGGCCGATCTGGGCGCGGTCGAAGTAGAAGTCCGGCTCGCTGTAGAAGCAGGGGTCGGCGAGGATGGCGTCCAGCGCCTTTCCGTCGGCGGCCGGCAGGGTCCAGCGCTTCGCCGGATCGGCCTTGGGCTCGATGGTCAGCAGGCCGCTCGACTCCTCCGCCACCCGGTCGACGCGCCAGACGCCGTCGGCGCCGCGCACCGCCACGGTGCTGGTCTCGAACAGGGTATGATGCCGCGCCGAGGTGTGGATCAGCAGCCGCGTCGCGCCGGTCGGCAGGGTCGCGCCGAGGCGGCTGCGCAGGGCCTCGTGAGCCGGCAGAGCGCTGGTGCGGGGGTCCCAGGCCGCGTCGGGGAGTTCGGCCGTATAGGCCGCGCGCGAGGCGGGACACATGCCGGCCTCGCCCCGCTCTTCCGCGGCCGCGCCGGTGGCGACGAACAGGGTCGCCAGAACGATCAATTCACCCACACGTCGCATGCGCACCCTCCCCCGACAGAGCCGCCAGCCTAGCCGGAATCCGCCGTTTCGCCAGCCGTCAGCCGCTGCCGCACCCGGTCGTAGACCGAGGCGCTGTCGAGGGCCTGGTCGAGCCGCTCCAGCGCCGCGACCACGGCGCCGGCCTCCTCGTCCAGCTCGTCGGCGACCGCGATCAGGGCCTCCATCAGCGGGGCCATGCGGGTCATCAGGCCCCTGCCCTCGTCGGTCAGGGCGAGCTTGCGGCTGCGGGCGTCGAGCGGGTCCGGCGTGGCCGCGATCAGTCCGGCCCTGAGCAGCGACTTGCGGGTCTCGCTGACCGAGGCGTGGCTGATGCCGAGCGGGCCCGCCAGCTCGCCCACCGACATCGGGCCGAAGCGCGACAGCAGGTTGAGGACGCCGAACCAGCGCTGCTCGAAGGCGACGCCGCTGTCGGCGTAGAGCCGGGCCGCGTCGCCGTCGATCCGCTCCGACAGCCGCCGCAGCCGCGCACCGATCGCCGAGCCGCCCTGGCGGTTCGTGTAGTGCGCATCCGGCGGTGAGTCTTTCCGATCGTTCATTTGACCAACTCCGTAGGCGCCTACATACCGGACGGACAACGGGATGTGGAGAGGCTCGATGGACATGCGGATGAACAGGCGCGGGCTGCTGGCGGCGATGGCCGGCGCGGGCGCGGCGGCGGCGCTGGGCGGACGGGCCTTCGCCGCCGAGGACACCGCGGCCGTCGTGGCGCGGCTGTTCCGCGACGGGATCATCCTGGACGGCAACCTGGCCGCGCCGATCGACGATTCCGCGCCCCTGCCAGCCGAATGGGCCGACAAGATCCGCGGCTCGGCCCTGACCGCGACCAAGGTGACCCTGGTCGGCCCGGGCACGGGCTATGCCGAGACGCTCCAGATGCTGAAGGCCTACGAGACGTGCGTCGCCATGAGCCCGACCGTCTACGCCAATGTCCGCACGGCGGGGCAGATCGAGGCGCTGAAGCGCGCCCAGAAGGACGGCGGCCCGGTGGGGCTGATCTGGTCGTTCGAGACGGTCGAGATGCTCGAGGGCAAGGTCGAGCGGATCGACGAGTTCGCCGGGCTGGGCGTGCGGGTGATGCAGCTCAGCTACAACACCGCCTCGCCGTTCGGAGCCGGGGTGATGACGCCGGCGACGGAGTCGACGGGCCTGACCCCGCTGGGCCGCGAGGCGATCGCGCGGATGGAGGCGCGGGGCGTCACCCTGGACCTCAGCCACAGCGACGAGCGGACGGTGCTGGAAGCGGTGGCGGCCTCGAAGCGTCCGCCGCTGATCACCCATACCGGCGCGGCGGCGATCCACGGCAACCCGCGCAACAAGACCGACCGGGCGATGAAGGCCGTGGCCGACAAGGGCGGCGTGGTCGGGATCTACAACCTGTCCTTCATCACCCCCGTGCGGGCCAGCCAGCCGACCGTCGACGACTACGTCGACCATGTGATGCACGTGCTGAACCTGTGCGGCGAGGATCACACCGGGATCGGCAGCGACGCCATCCTGACCGGGTTCGACGTCACGCCCGAGAGCATGAAGATGTGGGACGAGGAGACCGCGCGCCGCGCCAGGGCCGGCGTCGCCGCCCCCGAGGAAGGCCGCCCGCCCTATGTCGAGGGCATGAACCGGCCCGACCGCATGAAGGTGGTCGCCGAGGCCCTGCTGAAGCGCGGGGTGAAGGAGAAGGCCGTCGCCAAGATCATGGGCGGCAACTTCCTGCGCGTGTTCCGGGAGACCTGGGGCAGCTGAGCGACTTGTGCGTCATGGCCCGGCTTGTCCGGGTCCCCCATGAACACTGGCGCATACGAAAAGGGCGCGGCCGAACGACCGCGCCCCCTCGTGACAGGGCCATCACGCATGGGGGGCCCGGACAGGCCGGGCCATGACGGCGCGAGCAAAAAGCCCCTAGAAT
>JBIICO010000081.1:0-13397 GCA_044238855.1 Caulobacter sp.
TCGGTCGGGCAGACGAAGGTGAAGTCGGCCGGGTAGAAGAACACGACGGACCACTTGCCCTTGAGGTCGGTGTCGCTGACGGTGATGAACTTGCCTTCCTTGAAGGCCTGGGTCGTGAACGGCTTGATGGTGGTGTTGATAAGGGACATGTCGATCTCCGGTTTAGCGACGGCGCATGAGGTAGCGGCGCCGGGGCAATAAGCAAAATTGATTTGTTTGCCGATTGGCATAGGAAAAACCTATATGGCCGATCCCGGAGCGGTTTCGCGTCGATAGCGCCGCCGATTCAAGCGCTTGCCCGATCGGCCCGGTCGCGAAGATGGCCGACGGGTTTCGCCGCCGCGTTCCGATGCTAAACAGCCCGCAGCGAGGAAGGGCCCCATGAGCGCAGACGATCAGAAACGAATCTCCGGCGAGGCCGCGGCCGACCTGGTCGAGGCCGGCATGGTGGTGGGGCTGGGCACCGGCTCGACGGCGGCCTGGTTCGTCAAGGCGCTGGCCGCCCGAAAGCTCGACATCCGCGGCGTGCCGACCTCGGAAGCCACCGCCAACCTCGCCCGCGAGCTGGGCATGACGGTCACCAGCCTGGACGACGTGAAGACCATCGACCTGACCGTCGACGGCGCCGACGAGATCGGCCCCGGCCTGTCGCTGATCAAGGGCGGCGGCGCGGCCCTGCTGCGCGAGAAGCTGGTCTGGGAAGCCTCCAGCCGCTGCGTGGTCATCGCCGACGCCGCCAAGCACGTGAAGGCCCTGGGCCGGTTCCCGCTGCCGATCGAGGTGGTCCGCTTCGGCCACCCGCACACCGGCCGCCGCCTGGCCGACATCGCCGCCGAGTTCGACCTGCCGCCGCCGCGCCTGCGCATGGCCGACCGCGGCGTGGTGGTCACCGACGGCGGCAACGTCATCTACGACATGGCCTCCGGCGTCATCGCCGAGCCCGCCGCCCTGGCCGAGGCGCTGAAGAGCGTCACCGGCGTGGTCGACCACGGCCTGTTCCTGGACCTCGCCGACGAGGCGCTGCTGGGCACTGACGACGGGGTGGTCAAGCTCGTTCCCTGAGCCCATATCCCTACCCGAACGCCCCGGCCCCCGGTCGCGCCAGCGCGCGCCCGAGGGTAAACCCCGGGGGCCATCACTTGCCTGAGCCGTCGGTGGGTTTCCCGTGGATCCCGGCCTTCGCCGGGACGATCGGAGAATGAGACCCATGGCCGAGTACGACTACGACCTCTTCGTCATCGGCGCGGGCTCGGGCGGGGTGCGGGCGGCGCGGCTGGCGGCGATGACCGGCGCCCGCGTGGCCGTGGCCGAGGAGCACCGCGTCGGCGGCACCTGCGTGATCCGCGGCTGCGTGCCCAAGAAGTTCATGGTCTACGCCAGCGAGTTCCCCGGCCAGGTGAAGAGCGCGCGCGGCTACGGCTGGACGGTCGAGGAGCCGACCTTCGACTGGGACGCCTTCCGCGAGGCCAACGACATCGAGATCGCCCGCCTGTCGGGCATCTACGTGACCAACCTGCAGAAGGCCGGCGCCGAGCTGATCCACAAGCGCGCCGTGCTCAAGGACGCCCACACCGTGGAGATCGTCGGCGAGAACCGCACCGTCACGGCCGGGAAGATCCTGATCGCCACCGGCGGCCGGGTCACCGTGCCGGCGGAGGTCCCCGGCATCGAGCATGTCATCACCTCGAACGAAGCCTTCCACCTCGAGAAGCTGCCGGAGAGCATCCTGATCGCCGGCGGCGGCTACATCGCCGTGGAGTTCGCCGGCATCTTCGCGGGCCTCGGCGTGAAGACCACGCTGCTCTATCGCGGCCCCAACATCCTGCGCGGCTTCGACGACGACGTGCGCACCCACCTGGCCGGCGAGCTCGAGCGCAAGGGCATCCGCGTCGTGCTCGGCTGCCAGCACGAGAAGATCGTCAAGACCGACAAGGGTCTGGTCAGCCACCTGACCAACGACATGAAGTTCACCACCGAGGCGATCATGTTCGCCACCGGTCGCGAGCCCTATGTCGAGGGCCTGGGCCTGGAGAACGCCGGCGTCGAGCTGAACGAGGCGGGCGCCATCAAGGTCGACGAATACTCGAAGACCAACGTGCCGAGCATCTGGGCCGTGGGCGACGTCACCGACCGGATGAACCTGACCCCGGTCGCCATCCGCGAGGCCGCCGCCTTCGCCGAGACCGAGTTCAAGAACAATCCGACCACCTTCGACCACGAGCACGTGGCGACCGCCGTGTTCTCGCAGCCGCCGATCGGCACGGTCGGCATGGGCGAGGCCGAGGCCCGCAAGGCGTTCGGCCCCATCGACGTCTACCGCGCGGTCTTCCGCCCGATGAAGGTCACCTTCTACGGCGGCGAGGAGCGCACCTTGATGAAGCTCCTGGTCCGCGCCGACACCCAGCAGGTCGTCGGCGTGCACATGGTCGGCCCCGACAGCCCCGAAATCATCCAGATGGCCGCCATCGCCGTGAAGATGGGCGCCACCAAGCAGCAATGGGACGCCACCTGCGCCGTCCACCCCACGGTGGCGGAAGAGTTCGTGACGATGCGCGAGAAGTACATGCCGGCCGATCTGGGGCGCGTGGGGTAGGGGGCCGGGCGGGGCGTCGGCCGGGCGTCCTCGGGCGGCCGGGGGAAGGGCGGAAGGCGGAATGAAGACACGCTGCCCTCCCGAGGCTTACCGCGGTCCCCGCCGCACCCCATCTTCACGCGAGGAATGTCGTTGCATCCGCAACCAACACGCATTCCCATGCCCCGGGGCGCGACATTCGCGCGCGTCGGGCGCATGTTTTTGCCTTCCGGCGTGGCTTACTGTAAGAACCGCGTCCCCATTTTCGAGTTTGAGACCATGACCGAGCGCTGGACCCCGTCGTCCTGGAGAGCAAAGCCCGCCAAGCACGTGCCGACCGACTATCCGGATCAGGCCGTCGTCGAGCGCGTTGAAGACGACCTTCGCCGGATGCCGCCGCTCGTGTTCGCCGGCGAGGCGCGGCGGCTGAAGAGCCTGCTGGGCGACGTCGCCCAAGGGAACGCCTTCCTGCTGCAGGGCGGCGACTGCGCCGAGAGCTTCAAGGAATTCCACGCGGACAACATCCGCGACACCTTCCGCCTGATCCTGCAGATGGCGGTTGTGCTGACCTTCTCCGGCGGCAAGCCGGTGGTGAAGGTCGGGCGGATCGCGGGCCAGTTCGCCAAGCCGCGCAGCGAGCCGATCGAGACCATCGACGGGGTGACGCTGCCGTCCTACCGGGGCGACAACATCAACGGCATGGCGTTCGACGCCGCCGAACGGGCGCCTGATCCCGAGCGGCTGCTGAAGGCCTACGGCCAGTCGTCGGCGACGCTGAACCTGCTGCGGGCCTTCGCGCAGGGCGGCTACGCGGACCTGCACAACATCCACCGCTGGACGCTCGGCTTCGTGGCCGACAGCCCGCAGGGGGCGCGCTACCGCGCGCTGTCGGACAAGATCAGCGAGAGCCTGGCCTTCATGGCCGCCATCGGCGTCACGCCCGACACCCATCCGGGCATGAAGCAGGTGGAGTTCTTCACCAGCCACGAGGCCCTGCTGCTGGGCTTCGAGGAGGCGATGACGCGGATCGACAGCACTTCGGGCGATTGGTACGACACCTCCGCGCATATGCTGTGGATCGGCGAGCGCACCCGCCAGCTGGACGGCGCCCACGTCGAATACATGCGCGGCGTGAAGAACCCGATCGGCATGAAGGTCGGCCCGACCATGGAGCCGGACGACCTGCTGCGGCTGATCGACGTGCTGAACCCGGCCAACGAGCCGGGGCGCCTGACCCTGATCGGTCGCTTCGGCGCCGACAAGGTGGCCGAGCGCCTGCCGCGCCTGATGGCCGCGACCAAGCGGGCGGGGCGGTCGGTGATCTGGTCGACCGACCCGATGCACGGCAACACCCTGAAGGCCAACACGGGCTACAAGACGCGGCCTTTCGACCGCATCCTGGCCGAGGTGAAGGGCTTCGTGGACGTGGCCGAGTCCGAGGGCGTCCACCCCGGCGGCGTGCACCTGGAGATGACGGGCCAGAACGTCACCGAATGCATCGGCGGGGCCCGCGCCCTGACCGAGGGCGACCTCGCCGACCGCTACCACACCCACTGCGACCCGCGCCTCAACGGCGAGCAGGCGCTGGAGCTGGCCTTCCTGGTCGCCGAGCGTCTCAAGCACGGCCGCGAGGGGCTGCGCGAGGCGGGCTGAGGCCGGCGGTCTACAGCCGTCCCGTCCGGATGAACGGGGCGGCGCGTTCGCCTTCAGCGTCCCCGGCCTTGCCGAAGTCGCGGTTGATGGTGGCGTGGTTGTCGTCGGGGGCGGAGACGACCTCCGCCCGGCCGCCCGCCGCGATCAGGGCCTGGGCCAGGGCGTGCGATTCCCGCTCGGCGTTCACCCGCGCGGCGACATGGAAGATCAGGAACGGCGGATAGGCCACGCCGCTCCGCACCTGCCGGGTGGGCGACAGCGCCTCGGCCCGGTCGCCGAACGCCTGGGCGAACCAGCGCGGCATCAGCCCCTGCGGCCGCGCCTTGTGCAACTCCATCTGCCGCACCGCGTCGTAGCCGGCCCCGTCGATCGGGATCACCCCGGCCAGGTCCGACGGCTTGAACCCGTGGGCGGCCAGGTAGCTGGGGTCGGCGGCGATCAGGGCGACCAGGTGCGCGCCGGCCGAATGCCCGGCGATGACGATCTGGCGCGGATCGCCGCCGTGTTCCCGCGCGTGCTCGCGGACCCAGGCCACGGCCGCCGCCACGTCCTGGGCGCAGCCGCCGGCGTCGACCCGCGGCGTGAGGCGGTAGTTGACCGAGACCAGCAGGAACCCGTGGCGCTCGGCATAGCCGGGCAGGGCGTTGGTCGCCCGCTTGTCGCCGCGCGCCCAGCCGCCGCCGTGGACGAACACCAGCACCGGCGCGCCCTTCAGGCCGTCCCGGGGATAGACGTCCAGCCGCTGCAGCGGGTCGGCGCCGTAGGCCTGTTCCTCGGACGAGGCGGGCGCGCGGGCGAAGGCGGGGAGGGGAAGGGCGAGGGCGGCGGTCAGGCCGAGGAGTACGCGACGATCGATCATGCTCCTACAACGCCCGGAGAGACCTCTTCCGTCGAGTCACAGTTTGCCGGTGGCGATGAACCGCGCCGCGCGTTCGCCCTCGCGGTCGCCCGCGACGCCGAATTCCTTGTTCAGCAGGCCGTGGGTGTCGCCGTAGGCGCGCACGACCTCGACCGGGGCGCCGACCTCGCGCAGGCGGCGGGCGAAAGCGTTGGCGTCCCGGGCGGCGTCGGCGCGGCGGCCGGCGTAGACGACCAGCATCGGCGGATAGGCGCCGCCCGTCCGGACCCGCAGGGTCGGCGACAGCGCGGCGGGCCTGGCGCCGAGGCCGGGGATCATCCAGTCCGGATTGGCGTGGGGCCAGCGCTTCTCGATCGCGATCAGCGGCAGGGCGTCGTAGGGCATGCCGTCCAGCAGCACCGCGCCGGCGAGATCGGCCGGCTTCATCTTCACGGCGGCCAGGTACGCCGCATCGGTCGCCACCAGCGCCGACAGGTGCGCGCCCGCCGAGTGGCCCACCAGGACGATGCGCCTCGGGTCGCCGCCGTGCTTCGCCGCATTGGCCCGGACCCAGCCGACCGCCGCCGCGACGTCCCGCGCGCAGTCGCCGGCGTCCCTGGCTTGCGGCAGGACGCGGTAGTCGATCGAAACCAGCAGGAAGCCGTGGGCCCGCGCGTAGGCCTCCAGCGCGTAGATCCTGTCCCGGCTTCCGCTCCGCCAGCCGCCGCCGTGCACGAACACCAGCACCGGGGACCGGTGGAGCCGCGGGTTCGGATAGACGTCCAGGCGCTGGGCCGGAGCGGGGCCGTAGGCGAACGACCGGGCCCCGGGACCATGCGCCGCCGCCTCGCCCGCGCGCAGGCCGAGGCCCCCCGCCGCCAGGCCGAGCAACAGTCCCCGCCGGTCGATCATCGCTTCAGGAACGGCTGCGGCTTCCACATCACCAGCGAGCGCCAGATCCACTCGAACGGGCCGTACTGGAAGCGCGCCAGCCAGGGCTTGCTCCACAGCAGGATGACCGCCCAGATCCCGGCCACCACCCAGTAGAGCTCCGCCCGTTCGAGCGCGCCGTACAGGCCGAAGCCGAAGCCGCAGAAGAGGATCGCGGTGATGATCGAGGTTCCGAGATAGTTGGTGAAGGCCATACGCCCGGCCGCCGCCAGCCGGCTGACCAGCCAGTCCAGCGCGCCCGATCTGACGAGAAGCAGCAGGGCGCTCGCGTGGGCCAGGGCGATGAATGGGCGGGGCAGGGCGGCCAGAATGGTCCAGAACTGACGGTGGATCGGGTCGAAGCCGCTCTGCACCGTCGCCCAGGCCAAGACGGCGGTCAGCGGCACGCCGATCCCCCAGCCGACGGCGATCAGGATTGCGTAGCTCCGCGTCTTCCAGCCGAGCGTGAAGAAGCCGAGCTTGAACAGGCCCATGCCGACCAGCATCTGGCCGACGGCTTCGGGCAACGCCTCCATCAGCAGGTAGAAGGTCTGCATGATCACGGCCATCTGGGCGCGCACCTCGACGGCGTCGAGGAAACCGCCGCGATAGCCGCGCAACTCCGCCTCGCCGAACTCGGCCGGCGGGCTGAGATAGAAGGATGCCTCCTGCCAGGCCTTCACGGTCTCGGCCGAGGCGCCCGGGGCGGTCGCGGCCTCGCGCAGCAGGCCCAGGTGGTGGGCCTCGACCATGCCCTTGGCCAGCAGCGCCAGCAGGATCGCCGCGCCGAAGCCGATCAGCGTGCGCGGGCCCCACTTGCGGCAGAAGAACACCAGCGCCCCGGCGATGGCGTAGGTGACCAGGATGTCGCCGAAGAACAGCAGATAGGCGTGCAGCATGCCGATGACGAACAGCCAGAGCATGCGCCGGTAGTGCGTCGCGGCCGGTCCGGGCCGGCGTCCCTCGGCGCGGTCGGCGATGAGCAGCATGCTGGCCCCGAACAGCATCGTGAACAGGCCGCGCATCTTGCCGTCGGCCAGGACGAAGTTGATCGCCCAGGCCCACAGGTTCGCCCCCTCGTGGCCGCCGTAGTAGGTCGGGTCGATATAGGCGAAGCTCGGCAGGCCCATGCCGACGATGTTCATCAGCAGGATGCCCAGCACGGCGAAGCCGCGCACGGCGTCGATGGACTGGTGTCTTTGGACCGTGGTCTCGGTCATCGTACGCCCTCCCCGGCGGTGGGGGAGGTTGGCCCTGAAACGCGCCGCCCGACAAGGGCGCCGTGACCCGGGGCTTCGGCGTCTCGCGGGTCCAAACCGGGTTGCGATCGCTCCGAGGCGGCCTATGACGGTCGCCAGGAGACACGCAGCATGACCGACAAGCCGCCCGACGCCGTCGCTTCCGATCCGCGCGCTCTCGGCTGGATGGTGGGCGCTCCGCCGCCGGCCGACCGGGTGCTGGCCATGACCGACGCGAACGTCCATCGCTTTCCGCGGCTGCGCTGGACCTTCTGCAACATGCGCCAGCTGAACCCGACCGTGGGCGTGAGCCGCGGCGCGGGCGCGGCGTTCCCCTTGGCCCGCGACATCGACCCGGCGATCGACGCGATCCGCTTCACGCCGCTCGGCGGCGACCGCGAGATGACCTGGGCCGAGTCCCTGCTGGCCAACTACACCGACGGCGTCGTCGTTCTGCGCGACGGCGTGATCGTCCACGAGCGGTACGCCGGCGCCCTGACCGAGACCGGCCAGCACGCGGCCATGTCGATCACGAAGTCGCTGATGGGCCTGCTGGCGGAATCCTTCATCGTCGAGGGGGTTCTCGAAGACCGTACGACGGTGGTCGAGCTGGTCCCCGAGCTGGCCGGCAGCGCGTTCGCCGACGCAACGCTGCGCCAGGTGCTCGATATGACCACCGGGCTTCGCTACAGCGAAACCTACACCGATCCGGCCGCCGAGATCTGGGACTACATGAAGGCGACCAGCCCGCTGCCCCGTCCGGTGGACGATCATGGGCCGCGCACCTCGTTCGAATACCTCAGGACGGTGCGGAAGCAGGGCGAGCACGGGCAGGCCTTCGCCTACAAGACCATCAACACCGACACCCTCGGCTGGATCCTGGCGCGGACGAGCGGGCGCTCGACCGCGGAGCTGCTTTCGGATCGGATCTGGAGCCGCATCGGGGCCGAGCAGGACGCCTACATGACCATCGACTCGGTCGGCACGCCCTTCGCGGGCGGCGGGCTGAACACGGGGCTGCGTGACCTGGCGCGGGTGGGGCAGCTGGTGCTCGACGGCGGCGTGGCCGGCGACGTTCAGGTTTTGCCGCGGGCGGCGGTCGACAACCTGTTCCGGGGCGCCGATCCCGCGCACTTCGCCAAGGCCGGCTACGACCTGCTGCCGGGATGGAGCTACCGCGGCATGTGGTGGAACACCCACAACGCCCACGGCGCGATCATGGCGCGGGGCGTCCATGGCCAGTCGATCTATGTCGATCCGACGGCGCGAATGGTCATCGCGCGCTACGGCACCCATCCCGTGGCGAGCAGCGTGGGCAACGATCCCGTCACCCTGCCGGCTTTCCACGCCGTGGCGGAGTATCTCGCGGGGCGCTGACGACCCTGCGGCTCAGGCGCCGAGGATCCAGCCTTCCTCGGCCTCCACGGCGGCCCTGTCGGCTTCGGAGACTTCGCCCCGGGGGCCGAAGACGGCGCCCAGGTCGCCCGCTTCGTCCAGGCGCAGGAAGTGTTCGCACAGGGCGCGGACCTGGGCCCGGTCGACGATCTCGCCGGCTTCGGGACGCACGTCGCCGAGCGCCGGATAGACCTCGGCGAACACCGCCTCGACACCCTCGAGGTCGGCGGGCTTCAGCGCTTGCCACCCGGTCTGGAACGGCCAGACCCGGCCCTTGTCGCCGTACTCATCGGCCAGCGCCTTCACGCGCGGGATGCCCATGATCGCCTGGCTGCCGACGGTGCCGTTGCCGAACACCTGCCAGACGCTCTTGGCCCCCGACTTGCCCTTTCCGTGGGTGGCGAGGTCGGCGCGGCGGAACTCGGCCGGCAGGCCGGCGCGGTCGAAGGTCGGCTTGGTGGTCGACAGCCAGCGCTGGGCGTCGTTGGCCGGACAGCCCCAGAACGGCCAGGGCTGGTCGGTCATCAGCCGGTTCATCTTGGCCGCGATCTGGAAGCGGTTGTTGACGTTGGTCGGCTTGTCGACCACGTCCTTGGCGAGGAACGCCCACAGGCCTTCCCAGCCCGGCAGCTTGGTCTGCAGCAGCGCGGCCGTGCCTTCCGGATAGCCCAGCGGAAAGTCGAACCCGACCAGCGCACGCTCGCCGCGCCGCTTCAGGTCGGCCAGGATTTCGCGCAGCTGGACCATCGCCGCGTCGCGCGTCGTCGGGTTGAAGGCCTCGAAGGTCGGCCGGAAACGGATGTCGCGCTTGATGACGCCGATCCAGATGGAGTCCTTGCCCTGCCGCGGGGCCGCGGCGGCGCTCCAGTCGATCATCACATAGGCGCTGAACAGGCGCGACACGGCCAAATCCCTCCAGGAAGCGGTGGCCGGGCTTCTACCCTTCCCGTGTCGCGGGAGGAAGCGAAGTTGCGACAGGCGGTCGCACAACAGCGCGTCATTGCCCGCCCACCGGTTGTCACCGTCGCGCTCGTCGCGAGGGCCCATGCGTGGTGCGCGAAACGAAAAGGGCGCGGATCGCTCCGCGCCCTTCCGTGTCTCGCCCGTGTTCCCGGGTCCTCGCGACGAGCGCGAGGATGACGGTTTTTGCTAGCTGAGCTTGACCAGCATCTTGCCCGTGTTCTCCCCCTTGAACAGCTTCAGGAAAGCGCCGGGAGCGTTCTCGATGCCCTCGTCGATGGTCTCCTTCCACTGGATCTTGCCTTCGGCGATCCAGCCGGACATGTCCTTCAGGAATTCCGGCAGCAGGTGGAAGCTGTTGGAGACGATGAAGCCCTCCAGCCTGATGCTCTTGCCGACGGCGGCGATCAGGTTCTTCACGCCGTACATCTCGCCGGTCGAATTGTACTGACTGATCATGCCGCACAGCGCGAAGCGGGCGAATGGACGGGCGGCGGCCAGGGCCGCGTCCATGTGCTCGCCGCCGACGTTCTCGAAGTAGACGTCGATGCCCTTGGGGGCGGCGCGCATCAGCGCGGCGGTCAGGTCCTTCTCGGCCTTGTAGTCGATGACCTCGTCGCAGCCGATCGACTTCAGGAAGGCGACTTTGTCAGCCCCGCCGGCCGAGCCGATCACGGTGTGACCCTTGAGCTTGGCGATCTGGACGACGATCGAGCCGACCGCGCCGGCGGCGCCGGACACGAAGACGACGTCGCCGTCCTTCAGCGCGGCGATCTTCAGCAGGCCGGTCCAGGCGGTCATGCCCGGCATGCCGGCCACGCCCAGGAAAGCCTGCGGCGGCAGGCCGAAGGTGTCCAGCTTCTGCACCGTGTTGGCCGGCGCGTTGAACACTTCGCGCCAGCCGTTCATCGACTGGACCAGGTCGCCGACGGCCAGCGACGGGTCGTTGGAGGCGGTGACCTCGCCCACGGCGCCGCCCTGCATCGCCTCGCCCAGCTGGAACGGCGGGCTGTAGCTCTTCACGTCGTTCATGCGGCCGCGCATGTAGGGATCGACCGTCATCCAGTGATTGCGGATCTGGACCTCGCCGGGGCCGGGCGCGGGCAGTTCGACGGTGGCCAGTTCGAAGTTGTCGGCGGTCGGGGTTCCGACAGGGCGGCTCTTGAGGCGGATCTCACGCGACGTGGTCATCGTTCTTCTCCCGTTTTACGGTGTATATTCAAACGATCGTTTAGCGCGTTTCGTGACCTCGCGGAAGGCCGAGAAGCACGCTAGAAGCGGCTCATGGAAAAGATCCTCAAGGCAGGCGTCGTCGGCTCGGGCGTCTTCGGCGGCTACCACGCGCGCAAGTACGCTGAAATGGAAGGCGTCGAGCTGGTCGGCATCTTCGACGTCCACCCCGAACGCTGCTTCGACATGGCGAACCAGTACGGCGCCGAGGCCTACGGAGACCTGGCCGACATGCTGGCGGTGGTCGACATCGTCACCGTCGCGTCGCCGGCCACGACCCACGCCGGCGCGGCCTTGCAGGCGCTGAAGGCCGGCAAGTCGGTCTATGTCGAAAAGCCGCTCGCGACGACGCTGGACGACGCCGACCGTCTGATCGCCGAGGCCGCGAAGCAGGGCGTGGTCCTCGCCTGCGGGCACCAGGAACGCGTCGTGTCCCAGGCCATGGGCCTGCTCGACATTCCCGAGAAGCCGCTGCGGCTGGAGGCCGTCCGCTTCGGCACGCCGTCGCCGCGCAGCAAGGACGTCTCGGTCGTGCTCGACCTGATGATCCACGACATCGACCTTGCCCTGTCGCTGACCGACGCCGAGCCGCTTACGGTCGAGGCCGAGGGGAACGAGGACAAGATCCGCGCCGAGGCGACCTTCGACGACGGCTTCACCGCCGTGTTCGAGGCCAGCCGCATCCACGACGACCGCGTGCGGACGATGAAGATCGTCTACCCGTCGGGCGAGCTGGAGATCGACTTCATCACCCGCGCTTTCCGCAACACCACGCCGTTCCCGCTGAACGAGGCCTTCACCGAGACCCCGGCCGGACGGGACCCGCTGGGGACGTCGGTGGGCGGCTTCGTGAAGGCGGTGCTGGGGCTGTCGCCGAGGCCGGTGGTCACCGGCGAGGAAGCGGCGAGGGCGCTGGACCTGGGGCTGGCCGTGGAGCAGGCGGCGGGGTTTTAGGGGCCATCACCGCCGGGGACGTGGCGCTGTGGAATCTTGAAGCCCTGATCGAGAAGCGGTTGGCGACGCCGTTCGCCGACGACCACGCCGAGCGGTCAGAAGCAGCGCGAGCACAACTGCTCGCGGTTTAGCGCAGGCCGTGGGGAGTTGCGCTCGGTTCCTCTCCTCTTGGGAGAGGTGGCCCCGCTGAGCCGCTTGGCGAAGCAGGGCGGGAGTGGGAGGCTAGGAGGTCGGATGGCTGACGCCAGTTCGTCCCACTCAGTCACCGCTTTGCGGCGACAGCTCTCCCACGGGGAGAGCGACACGCAAGACAGCCGGACAGACGCCATGCCCTACGACTACCTCGACATCGCGATCACCCCGGCCGTGCGCGCGGCGCAGGCGAAGATGGGCGCCGACGGCATCTGGCGGAACTTCGAGGGCGAGCGGACGTCCGACCGGTTCACCGAAAGCGAGGCGGCCTTCATCGCCCAGCGGGACAGCTTCTACATCGCCACGGTGTCGGAAACCGGCTGGCCCTATGTCCAGCACCGCGGCGGGCCGCCGGGCTTTCTCAAGCTGATCGACGAGCGGACGCTGGCCTTCGCGGACTATCGCGGCAATCGCCAGTACATCAGCACCGGCAACGTCGGCGCCAACGGCCGGGTCAGCCTGTTCCTGATGGACTACCCGAACCGCGCCCGGCTCAAGATCTACGCCGAGGCCGAGATCGTCGACCTCGAGGCCGAGCCGGACCTCGCCGCTGCCGTCGCCGATCCCGGCTATCGGGGCAGGGCCGAGCGCATCTACCGCCTGCGCCTGGCCGCCTTCGACTGGAACTGCCCGCAGCACATCACGCCGCGCTTCACCGAGCGGGAGCTCGCCGAAGCGCTCCAGCCGATGCGCGACCGCCTGGCGCGGCTCGAAGCCGAGAATGCCACCCTGCGGGCGCAAGTGGCCGAGGCCGCTGAGCCGCCGCGCTAGGCCTCCAGTACCGCTCATCCCCGCGAAGGCGGGACCCAGGCTTTGTGGCCGCAGGTCCATCAAGGCTGGGCAACGCCGCCACGCAGGCAAGTCCGAAACCTGAGTCCCCGCCTTCGCGGGATGAGCGGGCGAGGGGGTGGTGAGGCTTGGAACTTTCCCCTTGTCGCGGTCATAGTCCCCCAAACCCCGCCGGAGCCCCGCCATGTCCACCGCCTACGACCATGACTTCACCGCCCTCGACGGCTCCTCGCTGCCGTTCACGACGTTCCGGGACAAGGTGGTGCTGGTTGTGAACGTCGCCAGCAAGTGCGGCCTGACCCCGCAGTACGATGGTCTGGAAACGCTCTACAGCGATTACAAGGACAAGGGCCTGGTGGTGCTGGGCGTGCCGAGCAATCAGTTCATGGGCCAGGAGCCGGGCACGAACGAGGAGATCGCGGAGTTCTGCCGCACGACCTATGGCATCGACTTCCCGATGACCTCGAAGGTCGATGTGAAGGGCGATGACGCCCACCCGTTCTACAAGTGGGCCCTCGAACAGGTCGGTGAGCCCGCCGAGCCGGTGTGGAACTTCCACAAGCTGCTGGTCGGCAAGGACGGCAAGGTGATCAACGTGTTCGGCCCGCGCACGGACCCCCAGGACCCCGAGATCAAGGCGGCGATC
>JBIICO010000191.1:0-6895 GCA_044238855.1 Caulobacter sp.
TAACTGGATTCCCGTCCGCGGCGCGCAGGGGCGGCACAGCCGCCAGGCGCACGCCGACCTGCCGGAGGGAACCTACGAGCGCGAGGTGTCCAAGGAGGGCTTCTTCGGCCCGGCCGCCTTCCTCTAGCACCGCCGCCCGCCGACCGGCTGGACCAGCTTCGAGGGGCCGCTGCGGCCCCGCGCCTTCGACCTGAATGGCCTGGGCGAGGCCGCCCCGTCGCCGTGGGACGCGCCCGTGGTGCTGCACAACGCGTCCTGCGAAATGCGCTTCTGGAAGCTGACGGCTCCGATGCCGGCGCTGGCCCGCAACGCCGACGGCGACCAGCTTCTGTTCGTGCACGCGGGGGCGGGCGACCTGTTCTGCGACTATGGCCGCATCGCCTATGTGGCCGGCGATTATCTCTACCTGCCGCGCGGGACCATGTGGCGGCTGAGCCCCTCAGAGCCGACCGCGATCCTGACCATCCAGGCGACCAACGGCCACTTCACCCTGCCCGACAAGGGCCTGCTGGGCCCGCACGCGCTGTTCGACCCGGCCATGCTCGACACGCCGGTCATGGACGACGCCTTCCGCGCCCATCAGGCTGACGATGGCGAGACGGCCGTACACATCAAGAAGCGTGGCCAGGTCTCGGTCGCGACCTTCCCGTACAACCCGCTGGACGCGGTCGGCTGGCATGGAGAGCTGGCGCCGGTGCGGATCAACGTGAAGGACTTCCGGCCCGTGGTCAGCGCCCGCTACCACCTGCCGCCCAGCGTCCACACGACCTTCCTGGCCGACCGGTTCGTGGTCTGCACCTTCGCGCCGCGCCCGTTCGAGACCGATCCGGGCGCGATCAAGATCCCGTTCTTCCACAACAACGACGACTTCGACGAGGTGCTGTTCTACCACGCCGGCGACTTCTTCAGCCGGGACAACATCGACGCCGGCATGATGACCTTCCACCCCTCGGGCTTCACCCACGGGCCGCATCCGAAGGCGCTGAAGAGCATGCTGGTGCAGTCCAAGCCCGCCACCGACGAGTACGCGGTGATGATCGACACCCGCGACCCCCTGGAGGTGGGCGACGGCGCGGCGGCGGTCGAGAACAGCGCCTATGTCGACAGCTGGAAGGCGCAGGGATGAGCGAGGGCTCGGTCATAGATCTGGCCGACAAGTTCGCCGCCTTCTCGGACCACTGGCGGCCGAAGATCGCCGCCGAGCTGAACGGCCAGACGGTCCGGCTGGTCAAGGTCGAGGGCGTCTTCCCCTGGCATAGCCACGCGGACGCCGAAGAGATGTTCCTGGTCTGGAAGGGCGTCTTCAGGGTCGAATTCCGCGACCGGGTGGAGACTCTGCATCCGGGTCAGTTCATCGTCGTGCCGCGCGGCGTCGAGCATCGCACCGCCGCCGACGCGGAGGCTGAGGTGATCATTTTCGAACCCGCCGACGTCGTGAACACCGGCGACGCCGAGACCTCCGAGTTTACCGCGCCGCAAGGAGTGCGCATTTGAGCGACGCCAGTTCCGACCCCGACCTCCTCGCCATGGCGGAGGACGAGCTTAGCCGCGCCGTGACGCTGTCCTGGCGCGATGCCTCGAAGGTCACGCCCTGGGGCGACACTTTCGACGGAATTTCTCCTGCTGGGCGAAATGTGCAGGTCGAGCGCAACTACCTCTGGTCGGACGCCGAAGGCGGAGACATTCTCGTGGAGATAGCGGTGTTCGGCGGCCCCTCGCGCTACGACGCGGGAGCCAGGGTCAGCCGGGTGATCCGCAAGGGCGGCTAGAACGGCGGTCCGGCAAGCGGGGGTGTAGAGGACGATGGAACACAGCGAGTTTCCCTGGGGCCCCGAGAACGTGCCCGGACTGCTGACGCCGCTGGGCGCGCTCGGCTGGGCCGTCGCGGCGGTGATGACGCTGGTCGTTCTCTACCTGATGCGTCAGAGCGGCCCGGACAGCGCGCGTCGCAAGGGCTCGGCCGCTGGGCTCGAGGAAATCTACGCCTACGTTCTGCATGCGGCGCGGTACGCCCTGCGCCAGGACGAGTACGGCATCCTGCGCGGCGCGGACATCCTGCGCCGGGTGATCCGCACCCACCTGGGCGGCGTCCTGCTGGCCGGCGGGGGCCTCGGCAAGCAGTTGAAGAAGCTCGGCGAGGCGCTGGGCGAGGGCGACGAAAAGAAGCCCGAGAAGAAGAAAGACAAGAAAAAGGACGACCACGGTCACGGTGGTCATGGCGGCGGCCATGGCGGCAAGCACGAGCCGCACCACGTGGTCGCCGAGCCGGTCGGCGCCACGACCACGGTCGCCGAGACCGTCCATGGTCACAGCATCACCCTGAACATCGGTACGGACCTCGCCGAGCGCCCCGCTCATGGCGGCGGTCACGGCGGGGCTCACGACGATCACAAGGACCCGCATCACGGCCACGACGAGGACGAAGACGACAAGCCTCTGACCCTTGAGGAGCAGCTGATCGTCGTCCGCAAGGCCGTCCGCGAGTTCGAAGCCTGGTGGAGCGACAAGCCGGCCCGGATGGCCGAGCTGCGCGCCGCCCTCGACGACCTGACATCCCCCAAGAAGCCGGACCCCGCGATCCAGGCGCTTTTCGAAGAGAGAAAATGAAGCTTGCGTCCCTGAAGGGCGGCCGCGACGGCCGTCTCGTCGTCGTCTCCTCCGACCTCGCGTACTACGCGCCGGCCGACACGATCGCTCCGACCCTCCAGGCGGCGCTCGACGACTGGGGGCGATGCGAACCGCTCCTGAAGGGACTGGCCGAGAGCCTCGAGCATGGGGCCGTGCCCCGCGACCGCTTCCACGAGCACGAGGCGCATTCGCCGCTGCCCCGCGCCTACCAGTGGGCGGACGGCAGCGCCTACGTGAACCACGTCGCCCTGGTTCGAAAGGCGCGCGCCGCCGACATGCCGGAAAGCTTCTGGACCGACCCGCTGATGTACCAGGGCGGTTCCGACGGCTTCCTGGCCCCGCGCGATCCGATCCCGCTGAACGACGAGGCCTGGGGCTGTGACCTGGAAGGCGAGATCGGCGTGATCGTCGGCGACGTGCCGCTGGGCGCGAGCCGCGAGGACGCGCTGGCCGCCGTCCGGCTGGTCGTGCTGGTCAACGACGTCTCGCTGCGCAACCTGATCCCGGGCGAGCTGGCCAAGAACTTCGGCTTTTTCCATTCCAAGCCCGCCAGCGCCTTCTCGCCGGTGGCGGTGACGCCCGACGCGCTGGGCGAGGCCTGGAGGGACGGCAAGCTGCACGGCGCGCTGGAAGTCGAGCTGAACGGCAAGCCGTTCGGCCAGGCGGACGCCGGCGTCGACATGACCTTCGACTTCGGCACGCTGATCGCCCACGCGGCGAAAACCCGCGCCCTGTCGGCCGGGACCATCATCGGCTCGGGCACGGTCTCGAACCGCGACGCCGACGGCGGCCCGGGCAAGCCCATCGACCAGGGCGGCCTCGGCTATAGCTGCATCGCCGAGATCCGCACGGTCGAGACCATCCAGGACGGCGAGGCGAAGACGCCGTTCCTGCGCCACGGCGACACCGTCCGCATCGAGATGCGCGACGCCAGGCGCCACTCGATCTTCGGCGCCATCGAACAGACCGTGGCGGGTCCGGGGCGCTGACAGGCCCCTGGGGGCGACCGCGGCAGTTTCCCGGCAAGAACACCACTTACGTCCGGCTGGACGTCGACGGCGATGGACCCACGGACTTCCATCTCAGTCTGCAAGGCGGCGATTTCACGGGCACGATCGGCGGGGGCGGCTGGGTGCTCTGAAGGCGCCGAAACGGCGCGTTCGACGCGACTGCTCGCGTCTTGGGCGAAACGGCGCGCCCGTTCATCCGGGCGAGGCGCGCCGTTGCGCGCCGGTGCGAGGGGACTACTTTCAGGCCCAGGAAACGTCGAGGACGCCGTCTCATGAGCGCCAAGATCACTGCATTGCCGACGCGGCCCGGCGAGCCCACGCTCGCGCTGGACGATTATCTGCCGTTCCGGCTGTCGGTGGCGTCGAACGGCGTTTCCAGGCTGATCGCCCGCGCCTACGAGGACCGTTTCGGCCTGTCGATCCCCCAGTGGCGGCTGATGGCGGTGCTGGCCGAGGAGACGCTGACGCCCCAGGCGATCGTCGCCCGCACGGCGATGGACAAGGTCACCGTCAGCCGCGCCGCCCAGGGTCTGGTCACCCGCCATCTCGTGGTCCGCAAGGCCAGCCCGTCGGACGGCCGCTCGCACACCCTCGGTCTGACCGAGACGGGCCGCCGCCTGTACGCGGAGATCGCGCCGCTCGCCCTGGCCTACGAGGCCGCGCTGCTGGCCGGCCTCGCGCCCGCCGAGGTCGCCCAGCTCAAGCGCCTGCTGCAACGGCTGGAAGGCGCGGCGGCGAGGCTGTCGGGCGAGGGCTGAACCCGCGTTGACGTCGGGACGCGACGGCGCGACTGTCCGTCCACCCCATGTTCCTCCGACGGAATTTCCCCATGCGTATGCACACGCCTCTCGTCTGGCTGGCCCTGGCCTGCGCGCCGCTCGCCGCCCGCGCCCAGGACGCCTCCAGGCCCGCCGAAGCCACCGCGCCCGCGAAGGGCGCGAGCGCCGAGAACTACGCTACGATCAACATGACGCCCGACGTCAGCTTCCTGAGCGCCGAGGAGCGACAGGTGGTGAACCTGCTGATCGAGGCGGCCGGCCAGATGACGGCCATCTACGACAAGCAGCGGGCGGGGCAGGGGCCGGGCCACGGCTTCTACCCGGCCGACCTCACCAAGGCGGAGCTTGAAGCCTATCTGGCCAAACACCCCGACCAGAAGGCCGCCTTGATGGACACCTACACGGTGGTCAAGCGCGAGGGGGACAAGCTGGTCGCGGTGCCCTATTCGGTCGAATACAAGCCCGAGCTGGAGAAGGCCGCCGCCCTGCTGGAGAAGGCGGCGGGCATCACCACCAACCCGAGCCTCAGGACTTTCCTGACCCTGCGGGCGGCGTCGTTCCGCTCGAACGACTACTTCCAGTCCGAGATGGCCTGGATGGACCTCAAGGGCACGCCCATCGAGGTCGCGATCGGCCCGTACGAAACCTACACGGACGAGCTGATGGGCCAGAAGGCTGCGTTCGAGGCCTTCGTCACCCTGATGAACCCGACCGAGAGCGGCGCGCTCGCCAAGTACAAGACCTACCTCAAGGCCATGGAGGCCAACCTCCCGGTCGAGGAGCGCTACAAGAACTTCAAGCGCGGCGGCGACAGCCCCATCGCGGTGGCCGAACAGGTCAGCGGCGGCGGCGACAACCTGCACGGCCCGCAGACCATCGCCTTCAACCTTCCCAACGACGAGCGGGTGCGCGAGGCCAAGGGGGCCAAGAAGGTCATCCTGTCGAACGTGCTGGGCGCCAAGTACGACGGCATCCTCAAGCCCATCGCCGACCGCGTTCTGGTCAGTGAGCAGGCCCCCCTGGTCAACAAGAAGTACATGACGCTGGAGACCCTGTTCCACGAGCTGTCGCATAGCATCGGGCCGGGCTCGATCGTCGTGAACGGTCGCGCGACCACGGTGGACGACGAGCTCAAGGAGATCGGCGGCACGGCCGAAGAGGCCAAGGCCGACGTCATGGGGGCCTACAACATCCTCTTCATGATGCGGAAGGGCGAGCTGCCGGCGGCCGAGAAGCCGCAGCTGTTCGCCACCTACCTGGCGGGCCTTTTCCGCGCCGCCCGCTGGGGCGACACGGAGGCCCACGGCCGGGGCGCGGCGCTGCAGTACGGCTACCTGCGGGCCAAGGGCGCGATCGTCTGGGATCCGGCGCAGAAGAAGTTCCGGGTCGACGACGCGAAGATGGAAGCCGGCATTCGTGACCTGACGGCGGATATTGTCCGTCTGCAGGGCAACGGCGACTACGCCGGCATGGTCGCCTTCTTCGACAGGTACGCCCACCTCGACGCGGAGGCCAAACAGGTGATCGCGACGCTCAAGGACATCCCGGTCGACATCGCGCCGGTCTATCCGAAGAGCATCTGAGGCGAGGCGGGCTAAGCCGCCTTCGCCAGATCCGCCGGCTTGTAGGCCGCCGCGTCGGTGGTGAACTCGGCGTGGCCGTAGTCGGCCAGCAGGCGGTGGATCTTGCGCACCAGGATCCGGTCGGCGACGTCGCGCAGGCCGGGCGTCCGCATGGCCAGGGCATAGGCCTTGGCCCGAAGCCCGACGAAGATCGCGCTGCCCAGGAAGAACAGCTTGTCGGCCGGCGTCAGAACCACGCCCATGCTCCGGGCCCTGGCCTGGTCGCCCTTCAGGAAGGTGCGCACGAAGAACACCTTCGAGAAGCCGCGCTCGATGGTGTTGAACACCCGGTTGGGCAGGTTGTCCGTCTTGGGCAGATAGGCGTCGAGCGTCGCCCGCAGCAGCACGCCGCAGGTCCGGTCGTCGAAGCCCTTGCGCAGCGTCTGGTCGCGCAGGTTCATCACGTCGACGATGCCCTGGGGCGTGTCCGGCAGCAGCTCCTCGGGCAGTCCCAGCAGATAGCAGCGGTAGCGGGCCAGCTCGACCTTGGCGCGCTGCTCGGGCGTGAACTCGGTCTTGCCCTTGGCGATCAGCGCGTAGGACAGCACGAAGATCGGGATCAGCCCGGCCGGCATCTGGTCGACCTGGGGGATGGGGATGCCGAAGGTCGACTTGTCCCAGGCTTTCGAGCGCAGCGCGTTGAACCGCACCATCGAGTGCATCAGCCGCACCATGGCCGCCGCGCGGAAGCCGGGGCCGTGGCGCTCCAGCGCCCCCGGCAGCACCGTGGTGGCGAAGAAGGTCGCCGTCTCCTTGACCCGCTTGGCGGACGTCTCGTTCGACAGCGTGCCGGTCAGGGCCATCGGCAGGGCGGCGTACTTGTTCATGAAGGTGGCGATGAAGGCGCCGCGGATCA
>JBIICO010000201.1:0-6467 GCA_044238855.1 Caulobacter sp.
CGGCGCGACGTTGGCGGTGGCGTTGCGGTCGAGCCGCGCGCCTTCCTCGACCAGTTTCATGTCGACCCAGTCGGGCACGTGCTCCATGTCGCGGATGAAGGCGACCAGCTCGGGCGGCGCCTCGGGCACGGCGCCCAGCCCCTGGTCGCAGGCGCGGGTCAGCATGCCGATCAGGTTGCGGAAGCCGTGCTGCGGCATCAGCGCCGCGTAGGCGTCGGCCACCACGTCGCCGAGCATGGAGTAGGCCCGCATGCGCGCCACCTTCTCCGGATCGGCCAGCATGCGCGCCCGCTCGGCCGCGGCCTTGCCCTCGGCGTCGAGCGGCACGGGATCGTCGTTGAACCGCTCGGGCGTCGCCTCGAAGTCGACCGCCGCGTAGAGCGCGGGCAGGGCGGTCTTCTGGCTGGCCACCTTGGCCTGCAGCTGTTCGAGGGTGAGGGTCATGACGGATCCTTCGCGAGGTACGGCCAAACCATCGCACGGGATTCTGGCAAATGATAGGTTTTAATCTGTCGATGGATAGATTATTGATCCGCTGGCCCCCCGGGGCCTGGATGGCCTAGCCTCCGGACATGGAGCCGCGAGTCGCATGACCATCGCCGGAACACCCGCCGACCCGACCTCCGGCCGTCGGCAGTCGCCCGCCGGGTCGCGCAAGGGCGACGCCACCCGCGCCCGCGTTCTGGAGATCGCGCTGGACGTCTTCGGCCGCGAGGGATTCGCCGGCGCGACGACACGGCGCATCGCCGAGCAGGCGGGGGCCAGCCTCCCGACGCTGAACTACTACTTCGGCGACAAGGAGGGTCTGTACCGCGCCTGCGCCGAGGAGATCGCCCGGCGCTATCGCGACGTGATGGGCGCCGCGGCGCTCGAGGCCGTCGAGGCTCTGCGGTCGCCGATGGACGCGGCGACGGCGCGGACGCAGCTGAAGGCGCTGTTCGGCGACCTGGCCCGTTTCCTGATGACCGACGACGGCCGCCGCATCCGGGCGCTGTTCGTGCAGCGCGAGATGACCGATCCGGGCGCGGCCTCGGAGATCCTCTACGCCACGGTCTGGGCGCCGGGGATCGAACTCGCCGCCGCCCTGATCAGCCGGGCGATGGACCAGGCCCCGATCACGGCGGAGGCGCGGGTGCGGGCGGTTCTGCTGATCTCCAGCCTGACCAACTTCCAGACCGGCCGCGATGTGATCGCCCGGGCGCTGGGCGAGGCGGGCTCGGACCTGGACCAGGTCGCGGTGGTGATCGGCGTGATCGAGGAACAGATCGACGCCATCGGGCGGCGCTGAGGCCAGAAGGTCCAACCCGGACTTCGAGGTGGACGGCCGCCCGCTCCCTGTGGCAATCCACGCTCCTTCGCGACCGGCCGGCCACGGCCGGTGACGCCTGTGCGGGCGTGGTGAAACTGGTAGACGCGCCGGACTCAAAATCCGGTTCCGCAAGGAGTGTCGGTTCGAGCCCGACCGCCCGCACCATCTCCCTGGCAAGCCTTTGACGACGCAGGCCTTTCCGGCCCTGGCATCAGTGCCTGACGCAAGGGCGCCCGGAGCCTTCCGCGCGCGTCACATAAACATCAATGTCAGCAAGTATTGACATTGGAGTGAATAGTGAGATCGTGGCTTCAACCGCCGGTGGTCCCGTCACGCCGTGCGGCAAAAGCACGAGACGGGAGGAAACGCAAAAGCACAAGAGCCGCCGATGACGGGCGGCTTTCCCGGGGGAGGTAACATGGCTTTTTCGGCCAGCATTCGCACGCGCCTGGCGGTCACGGTTTCTTTGGGCGCGCTGCTCCTGTCGGCGGCGCCGGCGCTCGCGCAGGCGACGCCGGACGAGCCGACGGTCGTCGATGACATCATCGTCACGGCGCAGCGTCGCGAGGAGTCCGCGCAGGACGTGCCGATCGCCGTCTCGGCCTTCTCGGCCGAAGCGCTGGACAACATGAAGATCGACGGCGGACCGGAGCTGGTCCGGGCGATCCCGAACGTCAGCTTCTCGAAGTCGAACTTCAGCATGTACAACTTCTCGATCCGCGGGGTCGGGACCAAGGCCATCTCGGCGGGCAGCGACCCGGCCGTCGCGGTCAGCTTCAACAATACGCCCGTGCTCCGGAACCGCCTGTTCGAGCAGGAATACCTGGACGTCGCGCGGGTGGAGGTGCTGCGCGGGCCGCAGGGCACCCTCTACGGCCGCAACGCCACCGCCGGCGTGGTCAACATGATCCCCGCCCTGCCGGAGCCCGGGTTCGAGGCGTCGGTGAAGGGCGAGCTGGGCAACTACAACTCGATCCGCGGCTCGGGGATGATCAACGTCCCGCTGACGGACACGTTGTGGTTCCGCGCCGCCGGTTCGTTCACCAAGCGCGACGGCTTCGACTACAACAGCTTCAACAAGACCGAGGTGAACGACCGCGACCTGTGGTCGACGCGGCTTTCCGTGGCCTGGGAGCCTACCGACCGCTTCCGCACGAACCTGATCTGGGAACACTTCGAGGAAGACGACAACCGGTCCCGCACCGGCAAGCAGCTCTGCACCCGCGACCCCGGTCCCGCGCAGGTCGGCTCGACCACCGTGCCCAACAGCCTGCTCCAGGCCCGGATGAGTCAGGGCTGTTCCGCGGGCAGTCTCTATTCGTCGGATGCCTACGGCGTGCCGAACGGCGCCGGGCTGTCGCAGATCTACATCGCCTCGCAGATCTCCTACGGCCGCCATCCGACGACCGGAGACATCGTCTATGCGGTCAACGAGCAGCTGGATCCGTACGCCGGCCTGTCGCAGTCGCGCGACCTGCGGACGATCGCGACCAGCTACGATCCGGTGTTCCGGGCCAAGAACGACGTCGCCCAGCTCAACATCGAATTCGATATCACCGAGGGCCTGACCTTCTACTCGCAGACCCTGTACGCGAAGGACGACTACTACTCGTCGCAGGACTACGCGCGGTACGTCTCCAACCCGATCTTCAACGACAGCACCAACGTCGTCGACATTTTCAACGCGCCGTCGCCGTCGCTGGCGGCGCCGGGCGGAATCTACACCGACCCGCAGCTGGGCGCCTCGGACCGCATGCTGTCGGTCGACCTCAGCCGGTCGGACAATCGGCAATGGAGCCAGGAGTTCCGGCTGCAGTCATCGTGGGACGGGCCGTTCAACTTCAGCCTCGGCGCCAACTATCTCGATTTCGAGTCGCGGGATGACTACTTCGTCTTCAACAACGTGTTTTCGCTGATCGGCGAGTATTTCTACAACGTCGACCTGGCCTCGCCCTTCATCCGCCAGAAGACGCTCTGCGAGAGCAGCGCCACGCGCGAGTGCATCTATGTCGACCCCTCGCCGCTGAACAAGCTGCAGGGCGACGGCCACAACTACTTCCGCAGCAAGAACGAGGTGCACACCCGGTCGTGGGCCATCTTCGGCGAGGGTTACTTCGACCTGTCGCCGGAACTGCGCATGACTGTCGGCCTGCGCTACACGGACGACGAGAAGACGGCGACGCCCTATCCCAGCCAGCTGCTGCTGGGCACCTGGGACCTGCTGGGCTTCGGGCCGTCGTCGGGCGGCTCGGTGTCGAGGGGCTATCCGCCGCTGCCGGACATCGAACAGGGCTGGACCGCCTGGACCGGCCGTTTCGTGCTCGACTGGAAGCCCGAGCTGTCGTTCACCGACAACACCCTGCTCTATGCGTCCTACGCCCGCGGCTACAAGGGCGGCGGCGCCAATCCGCCGCGCGCGGACATCAACACCGCGGTGGTCCAGTACCAGCCGCTGCCGGAGACCTTCGAGCCGGAATACGTCAACGCCTTCGAGATCGGCACGAAGAACAGCCTGTTCGACGACACCCTGCGCCTGAACGTCACGGCCTTCTACTATGACTACAAGGACTATCAGGTCTCGCAGATCGTCGACCGCATCGCGCTGAACGAGAACTTCGACGCGAAGTCGATGGGGCTGGAGATCGAGACGGTCTGGCGGCCGACGCCGGACTTCCGCCTCGACGCCAACTTCGGCTTCCTGAAGACCGAGATCGGCGACGGCGAAAGCTCGATCGACGTCATGAACCGCACCCAGGGCAACGACGACTGGGTGGTGCTGCGCCCCTGGATGCAGGTGCCGTCGAACTGCGTCGCGCCGCGGCAGCATGTCGAGACCATCCTGGCCTCGCCGATGGCCGCGGTGTTCGGCGTGCAGGCGCTCTCGGCGCTCTGCGGCGGCGCGTTGCGCGTCGGCTCGTTCGATCCGGCCTTCCCGAGCAACTACCCGTGGCATGCGGTGTTCGGGTTCACCTACAACCCGTTGACCGATGCGCCGAACGGCGGTCGTGGCTTCGCGGCGGACCTGAGCGGCAACGAGCTGCCCAACGCGCCCCGGTTCACGGCCAACATCGGCGCCCAGTACACCTTCCATCTGAACGACTGGGATCTGACGGCGCGCGGTGACTACTACCGCCAGTCGTCGAGCTATTTCCGCGTCTACAACACCACCTATGACCGGCTGAAGGGCTGGGACAACCTCAACCTCAGCGTGACGCTGGAAAGCCCGGACAAGAACCTCGTCTTCCAGGCCTACGTGAAGAACGTCTTCGACGACGCACCGATCGTCGACGCCTTCACCAACAGCGACGACTCCATGCTGACCACCAACGTCTTCACCCTGGATCCCCGGCTGATCGGGGTCAGCGTCACCGGAAGGTTCTGATCCGGGGCTTCCGCGGCCGCCCCTTCCTCCCCGGGGCGGCCGCCTTTTTCGAGTTCCAGCGCCGGTTTCGGCGCGCGATGTCGTGCGCAATTTTCTCTAAGTCATTGTTTTAAATAATCTTTTTGACTCTCATGTAAATACCCCTCACAGTTGTATTGCAGCCACTTGAGGTTGCGAACAAGATGTAGGGAGAGAAGCAGATGTTCAAAAAAATCAGCATGAGCGCCGCCGCCCTGGCTGTGATGGTTCTGGCCGCGAGCCCGGCCTCGGCCGCGACCGTCACGCCCACCGGCGCGGTTACCCTGACGATCAACAGCGTCGTCACCCAGAGCCAGACCCTGAACTGCAGCAACACCTTCTCGGGCACCGTGAACAGCAACGGCACCATCACCGTGGCCGCGAACGGCAAGAAGCTGGGCACGAGCGGCCTCTGCGCCTCCGTGACGCTGAACAGCGACTGGGTCGTGACCACCGGCACGTACGGCTCGGGGTCCGCTCCGATCTCCGTGACCGGGATCACCGCCACCACCCTGTTCGGCACCTGCACCCAGGGCTCGGCCAGCGTGACCGGCACCTGGACCAACTCGCCCAACGGCGGCACCGCCGCCGGCACGATCCCGGGCACCGTGTTCGGCTTCTCGGCGCCGTGCACGATCTCCGCGGCGATCACCTCGTCGCCGGCTCTGACTGTTTCCTAGCGTGACTGGAGAGCCGTCCACCCGGGGGCGGCTCTCCTTTTTCCAGTAGCGTAGTGGGGGAGTGGTGATTTCGGGGGTCAAGCTCGGCAAGGCCTACGGACCGCAGCCCTCGGACGTCGTCCTGAGAGGGGCCAATATCCACGTCCCTCAGGGGGAGTTCGCCGCCCTGGTCGGCCCCTCGGGCTCGGGCAAGAGCACCCTTCTGAACATCATCGGCCTGCTCGACGCGCCCGACAGCGGCCGCCTTCGCATCGACGGCCATTCCATCGAGAACCTGGACCCCGCCGAGGCCGCCCGCCTCCGCAACCGGCTCATCGGCTTCGTCTTCCAGTCCTTCCATCTCCTGGCCCGGTTGACGGCCTGGGAGAATGCCGCGCTGCCGCTGCTGTATCGCGGCGCCGGACGGGCGGAGCGTCGCGAGAAGGCGCTGGCGATGCTTGATCGGGTGGGCCTGTCCCATCGCGCCGGCCATCGTCCGGACCAGATGTCCGGCGGCCAGAAGCAGCGGGTCGCCCTGGCCCGCGCGCTGATCGGCGAACCCAAGCTGATCCTCGCCGACGAGCCGACCGGCAACCTCGACAGCGAGACCGGCGCCGAGGTGATGACCCTGCTGCGAACGCTCAACAGGGACCTCGGCGTCACCATCCTGATGGTCACCCACGACCACGAGAAGGCGGCCCTCTGCGACCGGACCATCGAGATCCGCGACGGCCAGATCCTGGTTCCGGGCGCGACGCCATGACGACAGCGCGCGCGCCCCTGTCCGAGCTGGTCGCCGAGGCCCTGCTGAACCTGCGGGGGCAGGGGCGACGGTCGATCCTGGCGCTGCTCGGCGTGGTCATCGGCTCGGCGGCGATCGTCGCCCTGCTCACCATCGCCCACGTCGCGCAGATCGCCGCGCTGGAGCAGTTCCGCCAGACCGGCGTCGACATGCTGCGGATCCGTCAGGCCGCGGCCGCGACGCGGGGCCTGGACGCCGCCCGGCTGGAAGCCCTGCCGCGGACCGACCCCGACGTGGTCATGGCCGCGCCGCTGGCCACGCGCACGGCCACCATCGTGCTCGGGGGGCGCCAGCATG
>JBIICO010000082.1:0-13346 GCA_044238855.1 Caulobacter sp.
GATCCAGGGCCGTTTCGACGCCCGGGTGTCCTATATCTGCAGCGCCACCGGCGAACCGTTCGACGGCCGCGAGGATGGTGACTTCACCGTCCGCGTCCTGCCCGCCGGCAGTCCCAACGCGCCGCAGGAGGAGCTCGGCGAGGAAATCGACCTCGACCCCGAGGCCGACGATCCGCCCGACGTCGTCGAGGGCGATGTCATCGACCTGGGCGGCTACGTGGTCGAGCATCTGTCGCTGGAACTGGACCCGTTCCCCCGCAAGCCGGGCGCGGTGTTCGAGCCGCCGAAGACCGAAGAGTCGGCCTCGCCGTTCGCGGTGCTGCGCCAGCTCCGCAAGGACGACGATGCGTCGGAATAACCCGCCCGGGCCCCTGGGCTTGCATCGTTGTCTCGCAGGCGTAAGTTCCGGCGGCTGCGTCCTCGGGGCGCGTTCGTGACGGATTCGCGACCGGCCTTGTCCCAGACACTCGTCATTTCAATCGACGCCATGGGCGGCGATCACGGGCCGTCCGTGGTGGTTCCCGCCGTGGACATCGCCGCCCGGACCCTGCCGGGCGTGAAGTTCCTGCTCCACGGCGACCAGGCCCAGATCGAGGCCGAACTGGCCAGGTTGCCGGCGGCGAAGGCCGCCAGCGAGGTCCGCCACACCGACAAGTTCGTGACCATGGACGAGAAGCCCGCCCAGGCCATGCGCCGCGGCAAGGGCTCCAGCGTCTGGAACGCCGCCGAGTCGGTGAAGACCGGCGAAGCCCAGGCCGCCGTCTCCGCCGGCAACACCGGCGCGCTGATGGCGATCTCGATGCTGGTCCTGCGCATGGCCGACGACATCAAGCGTCCGGCCATCGTCGCCAGCTGGCCGACCTCGCGCGGCATCACCGCCGTGCTCGACGTCGGCGCCAACATCGAGAGCGACGCCGAGCAGCTGGTCGAGTTCGCCATCATGGGCGCGGCCTTCCACCATGCCGTCCACGGCTCGACCCGGCCGACCGTAGGCCTGCTCAACGTCGGCTCAGAGGAACAGAAGGGCCACGAGGACGTCCGCGAGGCGCATGCCTTGCTGAAGGTCACCAAGCTGGATCTCGACTACAAGGGCTTCGTCGAAGGCAACGACATCGCCAAGGGGACGGTCGACGTGATCGTCACCGATGGCTTCACCGGCAACATCGCCCTGAAAACCGCCGAGGGTCTGGCGCGTTTCTTCGGCAACGAGCTGCGCGGCGCCTTCAAGTCCAGTCCCCTGGCGATGCTGGGCGCGCTGTTCGCCGCCGGCGCGCTGGGCAGCATGCGCAAGCGGATGGACCCGGGCGCGGTCAACGGCGGTCCGCTGCTGGGCCTGAACGGCATCGTGGTGAAGAGCCACGGCGGGGCCGACGCCAAGGGGTACGCCGCCGCCATAAAGGTGGCCGTCGATCTGGCGCGGAGCGACTTTTCCGCCGAGATCGCGCGAAACATGAAGCGGCTGACCGCCACGCTGTCCGAAGCGAAGGCGGCCCCGGCCGAGGGAGCAAGCGAGTGAGCGTCCTGCGTAGCGTGGTGACCGGCGTCGGCGGCTATCTGCCGGAGAACGTGGTCACCAACGAAGATCTCTCGAAGATCGTCGACACATCCGACGAATGGATCCGCGAACGCACCGGCATCCGTCAGCGCCACAAGGCCGCCGACGACCAGGCGGTGTCCGATCTCGCCGTCGAGGCCGCGAAGAAGGCGCTCGCCGACGCGGGCAAGACGCCGGCCGACATCGACCTGATCGTGGTGGCGACCACCACCGCCGACCTGACCTTCCCGGCGGCGGCGGCGATCGTCCAGCGCAAGCTCGGCTGCCCGGTCGGCATCGCCTTCGATGTCCAGGCCGTCTGCTCGGGCTTCGTCTACGCGCTGAGCGTCGCGGACGGTTTCGTGGCGCGCGGGCATTCGAAGTGCGCGCTGGTCATCGGCGCCGAAACCATGACCCGCCTCATGGACTGGTCCGACCGGGGCACCTGCGTGCTGTTCGGCGACGGCGCCGGCGCGGTGGTGCTGGAGCCGGGCGAAGGGCAGGGGACCACCGCGGACCGCGGCATGCTGGGCTTCGCCCTACGTTGCGACGGGACCAAGCAGGACCTGCTCTATGTCGACGGCGGCCCGTCGACGACGGGCACCGTCGGCAAGCTGCGGATGCAGGGCAATCAGGTCTTCAAGCACGCGGTGATCAACATCTCCGAGGCCGTCATCGCCGCCGCCGCCCACGCGGGCGTCGAGGTCAAGGACGTCGACTGGTTCATTCCGCACCAGGCCAACCAGCGGATTCTGGCCGGCGTGGCCAATCGTCTGGGCATCGACGAGCACAAGGTGATCCAGACGGTCGGCGACCACGCCAACACTTCGGCCGCGTCGATTCCGCTCGCCATGGCCCAGGGCATCGCCGACGGACGCATCAAGAAGGGCGATCTGCTGCTTCTGGAAGCCATGGGTGGCGGCCTGACCTGGGGCGCATGCGTCATTCGCCTCTGATTTCGTTTCCGTTCTTCGCGGGAACCCTTTGACTTGACGCGGCAATCTTGCCATGCACCCTTCAGTTGACGGGGTTTTGGAGACCGGGGGCATGAAGGGCGCGACCTTGACGCGGGCGGACCTTACCGAGGCCGTTCACGAGGAAGTCGGGCTGACGCGGCAGGACTGCGGAGGCCTGGTCGAGCGCACGCTCGATCTGGTGGCCGAAGCGCTTGAAGCGGGCGAGACCGTGAAACTGTCGGGCTTCGGCGTCTTTCAGGTCAGGGCCAAGCGCGCCCGCATGGGCCGCAACCCCAAGACCGGCGAGCCGGCCGAGATCGAGCCGCGGCGCGTGATCGGTTTCCGCGCCTCGCAAGTGATGAAAGCGCGCATCGACCGCGCGCTGAGCGACTAGGAGGAGCCCGGTGGCGAAGGGCCCCAACGCCTTCCGCACCATCTCCGAAGCCGCCGACGAGCTTGGCGTGCCGCAGCACGTGCTGCGTTTCTGGGAGACCAAGTTCTCCTTCATCCGTCCGATGAAGCGCGCCGGCGGGCGGCGCTTCTACCGCCCGCAGGACATCGCCGTCCTGCGCGGCGTGCGCGCCCTGCTGCACGATGAGGGCTACACCATCAAGGGCGTCCAGAAGCTCCACAAGGAGCAGGGTGTCCGTCGCCTGGCCGCGGTGGGCGAGGGCGAGGCCGCGCCGACGCCCGAGGCCGGAGAGGCGCTGAATATCCCGCCGGCCGCCGCCGGCATGGGTGGGGAGACGCGCGATCGCCTGACCTTCGCGCTGAACGACCTCAATGCCGTCAAGGCGCGGCTCGACGCGCTGCTCAAGGGCCGCTGAAACTTCCTCAAATGCCCCATTGCCGGGCCGGGGGCGCCTGCCTATAAGGGCGCTCCCCTTCGACGGGTCGCTTCGCGGCGCGTCGTAAAACGGTGTCGGAGCGTAGCGCAGCCTGGTAGCGCACTTGACTGGGGGTCAAGGGGTCGTGGGTTCGAATCCCGCCGCTCCGACCATCACTTCTTCTGGCCGGGTTCCCGGTTCATCCAGCTCAGCAGCGGAAACAGCGGCACGCCCCAGGCCACGCCGATCACCGCGAAGTAGATCACCTGAATGATCCAGTGCCTGGGCAGGTGGTCAGCGATGGTGATGGCCAGGACCACATAGAAGAACAGGAAGACGAGCATGCCCAGCATGCCGATCAGCTTCTTCAGGCGCGGGTTCATGGACATCTCCGGCGGCGGGAGATCCGCCGCCGGCGGTCATACGGTCAGCCCCGGCGTTTGAACAGGCCGAGGATGAACAGCAGCACGATCGCGCCCACCACCGAGGCGATCAGGCTGGCGATGAAGCCGCTGTAGGCAATGCCCGCCAGGCCGGCGAGGAAGTTGCCGATCAGCGCACCGACCAGGCCGACGATCAGGTTCACCACGATGCCGTGGTTTCGATTCATCACCCGCTCGGCGATCCAGCCGGCGAGAATGCCGATGACGATGGCGATGAGCCAGTTCACGCCTTCCATGGGAGGCCTCCTCCAACCTTGTTTTCCTGCGATGGAAACCGGGACCGGGCAGGGAAGGTTCCGCGCGCTAGCGGCGGACGACCAGGGCGTAGATCGACAACAGCAGCGTCGCGCCGGCCAAGGCTGCGATCAGGAAGGTCGGCGGGCTGTCGGTGGGCAGGCCCAGCAGCCCCGCGGCCGCCGCTCCGCCCAGCGCGCCGAGCAGCCCGAAGCCGAGGCTGGCGAACAGCGACTGGCGCCGGCCGACCAGCGCGCGCGCCAGCACGCCGGCCAGCAATCCGGTGACGGCGAGGGCGAAGAGGCTCTTGTCGGGCATCTCCGCCAGCATGACAGCGGTTTGCCGCTGCGTCACGGCTCTGGACCGTTTGGTAAAGGCGGCCTAGGAAGACGCGCTCTTGGAGGGGCCAGCTGAGGCGGTGATGACCTCGTTCTTGCGTTCCGACCGGTCTCGCCCGGTTGCCATCTGGCTGTTCGCCGTCGCCGCTCTCGTGCTGGCGATGGTCGTCGTCGGCGGGTCCACCCGCCTGACGGGGTCCGGCCTGTCGATCACCGAGTGGCGCCCGGTCACCGGCGCCGTGCCGCCGATGTCCGACCAGGCCTGGCAGGCGGAGTTCGCCAAGTACCGCGAAATTCCACAGTACCAGCAGGTCAACCGTGGCATGAGCCTGGACGACTTCAAGGGCATCTACTGGTGGGAGTGGGCGCATCGCTTCCTCGGCCGTCTGGTCGGCCTGGTGTTCGCCGTGCCGTTCGTCGTCTTCCTGATCCGCAAGGACATCCCCAGGCGCCTGATCTGGCGCTGCGGGGCGATGTTCGCGCTGGGCGGACTTCAGGGCGCAATCGGCTGGTGGATGGTCTCCAGCGGCCTGGCCGACCGGGTCAGCGTCGCGCCGGAGCGGCTGGCCGTGCACCTGGGCCTGGCGCTGGCGCTGATCGTGCTGCTGTTCTGGACGGCGCTGGACGCCTGGTTCGGCTCGCCGCGACAGGAGAACCCGACCCGCTGGCGCGGTGTGGCGCTGGCCTTCCTGATCGGGGTGTTCTTCCAGAGTCTGCTGGGCGCGCTGGTGGCCGGGGCCCACGCGGGCTTCACCTACAATGACTGGCCGCTGATGAACGGCGCGCTATTTCCGCGCGACTATCCGGGCGAGGGGATCTGGCACACCATCGCCCACAATCAGGCCTCGGTGCAGCTGCACCACCGGATCGGCGCCTACATCCTGTTCGGCTGCTCGATCGCCCTCGGCGTCTTCGCCTGGCGGCATCGCTACCTGTCGCCCCAGGCCAAGCAACTGGCGATCGTGGCGGTCGGGGTGACGCTGGCGCAGGCGCTGCTGGGCATCGCCACCCTGATGGCCGGCGTGCCCCTGTGGCTGGGCATCCTTCACCAGCTCGGCGCGGTGGCGCTGCTGGGCGCCGCGACCGCCTTCGCCTGGCGGGTGCGACGGCTCTAGCCCCTGAACGTCGCCCATGGACCGGTTACGGCCAGGGTGATGCCGGGCCAGTAGATGTTCACGAACAAGGTCGAGCCGTCCGGCGAGAAGCAGACGCCGGCCAGTTCGGCGTTCTCGCGGAAGACGTTGCGGGCCAGCGTGTAGACCTTGCCCTCGGGTGTGATGCCCTTGAGGTGGTTGCGCTTGGTGTCCGAGTAGCGGTCTTCGCAGACGATGATGTGGCCCCAGGGCGAGATGGCGATGTTGTCGGCGTAGTCCAGCACCCTGGCGTCCTTCGACTCGAGGAACAGCTGCGCCTTGCCGGGCGCGTTCGCCTCGTCGGCCTGGCCTTCGCGGGCCGAGGGGACGTAGCGCATGATCTGGCCCGCGCCCGCCGCCCCGCCCGAGGTGCACGTGAAGTAGAGCTCGTCCTTGCCCCAGAAGATGCCTTCGCCGCGGGCGAACACCGCCGCCCCGGCCTTGGCGCCGCGCAGGCGCAGGTCGTCATCGGGCGATTCCGGGTTGTCGAGGTCGATCCAGCGCGCGTCGCGCCAGTCGCCCTGGATCATGCCGATCGCGCCCGTCCAGTTGCGGGTGTCGCAGCCGGCGGGGGCGTCGACGAAGCCCAGCGCCTGCAGCTTGCCGCCCAGCGCCAGCTGGCCCGGCGTGTCGGGCAGGAAGCGGTAGAGCAGGGAGTCGGTCGTATCTTCGGTCATGTAGACCACGCCGGTGCGGGGATCGACGCAGGCCGCCTCGCGCTTGAAGCGGCCCATGGCCTTCAGCGGCGCCGGATCGACGAGACCCTTGGCGCGGCTCGGCACCTCGAAGATCCAGCCGTGGTCCTTGCCCGAGCCCTGGCCGGCCCTGGCGGTGGTTTCCTCGCAGGTGGTTATCCCGCCGGCGCAGTTGATCGAGGTGCCGGCCAGGCTCTGGTGCTCGCGCTCGAGCCTGTTCTTGCGGATGTTGTAGACCAGCGTCGTCGTGCCGCCCGGCAGCACGCGGCCCTCCGGGTCGAGGGCGTAGGCCCTGGAGGCGTCGAGCTTGCCGGCGAATCGGCCCTGCACGCCCGCCGGGCCGTGGTTGACGTCCTTGGGCTTGAGCTCGTGGTTGCGCACCAGGATCACGCGGTCCTTGTCGAGGCCGAAGCAGCCCATGCCGTCGAACTTGTACGGCGTGACCAGGCCGTCGCTCATCGCGTCGCCAGCCTGGGAGACCACCTTGTAGGTAAAGCCTTCCGGCAGATCGAAGACTCCGAACGGGTCCTCCTTCAGCCGGCCGTAGCCCTCGACCTCGTTGATGTAGAGGGCGTCGTCCTCTTCCGCGCGGGCGACGCCGGAGAAGGCGAGGGAAGCGGCCGAGGCGCCGAGAAAGACGCGGCGGGAGAAGGACATGGGGGTAAGCTCCGCGGGGATGGCGCCCAGCTAGACGGTATCTGTGACAGGTTCATTGCAAGGCAAGGGCATATATTCGGTATTATAATACCTACATCGGCAATCCCCTTTGCCATAAGGGTTTGCGCGGATTTAGCGCGCATCATGTGTTGACAGCTCCGTCCGCCGCAGGTATTGCCGCGCCCTCACGTCGGGGACCGGTTGTTCCCGCCTGCAACGGATCTGTCCCATGATGAAGACCACGGCTTCGCTGAAGCCCGCCGAGGTCGAGAAGAAGTGGATCGTGATCGACGCCCAGGACGCCGTCGTCGGCCGTCTCGCGTCGTTCATCGCCATGCGTCTTCGCGGCAAGCATCGTCCCGACTACACCCCGCACGTCGACTGCGGCGACTATGTCGTCGTGATCAACGCCGACAAGGTGAAGTTCACGGGCCGCAAGCTCGACCAGAAGATCTACTACCGCCACACCGGTCACCCGGGCGGCGTCAAGGAGATCACCGCCGGAAAGCAACTGGCCGGCCGCTTCCCGGAGCGCGTGCTCCAGAAGGCCGTCGAGCGCATGCTGCCGAAGGAAAGCCCGCTGGCCCGCAAGCAGATGACGCACCTGCGCATCTTCAACGGAGCCGAGCACACCCACGAGGCTCAGAGCCCTGAGCCGGTCGCGTTCGCCGAACGCAACAGCAAGAACACGCGGAGCCAATAGTCATGGCCGAAGCCCAAGGTTTCGAGGCCCTGCAAGGCCTCTCGTCGAACCCCGAAGTCGCGCCGGCCGAACGCAAGGTCGACGCTCAAGGCCGCGCCTACGCCACCGGCAAGCGCAAGAACGCCATCGCCAAGGTCTGGATCAAGCCGGGCAAGGGCTCCATCACGATCAACGGTCGTGACCAGGAGATCTACTTCGCGCGTCCCGTCCTGCGCATGATGATCGCCCAGCCCTTCCAGGTCACCGACCGCGAAGGCCAGTTCGACGTCATCGTCTCGGTCCAGGGCTCGGGCCTGTCGGGCCAGGCCGGCGCCGTGCGTCACGGCATCTCCAAGGCCCTGACCTACTTCGAACCGACCCTGCGTCCGGTCCTGAAGCCGCACGGCTTCCTGACCCGCGACAGCCGCGTCGTCGAGCGCAAGAAGTACGGCAAGGCCAAGGCCCGCCGCAGCTTCCAGTTCTCGAAGCGCTAGTCGTTCGCAGACCTGCTTTGCGAGAAGGGCGTTTCGGGAAACCGGAGCGCCCTTTTTCTTTGTCCCGTCGTTGCGTCCTTCGAGATCCTCGCCTGAGGGCTCGCTCCTCGGAATGACGAATTCAGTTGGGCTCCAGAAAAGCCCGTGATGGTGAGGAGCGGCGCAGCCGCGTCTCGAACCACGCAATGAGGAAGGGCGAGGCACATGAGTGCTCCCAAGGTCTTCATCGACGGCGAAGCCGGCACCACGGGCCTGCAAATCTACGAGCGCCTCGTCGGCCGCACGGACATCCAGCTGCTGTCGATCGATCCGGGCCGGCGCAAGGACGCGGACGCCCGCGCGGCGCTGCTGAACGCGGCCGATGTCTCGATCCTGTGCCTGCCCGACGACGCCGCCCGCGAGGCGGTGGCCCTGGTCACCAACCCGGCTACCCGCATCATCGACGCCTCCACCGCCCACCGCACGGCGGAAGGCTGGACCTTCGGCTTCGTCGAGCTTGATCCGGAGCACCGCGAGGCCGTGGCCCAGGCGACGCGGGTGTCCAATCCCGGCTGCTACTCGACGGGCGCCATCGCCCTGATCCGGCCGCTGGTGAAGGCCGGCTACCTGCCTGACGACTACCCGATCACCATCAACGCGGTCAGCGGCTACACCGGCGGCGGCAAGCCGATGATCGCGGAGTTCGAGGACCCGTCCTCGCCGAACTACACCCAGGTCGCCTACCGCATCTACGCGCTGGGCCTGGGCCACAAGCACGTGCCGGAGATCCAGCGCTGGGGCGGCCTGCTGACCCGGCCGATCTTCACCCCCGCCGTGGGCCGCTACGCCCAGGGGATGCTGGTCGAGGTTCCGCTGCATATGGAGCTGCTGTCCGGCGCCGCGTCGCTGACCGACCTGCGGAAGGCGCTGGCCGACCACTACGCGGGCTCGCCGTTCGTGGAGGTGGCGAGCATCGAGGAGTGCAAGGCCCTGACGACGCTCGACCCCGAGGGCCTGAACGGCACCAACCGCATGAAGCTGTTCGTGTTCGGCTCGGACACGTCGGGCCAGGCGCGGCTGGTGGCGCTGCTCGACAATCTGGGCAAGGGCGCCTCCGGCGCGGCGGTGCAGAGCCTGAACCTGATGCTCGGCCTGCCGGAAGCCGCCGGGCTGTGAGCTTCCGGCGGGCGACGCCCGCGGACACCGACCTGCTGCGGGCCATGATGGCGACCAGCAACGGCTACGAGCGGCCGGCGGCGCGGGCGATGATCGTCGCCTTCGCCGGCGGCTGGTCCGTGCCGGACGACGCCCACGAGGTCTGGATCGCCGACGAGGGCGGCGAGGCGAGGGGCTTCTACGCCCTGATCCCGCACGCCGACGGCCTGGAACTCGACCTGTTCTTCACCGCCGACGCGGCCCAGGGTACGGGGCTCGGCCGCCGCCTGTTCTCGCACATGGCCGACCGGGCGCGGGTTCTGGGCATCGCGAAGGTGATGATCTCGTCCAACCCGGAAGCGGCGGGATTCTACCGCCGCATGGGCGCGGTGGATGTCGGCGTGACGCCGCCGGGCGACGGCATCGACTGGGAACGGCCGAAGCTGATGCTGACGCTCGGCTAGCGGGCGGAAACTCAAGACGTCCGTGGGCCGCCTGGAAAAGGGCGAGAGTCTCCAGTCCGTCTTTCCGCGCCCGGCGGGAGACGACGATGCGGGGAAAGGCGCTGATCGGACGTTGCTCGCCGCCGGGGCCAGAGACTGGCTGGCGGGAGGGCCCGATCGCGCGCAAGCGTCGACCGACAAGGGCTTTTCGGGGGTTGGTGCGGCTTCTCATCCGCTCATTGTGCGCCCAGGCCGGAACGCGGGGACAAATCGGGGAAGCGGGCCGAGGCGTCTGTCCACGATTGTCGCGGAATGTCTCGCTTTGTCGTCAGATTATATGTCGTCAGAGTCGCGTCTTGCGTGGCTGCGCGCGCGCCTTCGGCGCGGCTCGCCATGACGTGCTCGGAGCTCGCTCCATATGTCATCCCGAGCAGGCGCGAAGCGGCGTGTCCAAGGACGCAACGCGCTAGATCTGTTTCCAGAACACCACGGTCGCCTCGGCCCCGCCGCCGCTCCTGAGCGCGAAGTCGGGGATCTTGCCGGCTTCGGTCCAGCCGAGCTTGCGGTAGAGGCCGTCGGCCACGCCGCCCTCGACGGTGTCGAGCACCAGCAGGCGGCGGCCGAGCGACCGTGCCGCGTCCTCGGCGGTCTGCATCAGATGCTTCGCCAGGCCCCGGCCCCGCGCCCGCGGATGCACCATCAGCTTGGCGATCTCGGCGCGGTGGGCCCCGTTGGGCTTGCCGACAGGGTGCAGCTGGATCGTGCCGAGCGGGCCGTCGTCGTCGGAGATGGTCCACATCAGGACTTCGCCGGCCGCGACGCCGCCCGCGACGCCGCGCCAGAACGCTTCCGCCTCACCGGCCGGCATCGGGTGCAGAAAGCCGATCGACGCCCCGTCCGCGACGCAGGCCTCCAGAAGTTCGACATAGCCGGGCAGGGACGCTTCCAGCGCCTCCGCCGTCACGGGCTGTGGGATCAGGACCGCACCTTCACGAAGCTCCCGGGCGCGTCCTCCAGCGGCGCGCCCAGCGGACCTTTCGACGGATCGCGCGCCGGGACCAGAGGCCCTGACTTCTCCGCCAGCCAGGCGCCCCAGTGGGGCCACCAACTGCCCGGATGCTCGACAGCGCCTGCCTGCCATTCGGCCACGGTGGCGGGCAGCTCGGGGTTGATCCAGTGCTGGTACTTCCTGGCATCCGGGTGGTTGATCACCCCGGCGATGTGGCCGCTGCCGGCCATGGTGAAATTGACCGGCCCGCCGAACAGTTTCGCCCCTCGATAGATGCTCCGATACGGGGCGATATGGTCGTCGCGCGAGGACTGGACGTAGATCGGCGTCTTCACCTTCGACAGATCCAGCTGCACGCCGTCGAGGGTCAGCTTGCCCTCGGCCAGCGCGTTGTCCTTGTAGAAGTTGCGCAGGTAGAACAGGTGCAGCGCCTTGGGCATCCGCGTCTGGTCGCTGTTCCAGAACAGCAGGTCGAACGGCTTCGGCTCCTTGCCCATCAGGTAGTTGTTCACGAAGAAAGACCAGATCAGGTCGTTGCCGCGGAGCGAGTTGAAGGTGTCGGCCATCGACTTGCCGGGCAGGAAACCGCCAGCCTGGTTCATCCGCTCCTCGATCTCCGACAGCCAGGCGTCGTCGACGAACAGCCGCAGGTCGCCGGCCTCGGCGAAGTCCTGCTGGGCGGCGAAGAAGGTCGCCGAGGCGATCCGCTTGTCGCCGTGCGCGGCCATGTGGGCGAGGGCGCAGGAGAGCAGGGTGCCGCCGATGCAGTAGCCGACCGTGTTCACCCGGTCCGTCCCGCACTGCTTCATGACCTGGCGGGTGGCGTCGTAGATGCCTTCCTTCAGGTAGCTCTCGAAGGTCTTGGCGGCGAGCGTCTCGTCCGGGTTCACCCAGCTGGTCACGAAGACGCTGAAGCCCTGCGAGGTCAGCCAGCGGACCAGGCTGTTATCGGGCCGCAGGTCGATGATGTAGAACTTGTTGATCCAGGGCGTGAACAGCAGCAGCGGGATCTCGTGCACCTGCTCGGTGGTCGGCTGGTACTGGATCAGCTGCAGGATATCGTTCTGGTAGACGACCTTGCCCGGGGCGGTGGCGACATTCTCGCCGACCTTGAACTGGTCCATGTCCGTCTGGCTGATCGCCAGCTGGCCGCCGCCGCGGGTCAGATCGGCGGCGAAATTCTCCATGCCGCGCACCAGGCTGGCGCCGTTGCTCTGCATCGCCTCGCGAAGGGCGGCGGGGTTCGACATCAGGAAGTTCGACGGCGAGATCGCGTCCGTCAGCATCTTCATGAAGAACTCGACGCGGCGCTTCTCCAGCGGGTCCACGCCGTCCACCTCCGCCACCAGGCTGTTCAGCCAGTTGCTGGTCAACAGGTAGGACTGCTTCATCACGTCGAACATCGGGTGCACGCCCCAGTCCGGATCGTTGAAGCGCTTGTCGCCTTTGGCGGGCTCGACGACCGGCTCGACCGTTTCGCCGGCCATGCGGCGGGCCGTGGTCTGCCAGAGGTCGAGGTAGCGGCTGAACAGGTCGGCCTGGGCCCGCAGCAGCCGGTCGGGCTGCGCGGCGAGGCGGCCCATGACGTCGGTCAGGGCCGGGGCGACGTGGAACGGGTCGGGGCTGAGCGCGGCCGGGCTGTCCGCCTGGCGAAGGGCGGCTTCGGCGATCGCGCCCTGGGCGGTGACCGCGGCGCGGGCCAGATTCGCCGACAGCTTCTCCAGAGCCTCGCGCTGCTGCGACGACATGAAGGCGGCGGGATCGGTGAAGGCGGCCGGATCGGGGATCGGGCCGGGGGCGACCCGAGGCCGTTCGGTCGCGGCGGCGGCGGCCTGGACGCGGTCGCTCGGCGGCGCCTTCGGCGCGCCTTTCGGCTTGGCGGCCTTGGGCTTTGGCGCCTGCGCGGCGGCGGGTTTGGCCGCCTTCGGCTTCGGCGCCGTGGCCGGCGTGGTCTTCGGCTTTCGCGTGGTCTTGCCGTCGCTGGCGGCCATGCTTGTTTCCTTCCCGACGCGTGGCCGCTTCGAGTGGCCTTTCGCTTGCCGCGATCATGGCTTAGACCGGGACGGTAATGGAAGGCGACAAGCGCATTTTCTGGCGAGCCGGACGGCTGGCGCTCCTGGCGGGGGCGGCCGTGATGCTGACCGCGTGCCAGGCCATCGCCGAGCTGGAGCCCGGCGCGAACGCCGAGATCGACCCGAACTCGCCGGCCGCCGCCATCGTCGCCAAGGCGGCGCGGGACCCCGGTCCCTGGCCGACCTTCGCCGATATCCCCGAGATTCCCGAGGATGTGCGCACCTCCCAGGCCTGGCGCGACGCCGTGCAAGACCAGGAGGCCGAGGGCCTCTACACGGCCCGGACCGCCGCCCCCGACACCTGGAGCCTGACCGCGACGGAAGCCTTCGTGGCCGATCAGAAGGCCAAGGTCGCCGAAGTGAACGTGCATGCCCCGACCGCGGCGGAGATCGCCGAGTCGGAGGCCTATGCCCGCAGCCTGCGCGCACGAGCTACCCCGCCTCCGCCGCCGAGGTGAATCCGGCGCGGCGGGGGCACGTTTTTCCCTGAACCTGCTTGGAATGCGCCCTCCCGGGCTATATCCATGCGCGACCTCCGCTCCAGCGCGCGCCCGATGGCGCAGACGAGCCCCTCATGACGACCGAGTTCCACCGTATCCGACGCCTGCCTCCCTACGTTCTGGAGGAGGTGAATCGCATCAAGGCAAAGCTTCGCGCCCAAGGCACCGACATCATCGACTTCGGGATGGGCAATC
>JBIICO010000285.1:0-3915 GCA_044238855.1 Caulobacter sp.
TCATCGTGTCGGCCCTGATCGGCTTCGGCCGCGGCGCGACCAAGGAGTTGTTCACGGTCCTGGCGTTCCTGATGGCGGCGCTGGTTTCGGTGTTCCTGCTGCGCTTCACCGCCCCGCTTGGCCGAAAATTGATCGATCCGGACTGGGCGGGAGTCGGCGTCGCCCTTCTGTTTGTCTTTGGTCTGACCTATATCGCGCTGCGTCTGCTCGGCGCGGGTCTTCAGCGCCGGGTTCACGAGACCCAGGCTCTCGGCCTTCTCGATCGCGGCGTCGGCGCCGGTTTCGGGCTCATTCGGGCGCTGGTGGTGCTCGGCGCGTTCAACCTGCTGTTCCAGATGGCCAGCGACGAGCGCACCGCGCCCAGATGGGTCACCGGCGCCGTCACCTATCCGGTGACCGACGCGTCCGGCCGGATCCTCAAGGCGTTCGCGCCCGAGGGGCTGGCCGTGGCCAAGGCGATCGCTCCCGCGATCGGCGAGGCTGTCGAAGACGGAACATCGACGGCGCCCAAGGCCGTCGAAACGGGCTATGGCAAGGGCGATCGCAACACGATGGACGCCCTGGTGGAGAAGACGCGATGACCGTGCTGGGCCAATCTCTCCTGGGCAAGACGACGGACACCTACTCCCATCTGGCCGAGCGCGATCCCGAGGACGACACGCTCCGGCTCGAGTGCGGGGTGTTCGGGGTCTTCGGCGCCCGCGACGCGGCGGCCATCGCGGCCCTCGGCCTCCACGCCCTGCAGCATCGCGGCCAGGAGGCGTGCGGCATCGCCGCCTTCGACGGCAAGAGCTTCCACACCGAACGGCATCTCGGCCACGTCGGCGACGCCTTCGGCGGCGACGACCTTATCGATCGCCTGCCCGGCCAGTACGCGATCGGCCACACCCGCTACGCCACGGCCGGCGGCAGCGGCATCCGCAACGTCCAACCGATGTTCGCCGATCTCGAGGCGGGCGGCGTCGCTCTGGCTCACAACGGCAACCTGACCAACTTCCTGGCTCTGCGCGAGCGGCTGGTCAGCGAAGGCGCGATCTTTCAGTCGACCAGCGACAGCGAGGTGATCCTCCACCTGATCGCCCGCTCGCGTAAGGCGCGGGTCGTCGACCGCTTCATCGACGCGATCAGCCAGATCGAGGGCGGCTACGCCCTGGTGGCCCTGACCAACAAGAAGCTGATCGGCGTCCGCGACCCGCTGGGCATCCGCCCGCTGGTGCTCGGCGACATGAACGGCCACCCGGTGCTGGCGTCCGAGACCTGCGCCCTCGACATGATCGGCGCCAGCTTCGTGCGTGACATCGAGAACGGCGAGATGGTGGTCATCGACGAGGCCGGCGTGACCAGCCTCAAACCCTTCCCGCAGCAGCAGGCCCGCCCCTGCGTGTTCGAGTACGTCTACTTCGCCCGCCCCGACAGCGTCGTGAACGGCCGCTCGGTCTACGATGTGCGCAAGCGGATGGGCATGCGCCTCGCCGAGGAGACCCCGGCCGAGGCCGACGTGGTCGTGCCGGTGCCGGACAGCGGCGTGCCCGCCGCGCTCGGCTACGCCCAGGCCAGCGGCGTGCCCTACGAGCTCGGGATCATCCGCAGTCACTTCGTCGGCCGCACCTTCATCCAGCCGACCCAGGGCGTCCGCGAGTTGGGCGTGCGCATGAAACACAGCCCCAACCGCTCGGTCCTGGCCGGCAAGCGCGTGGTGCTGATCGACGACTCGGTCGTGCGCGGCACCACCAGCCGCAAGATCGTGCGCATGGTCCGCGAGGCCGGCGCCAAGGAAGTCCACCTTCGCTCGGCCAGCCCGCCGATCATGTGGCCGGACTTCTACGGCATCGACATGCCCGACCGCGACAAGCTGCTGGCGGCGCGCAAGTCCCTGGCCGAGATGACCCGCTTCCTGGAAGTGGACAGCCTCGGCTTCCTGTCGGTCGAGGGCCTGTACTGGGCGCTTGAAGCCGGTCCGCGCGATCCGGCCCAGCCGCAGTTCACGGACCACTACTTCACCGGCGACTATCCGACTCGCCTTCTGGACCGCGAGATCGCCGAAGGCGGCGCCGAAGCGGCCGGCCGGCAGCTCTCTTTCCTCGTCAGCGCCTGATTTCGGGGACTTTCGGTCCGTACGGGGCGAGAAAAGTTCGCCAGGGTCGGGTTTCCGACTGACAGAATGTCGCACCCTCCCGACGATCAGCGCTCGGGGGCCCGGAGCGGACGGAAAATGATCGGCGAGACGACAGCCCTTCCACGGGCGAACACCGCCGACGGGGACCGTCGGACCGCAGGCCGCCTCGCCCTCCCGTTTCGCGCCGCGGTGGCGCCGGCGTGAGCAGACAGCTGGACCTCACCGCCTGCGACCGCGAGCCGATCCATATCCCCGGATCGATCCAGCCGCACGGCGTCATGCTGATCGCGGATCGCAACAGCCTGGAAGTCACCCATGCGGCGGGCGACGTCGCCCGGATTCTCGGGGCGGATAGCTGGCTCGGCGTAACGCTGGGCGCGCTGATCGGCGACGGCCTGGCGGCGCGCGTCGGGACGCTGGTGCAGTCGAACAGCGCCGGCGCCTATATCGGCCAGCGCGATACGTCGGGCGGCCTGTTCGACGTCGCCGCCCATCTGTCGACCGAGCATCTGATCGTCGAGATGGAACCCGCCCTCCAGCCCCAGCCGGCGTCGGCCACGCTGGGCCTGCTGGACGCGGCCGGCGGCGCGTTCGAACGCGCCCCGACCCTGGAGGCGCTGTGTGAACGGGCCGCCATCGAGTTCCGCCGCCTGACCGGCTTCGACCGGGTGATGATCTACCGCTTCCTCGACGACGGCGCCGGCGCCGTGCTGGCCGAGGACCGCGCCGATCACCTGCCCTCGTTCCTCCACCACCATTTCCCCGGATCGGACATCCCGCGGCAGGCCCGCGCCCTCTATGTCCGCAATCTGGTGCGGGCCATTCCGGACGTGACCTACGAGCCGGCGCAGCTGGAGCCGGCCTGGACCGAGCCCGCTCCTCTGGACATGAGCGATTGCGCCCTGCGCAGCGTCTCGCCGATCCACATGCAGTACATGCGCAACATGGGCGTCGGGGCGTCGGCCTCGGTGTCGATCGTGCGCGATGGGGTGCTGTGGGGCCTGATCGCCTGCCATCACGGCGCGCCGCGCCTGCTGCCCTACGACGTCCGCTCGGCCTGCCGCGCCCTGGCCGGCGGTCTGGCCCGCCAGATCCGGGCCAAGGAGGACGCGCAGCTCTATCGCGAGCGGCTACGCCTGCGCTCGATAGAAGAGGAGATCGTCGCTCCGTTCGAGCAGCAGGGCGTCACCGACGCCTCGCTGGCCAACGCCCTCGGCGACCTGCAACGCCTGCTGGCCGCCGACGGCGTCGCCGTGCTGCGAGCCGGCGAGCTGACCATGGCCGGGTCGCATCCATCCGAGATGGACGTTCGGGAGCTGACCGACTGGGTTCTGGCCCGCAAGGTTTCGCCCATCGCCACCGACCGCCTCGGCAATGAATTCGACCCCGCCGCGCGCTATGCCGACCGCGCGGCCGGCCTGGCGGCGCTGGTGATCTCGGCGGACGAACCGTTCGTGATCCTCTGGTTCCGGGCCGAGCAGCTCGAGGTCATCAACTGGGCCGGCAACCCGCACAAGACGGTGGAGGTCGGCGCGGACGAGTCCCTGACGCCGCGCGCCTCGTTCGAGGCCTGGCGCGAGACCGTCAGCGGCCGCTCGCGGCGCTGGAGCATGGCCGAGATCGAGACCGCCGGGCGCCTGCGCACCGCGCTGCTCGAGGCCCGCCAGCGCCAGCGGCTGCGTGAGCTGAACCTTCGTCTGGCCGAGAGCGTCGCCGACAAGGAGAGCCTGCTCCAGCAGAAGGAAGTGCTGCTCAAGGAAGCCAACCACCGCATCCAGAACAGCCTGCAGCTGGTGTCC
>JBIICO010000213.1:0-5864 GCA_044238855.1 Caulobacter sp.
TGACGCCTTCTTCCTCGACTACCGGGGCTACGTGTCGGAAGCGACCGGCGCCAACGTGTTCTTCGTGAAGGACGGCGTGCTGCATACGCCCACGCCGGACTGCTTCCTGAACGGCATCACCCGCCAGACGGTGATCGGACTGGCGAAGAAGCGCGGCTACGAACTGGTCGAGCGCCACATCAAGCCGGAGGAGATGGCCGGCTTCCAGGAGTGCTTCATCGTCGGCACCGCCGCCGAAGTGACCCCGGTGGCCGAGATCGGCGAGTACAGCTTCGTCCCGGGCGACATCTCGCTGACGCTGATGGACGACTACGCGCGTCTGGTGCGCGGGGAAGCGGCGACGGCCTAGGCCGAAACCCGCGCCTCGAGCTCGCTCAGCCGCTGCCGCGTGATGGCCAGGTCTTCGCCGTAGGCCTGCGGGTCGGCGGCGGCGAGCTTGCCGGCGATGTCGAAACTCTCGCGATAGAGGTCCAGCGCGCGCACTCTGTGGCCGCGGTCCTCGCGAACGTCGCCCAGGCGTTCCAGCGCCAGCGACAGCGCTCGCCGGGCGGTGTCCGTGCCGTCGCGCGCGGCCAGCTGGCGGCGGATCTCCAGAGCCTCCTCATAGGCCTCGACGGCGGCGTCCAGGCGCGCCTCGTCCTGGGCGGCGTCGCCCACGCCGGTCAGCACGCCCGCCAGCGAAGCCATCCGGACCGGATCGCTCGGCGCCTCGGACGCCAGCTTGCGGGCGTAGCCCAGCGCCATTCCGTAGGCCTCCGCCGCCTCGTCGGTCACGCCTTGCGAGCGATAGAAGTCGCCGAGGTCCTGCGAGGCCAGCATCCGCTCCTCGTCGCTGACCGCGGATGCGGGAAGCCGCCGCGCGAGGGCGGCGGCTTGCGACCACTGTTCGTCCCGGACCAGGGTTCGGAGCCGCTCCCGCATGTCGCCGAACCCGGTGTCGGCGACATGCTCGGTTCGCGGCAGAGGCGTCGGCGGCGGCAGGATCGGCGCCGCTTCCGGTTCGGGTGAACGCTCGGGCGGTGCGGAAGCCGTCGGCGGCGGCCCGGGATTGGCGACGGCCTTGACGCCCTCGCTTCCCGCTACCCCTTCATCCGCCACCGACGGCTCCGGCGTCGCGTCGAAATCGACCACCGGCGTCGTGCGCCGCTTGCCGCCTCCGGGACCCCCATCCCGCGGCAGAACAGACGACAGCAACGACACCAGGCCGAGCGCCACCGCGCCCCAGCCGATGAAGGGACGATGCCCTTCGAACAGGCCGAGATCGAGCGGCGGCAGCGTCACGCCCGCGAACCCATTCGGAACGACGATGGCCCAGCCGACGCCCAGAAGCAGAACTCCCAGCAGGAAGCTCAGTAAACGCGCCGCCATGACCATCCCCCTTAGTCGCCCCGAATTGCGACAATGGGTCCGCAGTGGGGGCGGGCGGTCAAAACGCTGCAACTCGCAGGGGAATGACGGGGGCGGAACCGTCCGAATCTCAGGCAGCGAAGGGCGAGTCTGCCTCTAAATCAGCCAAGCGTCGGGGCGGGGATAGGGCTCGTCCTGGACCAGGTAGATCGCGCCGACGATGCAGCGGGCGTAGAACCACAGCCCGACAGCGGCCAGGATCACCCCGCCGATGATCATCGCGGGGATGCCGAAGATCGCCAGCACGACGGTCACGGTCAGCACCACGCCGACGACGATCAGGGCGCAGCCGATCAGGATCCACCAGATGCTCTTCCAGAAGGTCTGGATCAGGAACTGGTAGTGGCTGGCCGCGCGCGGCCCCGCCGACGCGCGGTTGGCGTAGGCGAGCACCAGGCCGATGATCAGCGTGATGAGCCCGGACGGCGCGGCGAAGGCGTAGAGGCCATAGGTCACGGCCGGCAGGACGCGGTCCTCGTGCGGCTTGGCGGTCGGGGCCAGGGTGGTGTCGGTCATCGCGTTCAGCCTCCAAACTGACGGTTCATCGTCGGTCCAAACGCACGGCGACGCAAATTAACCCCTCGTCACCTGTCGATCAGGGCAGCAGCGAACGCGGCAGGTCGCTCGGGTCCAGTTTCGGCGGCGTGGCGTCGAACCAGGGCGTGACCGCGAAGATCAGGATCAGCACGAACAGCAGCCGCGCCGCCAGCGTCACGCCCAGTCCGGCCGTGCCGCTGGTCAGCGAGAAGAACAGCAGCGCCAGCGCGCCCAACCCCAGCAGACCGATGATGCCGATCATCGAGCCGTGGATGTTGAAGGCGGTGCTGGAGGCGCGAACCGGCGCGCCCGCCGCCGTCGCGCCGGCCGCGATGGCCCGCACCAGGGCGCCGAAGCTCTCGCCGCGATCCTCGTAGACGCCGAAGCCGGCCAGGCTGTGCGAAACCAGCGTGGCCCGTCCCCGCGCGAAGGTCAGCCACGCGGCCTGCCGCCCGCCGACGCCGCGCGGCGTCAGGCGGATGGAGCGCAGGCCCGCCAGAGCCAGTCGCCGCTCCCGCCTGCCGGTCGTTTCCACGAGGTCGTCGCCGTCGATCCGCCAGGCCGTCTCGGGCCTGAACGGCGCCAGCCTGACGGCGTGCGTGGGGGAGGTCAGGCGCGAACCGCCGTGATCTCGACGCCCGCCGCCGCCGCGTCGGGCGCGAGGGCGTGTGGCTTTTCGACCCGCACGCGGGCGCGGGTCACCCGCGGATCGGCCAGGCACAGCTGCGCCAGCCGCTCGGCGAACACCTCGACCAGCTCGATATGGCCCTCGGCGGCCAGCGCCTTGGCGTCGTTGCGGATGGTCTCGTAGTTCAGGGTGTCGGCGAGGTGCCTGGCGCCGGCGGCCGCCACGTCCAGCTCGACATCGATCACCAGCGGCTGGGTCATGCCCCGCTCGTGGTTATAGACGCCGACCTCGGCCTCGACCTTCAGGCCGCGCACGAAGACCTTGGTGATGACGACCTTGGCGGTCGGCGCCGGCTGGACCGGCTGATCTTGCACGGGAGAAGCCGTCACGGGGGGCCTCGCTATTCGATGACGTCGGGGGTGCGCCAGGCCAGGTGCTGGCCGCTGTCCACGGCGATCATCTGGCCCGTGACCGCCCTTGCGTCAATGAGGTAGCGCAGCGCCTGGGCGATATCCTCGCCGGTGACCCGCCGGCCGAGCGGCGTCCCGGCCGCCTCGGCCTCGAACACGCCGTCCGCCTGGTGGATCGAGCCGAAGGTCGGGCCGGGGCCGATGGCGTTGACCCGGATGCGCGGCGCCAGGGCCTGGGCCATGGTCCGGGTCGCGTGCCAGAGCGCCGCCTTGCTCAGGCTGTAGCCGAAGTACTGGGGGTTCGGCCGCCAGACGCGCTGGTCGACGATGTTGACGATCAGCCCCGCCCGGTCGGCCTGCAGCGCCGCGACGAACGCCTGGGCCAGCATCACCGGCGCGCGGACATTGGTCGCCATCTGGGCGTCCAGGTCTTCGGCGGTCAGGGTTTCGAGCCGGTCGTCGAGAAACAGCGAGGCGTTGTTGACCAGCAGCGTCACCGGCCCCAGCGCCTCGGCTCGGGCGATGAGCCCCGGCGCGTCGGCGTGGGTCAGGTCCCCGGCCAGCACCAGGGCCCTGCGGCCCTCGGCCCGGACGAGCTCGGCGGTCTCCTCGGCCTCGTCGGGGGAGTCGCGATGGTGCACCCCGACGTCGAATCCCGCCCGCGCGGCCTCGACGGCGAGCGCCCGCCCGATGCGGCGCGCGCCCGCCGTGACGAGTGCGACACTATGCAACGTGGCAAATCCGCGATATGCAATCTATGATTGCATTTGGAGATTGCTCTCCGAAGGAGAAGATCATGGCGGCAGAAGCGGTCATGTCGGCCAGTCAAGCCGAGCCGGGCCTCGCCCGCAAGGCGGATGCCGGGCGGGACGTCTTCCTGCTGATCGGCCGCGCCATCGATCAGGCGGCCGAAAGCGTGATCGCCCAAGGCATGTCGATGAGCATCTGGATCGATCCGGCGCTGCATCGGCCGCGCGAAGTCGACGCCGCGCACCTGTCGGACACGGTCAAACGGCTGACGGCGGTGGCGCTGTCGGGGGCCGTGGCGCGGCAGATCTCGATTCGCGCGGAGCCGGAGGACGCCGTCGTGCGCGTGTCGGCCAGCGCCGGCGCGGACCGCACCTGGGCCGTCACCGTCAACGCGCCGCCGTCGCGGCCTAAGGTGCTGGTGATCGACGACGACCCGACCGCCCGGCTGGAACTGGCCGCCGCGATGCATGACGCCGGATTCGCCTGCAAGGCCGTCACCGGCGCGGAAGCGGCCGTGCACGCGCTCTTCGCAGGCGGGCCCTGGGCCGCCGTGCTGATCGAGCTCTATCTGGAATCGGGAGATGCGCTGGAGCTGGCGGGCCTGGCCGAAGGGCCGGTGTTCGCCATGTCCGCGCGCGATCGGACGGTCAGTGGCTGGGCGTTGCGGGAAGCGGGCTTCCACGGCTGTTTCGCCAAGCCGGTGCCGATCGCCAAGCTCAAGGCGGCGCTGGCCGCCTGAGCGACGGGCTTAGTCGACCGAGCCGAACTCGAAGAAGTTCAGGGCGGCGAACACGCCGACGAACAGAAGAATGATGCCGATCGCGATCATGACGGGCTTTCCCAAAAAGAATTCAGTGGGGCTTTAGCCGCCCACCTCGCGCGCCGCAAGTCGCCGTCGTAGGCTGACGGCATGTCCCTGAAGCGTCGCCTGTATCGCTGGCTGCTGCCCGCCTACCGTTTCGCCATGCGCCGCGTGCGCGGGCTTACGCTGGGCGTGCGGGTGATGGTGTTCGACGGTGAGGGCCGCATCCTGCTGATCGAGCACACCTACACGCCCGGCTGGCACCTGCCCGGCGGGGGGGTGGAGCGCGGCGAGTCGATCGAGGAATCGGCCGCCCGCGAGCTGGAGGAAGAGGCCGGCGTGCGGCCGGTCGGCCGGCTGCGGCTGCTGTCCGTGCACGACAACCGCGCCACCTTCCCCGGCGACCATGTGCTGCTCTACCGCCTGGACGAGTGGGAGCCTACCCCGCCGATGTCCCGGGGCGAGATCCTGCGCCGCGATTGGTTCGACCCCCGCGCCTTGCCGGACGGAACCACCGCCGGATGCCGTCGCCGGGTCGCCCAGGCGCTGGACGGAACCCCGCCCGACCTGCTCTGGTGACGCCAACAAGAAAAACATAGGGGAGAACGGCATGGTGGCGCGCATTCCGGTCCAGGCATTCGAGAAGATCGCGGTCGGCATCGACCGGCCGGAAGATGTCGTTGTCGGCCGCGATGGCCGAGTGTTCGCCTCCGACCACCAGTGCGCGGTCGCCGAGATCCATACCGACGGCTCGTTCACCCGCATGGGCCCCAGGGGCGGCGCGCCGAACGGCATCAACATGGACCTGAAAGGCCGGGTCCTGATCGCCAACTTCGGCATCTACGACAAGGAAGAGGGGCCGCTGCAGCGGTTCGATCCGGCGACCGGCGCGCACGAGACGCTTGTCGCGGAGGTCGGCGGCAAGCGCCTGACGTCCGCCAACTATCCGGTGCTCGACAGCGCCGGGAACATCTGGTGCGCCAACTCCACCCACGCGGAGACCTGGCCCCAGGCGCTGGACGGCCGCGCCGACGGCTTCATCTTCGTGCTGCGCGTGGACGGCTCGACGGAGATCGTCGCCAGGGGCCTGAAGTTTCCGAACGGCATGGCCCTGTCGGCCGACGAGCGGTGGCTGTACTGCGCCCAGACCAGCGGCTGCGACGTGCTGCGTTTCGAGATCCTGCCCGGCGGACGGCTCGGCGCCGGCGAGCGTTACGGTCCGGTGCTGGGCCAGCTGGCCGGGGACGGAGTGGACCACAACGACTACGGCTACACGGACGGCGTCGGCTTCGACGCGGAGGGCAACCTCTGGGTCTGCCTTCCGGCCGCC
>JBIICO010000179.1:0-7370 GCA_044238855.1 Caulobacter sp.
CGAGACCGTGATCCACGATCCGTCGGGCGATGTCGTGAACCACCCCACAAATGTCACATGGGGCGGCGACGATCTGCGCGACCTCTACGTCGGCTCGATCCGGGCCGACTATGTGCTCAGGGCCCGTAGCCCGGTCGCGGGCCAGCCACATATCCATCAACGATGACGCCACGTGGGGCCTTCCCCATGTGAATGCCGATAACTAAACTAACGTTTGAAGAGGCCGTCAGATCGGCCCGCTACCTACGCCAAGGGAGATGGTGATGCGCGATTACACCAAGTTCTACATCGACGGTCAGTGGGTCGATCCGATCACGCCGAAGACGCTCGACGTCATCAATCCGGCCAACGAAGAGGTCGCCGGCAAGATCTCGATGGGCTCGGCCGCCGACGTCGACAAGGCCGCCAAGGCCGCCCGCAAGGCCTTCGAGACCTTCTCGCAGACCTCGCTCGAAGAGCGTGCCGACCTGCTTGAGCGCATCATCAAGGAATACCAGGCCCGCTATGGCGACATGGCCGACGCCATCACCGAGGAAATGGGCGCCCCCGCCTCGCTGTCGCAGCGCGCGCAGGCCGCCATGGGTCTGGCCCACACCCAGACCGCGCTCGCGGTGCTGAAGAGCTTCAAGTTCGTCGAGGATCGCGGCCCGACCCGCCTCGTGAAGGAGCCGATCGGCGTCTGCGGCCTGATCACGCCCTGGAACTGGCCGGTCAACCAGATCGCCTGCAAGGTCGCCCCGGCCCTGGCCGTGGGCTGCACCATGGTGCTGAAGCCGTCGGAAGTGGCGCCGTTCTCGGGCTACATCTGGACCGAGATCCTGCATGCCGCCGGCGTGCCGGCCGGCGTGTTCAACCTGGTCAACGGTGACGGCCCGGAAGTCGGCGCGGCCATCTCCAGCCATCCGGAGATCGACATGGTCTCCTTCACCGGCTCGACCCGCGCCGGCATCGAGGTGGCCAAGAACGCCGCCCCGACCGTCAAGCGCGTGGCCCAGGAGCTCGGCGGCAAGAGCCCGAACATCATCCTCGACGACGCCGACTTCAAGTCGGCCGTCACGGGCGGCGTCCGCTCGGTGATGATGAACTCCGGCCAGTCCTGCAACGCCCCCACCCGCATGCTGGTCCCCGGCGCGCGCATGGATGAGGTGATCGCGATCGCCAAGGCCGCGGCCGAGTCGACCACCGTCGGCGATCCCAAGGGCAACGCCCAGATGGGTCCGGTCGTGTCGGAAGTGCAGTTCAACAAGATCCAGAAGCTGATCCAGGCCGGCATCGACGAAGGCGCGACCCTCGTCGCCGGCGGCGTCGGCCGTCCGGAAGGCCTGGAGAAGGGCTACTTCGTCAAGCCGACCGTGTTCGCCAACGTCACCAACGAAATGACCATCGCCAAGGAAGAGATCTTCGGCCCGGTCGTCTCGATCCTCGGCTACGACTCGGTCGATGAAGCGGTGCAGGTCGGCAACGACACCGAGTACGGCCTGGCGGCCTACGTCTCGGGCACGGACACGGCCAGGATCCGCGAAGTGGCGTCGAAGCTGCGCGCCGGTCAGGTCAGCATCAACGGCGGCGGCGGCGACCTGATGGCGCCGTTCGGCGGCTACAAGATGAGCGGCAACGGGCGCGAGTGGGGCGACTACGGCTTCCACGAGTTCCTGGAAACCAAGGCCATGCTCGGCTTCGCCCCGCCGCAAGCGGCGGAGTAGGGCCTGCGTGGTTCGAGACGCGGACCTGAGGGTCCGCTCCTCACCATGGCGAAGGTGGGTGCGATCCACTCCTTTTCGTCATCCCGAGGAGCCAGCCTCAAGCGAGCGTCTCGAAGGACGCACTGAATACATCGGAGCCGCCGGAAACCCCGGCGGCTCTTTTGCTTTGCGGGCCCATTGTGCATGTTGCCCCACGCCAGCGCCCGCCAGAGGCTGCGGCCAACCTTGGGGGACAGGAAGCGCACCATGACCGACCTCACCGAAATCCGCTCCGTCGCCGATGTGTCCCGTGTTCAGGCGCGTCTGCGGCCGGACGCGGTGGCGTTCTGGTTCGAGGGGCGGGAGACGACCTTCGGCGAGCTGGACGCGATGGCCAGCCGCTGCGCCAACGCGCTGCTGGCGCAAGGCCTGAAGCCCGGAGACCGGGTCGGGGTGCTGAGCAAGAACATCGACGACTTCTTCGCGCTCTGGCTCGGGGCGGTGAAGGCGCGCGTGACGCTGGCGCCGGTGAACTGGCGGCTGGCCCCGCCGGAGATCGCCTTCATCCTGAAGGACGCGGGCGCGAAGATGCTGTTCGTCGGCGCCGACTTCACCGGCGTGGTCGACATGATCATGACCGACCTGCCGGACGTGCATGGGCTGGTGCAGTTCGAGGCCGGCCATCCGCGCTGGCCCGCCTTCCGCGACTGGATCGGCGTCCATCCGGCCACCGACCCGATGCTGGCGGCCGATCCGGAGGACGACGTCATCCAGCTGTACACCAGCGGCACCACCGGCCTGCCCAAGGGCGTGCAGCTGACGGAGGCGAACTTCCAGGTCCTGTTCCACGGCGCCGTCGAGGCCGGCTGGGCGCGATACCAGGCGGGCAAGACCAACCTCAGCGTCATGCCGCTGTTCCACGTCGCCGGGGTCAACTGCGGCCTGCTGGCGACGCTGCAGGGCGTGCGCAACATCCTGACCCGCGACGTGAACCCGGCGGAGATCATCGACCTGTTGCAGGCGCAGCGGGTCAACTACGCCTTCCTGGCGCCGACCATCATCAACCTGGTCCTGCAGACGCCGGGCGTGGAGACAGCGGACTTCTCCAGCCTGGAGCGCATCTTCTACGGCGCCTCGCCGATCTCTGAGGCGGTGCTGCGCAAGGCGCAGGACACCTTCGGCTGCGGCTTCCACCAGCTCTACGGCCTGACCGAGACCATCGGCGCCGCCACCTACCTGGCGCCGGAGGACCACGAGCCGGGACGCGACAAGCTGCGCTCCTGTGGCAAGCCGTGGCCAGGCTTCGAGATCCAGGTGATCACGCCCGAGGGCGCCGTCGGCAAGCCGGGCGAAGTCGGCGAGGTCCGCATCCGCGCCAAGGGCGTCATGAAGGGCTACTGGAACCGGCCGGAGGCCACCGCCGAGGCGGTCTGCTCGCAGGGCTGGTTCTCCAGCGGCGACGCCGGCTACTTCGATGAGGAGGGCTACCTCTACATCCACGACCGGGTGAAGGACATGATCGTCAGCGGTGGCGAGAACGTCTATCCGGCCGAGGTCGAGAACGCCCTGTTCAGCCACCCCGCCGTCGCCGACGCCGCCGTCATCGGCGTGCCTGACGACAAGTGGGGCGAGGCCGTGAAGGGCATCGTCGTCCTCAAGCCCGGCGCGTCGGCCACCGTCGAGGACCTGATCGCCCAGGTCCGCACCCGCATCGCCGCCTACAAGGCCCCCAAGACCATCGACTTCGTCGACGTCCTGCCGAGAAACCCGTCCGGCAAGGTCCTGCGACGGGAACTCCGCAAGCCCTACTGGGAAGGGCGGGAGCGGATGGTCGGGTGACCTACTGCGGCTCCCGCGCTGCGTGGCGGATTTCGAGGATTTCGACGCCCTTTGCCATCACTCGATAGCGGATCAGGTAGGGGGCGACCGTCGCCAGCTCGCGACGACCGCCAGAGATGAGGCGTCCGCGGTTGGGCATGATGTCGAGCGAGTCAGCGGCTTGACGGAGCTTCAGGAATACTGCGGCGGCCACTGCCGGGTTCTCCTCGTTCAGATAGACGAAGATCCCATGCAGCCTGGCCAGCGCCCGTCGGCTCCAGATTACTCGAGCCACGCCTTCGGCATCGGCTGAGGATTGCCGTCGATGATCGACTGCATCCACTTCGCGACTTGCGAGTGCGGCACGACCCGCCCGGCGTCAGCGTCAGCTTCCGCCTCCAGCAGCGCCGCCTCTTCCTCGGGCGACAGGGCGAGCGGCTCTTCCTCCGTTTCGAACGGAGAGGCGGCTTCCTCGACGCCTGGCTGCTTGGGCTCGCTCATGGATTGAGGCTAGCCTTGTGCCGCAACTCTGACAAGTACAAAGCGCGAACATCGACCATCGCTTGCCTGCCGCCACGGCGCCCGTGGTCGCCTCGGTCAAAACAGCGAAACGCTCAGGGAAACCCCATGACCAACTTCGTCACCATCCCCACCAACGGGATCAACGTCCGCGCCGTGGTCGAGGGCTCGGGGCCGCTGGTGGTCATGGTCCATGGCTTTCCCGAGAGCTGGTACAGCTGGCGCCACCAGATCGGGCCGATCGCGGAGGCCGGTTTCACAGCCTGCGCCATCGACGTGCGCGGCTACGGCGGTTCGGACAAGCCGGGCGAGGTCGCCGACTACGGCCTTGAGCAGATCACCGCCGACGTCGCGGGGGTGATCGAGCACCTGTCGCCGGATGGCACGGGCGTCCTGATCGGCCATGACTGGGGCGCGCCCATCGTCTGGAACACCGCCCTGACGCGGCCGGACCGGGTCAGCGCCGTGGCCGGGCTGTCGGTGCCCTACACCGGCGTGCCGCAGGCGATGTTCATGGACGTCATCAAGGCGGCCTTCACCCACAAGGGCCGCTTCTTCTACCAGGCCTATTTCCAGGACGTCGGCGTCGCCGAGGCGGAGCTCGAGGCGGACGTCCGCGCCTCGCTGCGCAAGTTCTACTACGCCATCAGCGGCGACGCGCCGGACGGCACCTGGCCGGTCGACAAGAAGCACGGCGACCCGCTGCTGCTCCGCCTGCCGGACCCTCAGCCGTTCCCGGCCTGGCTGACGAAGGACGACGAGGACTACTTCACGGCCGAGTTCGAGGGCTCGGGCTTCTTCGGCCCGCTCAATCGATACCGCAACCACCCGGCCGACTTCGCCTGGCTGCAGGGCTTCAAGGACCGCAAGATCGAGCAGCCCAGCTTCTTCATCGGCGGCGAGCGCGACCTGGTGCTGAAGATGATCCCGGGTGTGAACCCGGTGGACTTCATGGCTCCGCACCTGCCCGGGCTCCAGGGCGCGCACGTCCTGCCCGGCGTCGGCCACTGGACCCAGCAGGAGGCCCCCGAAGAGGTGAACCGCCTGCTGCTCGGGTGGCTGAAGGGCCTCTAGTCGCCGCGCTGGAAGACGATGCCCATCTCCTCGACGTCGAGATCGCGCTCGAGCTCGTGCAGGACCTCGTCCTCGATGAAGCCCGCCCGATGCAGCCGGATCAGCTCAGCCCGGCTGGCCGCGATCGATGCCAGCAGCACGTCGAAGTGCGGACGCAGGATGTCCATGGCGGTCTCCGCGTTCTCCGCGTAGCGCTCCATGTAGCCCAGTCGCCTCTGGTGCTCGGCCAGCAGCTGCGGGTGGATCAGTTCGCCGTCGGAGCCATAGGCCAGCTGCTCGATGCGCGCGACCCGCGCCCGCGCCATGGCGAACTCGGCCGCCGGCATGGCCATCTTGGCCGGCGGGTCGGTGTCGACCGGCTGCACCTTGCGGATCAGCCAGCCGAGGCTGGATCCCTGCACGACGACCGTGGCGAAGATCACCGCGAAGGCGCAGACCAGCATCAGGTCGCGTCCGGGCATGTCGAGGGGCAAGGTCAGCGGCACCGCCAGGGTCACCACGCCGCGCATGCCGGCCCAGCCGAGCACCGTGGTCTGCCGCCAGTCGAGCGGATTGAGGCGCCGGAAGCCGGCCCATCGCGCGATCTTCAGGCTCCCCGCCGCCCCGAACACCCAGGCGAAGCGCGCCAGCACGACAGCCAGCACGACGGCGAGCACGGTCCAGATCATCGCGGGCGGCACGGCCGCGATCCCGCCCATCCGGTCGATGACCCCGCGCAGCGAGAACCCGATCAGGATGAAGACCATGGCCTCCAGGGCGAAGATCAGCACGTGGGAGAAGGCGTTGCTGACGATGCGCACGTCGGCGGAGAAGATCTCGTGCTGGTACCAGCCCATCACCAGCCCTGCGGTGACGACGGCGATGACGCCTGAGACATGGACGGACTCGCCGGCCAGATAGGCCGCCCAGCCGAGCATCGCGGTCGCCACGACCACCAGCGTCCGGTCCTTCAGGCGCTTGGCAGCCAGGACCCAAACCGCCCCGACGACCAGCCCGACGGCCACGCCGCCGACGAAGACCAGGCCGAACGTCTGCACCGCCTCGGCGGCGTTGAACGCGCCGCTGAGTGTCGCCGCGACGGCGAAGCGGAACAGGATCAGACCGGTGGCGTCGTTGAGCAGGCTTTCGCCTTCCAGCAGCGCGGTCAGCCGACGGGGCAGGGTGACGCCCTTCAGCACGGCCCGCGCCGACACCGCGTCGGGGGGCGAAACGATCGCGCCCAGCGCGAAACAGGCGGCCCACGGCAGCTGCGGGACCAGCCAGTGCGCGACCACCCCGATGACCAGGGTGGTGAAGACGACGGCCCCGACCGCCAGCGACAGGATCCCCGGCAGATGCCGCCGGAAACGTCCGAGCGCCGTCGAATAGGCCCCGTCCATCAGCAGCGGCGGCAGGAACAGCACCAGCGCCAGCTCGGGGTCGAGCTCGATCGCCGGCAGCCCCGGCACGAACGCCAGCGCCCCGCCCCCGACCAGCAGCGCCGTCGACGGCGGCAGCCGTAACTTCAGCGCCAGCCAGTGCAGCGCGACGATGAGCGCCAGCAAGACGAGCACCAGCTCGAACGCTTCAACGGCATGCATGGGCGGGAGGGTCCGGTTCTGTCGACGAGCCAGACTAGGCCATGGATTCGCGCGCCGTCGAGGCCGGGCTGGCCCCACTATCGAATCCAACAGGTGTTGGACTCTCGCGGGGTGGGCGATACTCTCAAGAGAACAACGATAACAAACGCTCCAGGAAACCCGCCATGACACCCGCCGATGGTGCGGCCGCCGCCGTGTCCGCTTCCAAGGTTCCGTTCAAGCCCCTGCCGCAGAAGGGGCCGGACGTCTCGGTCGAGCGCCGCGAGGACGGCTCGATCCTGATCCGCTCGAACCACGCCCCGGGCGAGGGCCCGCGCTCGATCGCCCACCTGCTGCAACAGCGCGCCGGAGAGCATCCGGACCGCCCGTGGATGAAGCAGCGCGAGCCGAACCACGGCCCCTGGCGCCAGGTCACCTACGGAGAGGCGCTGCGCGCGGCGGAGGGCATCGCCCAATCACTGATCGATCGCGGCCTGACGGGCGCGGACAGCGTGATGGTCCTGTCGTCCAACTCCATCGAGCACGCCCTGGTCATGCTCGGATGCTACACGGCCGGTGTGCCGGTGGCGCCGATCAGCCCCGCCTACAGCCTGATCTCGACCGACCACGCAAAGCTGAAGCACTGCGCCTCGGTCGTGCGGCCGAAGGTCGTCTTCGCCCAGTCGGGCGCCATGTTCGAGCGCGCCTTCGCGACTCT
>JBIICO010000286.1:0-3879 GCA_044238855.1 Caulobacter sp.
TGAAGTCGCTGGGCCTCGGCCAGGGCGACGCCGCCTTCTTCGTCGCCGGCCTGCCGTCGACCTTCGCCAAGTTCGCCGGCCTGGCGCGCACCCGCGTCGGCACGGAGCTGAAACTGGTCGACGAGGACCAGTTCAAGTTCTGCTGGATCGTCGACTTCCCTATGTTCGAGTGGAGCGAGGAGGAGAAGAAGGTCGACTTCTCGCACAACCCCTTCTCGATGCCGCAAGGCGGTCTGGAAGCGCTGGAGAGCCAGGATCCCCTGACCATCCGCGCCTATCAGTACGACATCGTCTGCAACGGCTACGAGCTGTGCTCGGGCGCGATCCGGAACCACAAGGCCGAGATCATGCTCAAGGCCTTCGAGATCGCCGGCTACGACCATTCGGTGGTCGAGGAGCAGTTCGGCGGCATGCTGAACGCGTTCCGCTACGGCGCGCCGCCGCACGGCGGCCTGGCTCCGGGCATCGACCGCATCGTCATGCTGCTGGCCGGCCAGCAGGCCATCCGCGAGGTCATCGCCTTCCCGCTGAACCAGCAGGGCCAGGACCTGCTGATGAACGCCCCGGCCGAGGTCGAGGAGCGCCAGCTGAAGGAACTGCACATCCGCCTGGCGCCGCCGATCAAGTAGAGCTCATCCTCTGTTCGTCACGGCCCGGCTCGCCCGGGCCGGCCATGAACACCGGCGAAACTGGAAGGGCGCGGCCGATCGGCCGCGCCCTTCTTTTCATCTGGCCCGTCACGCTTGGGTGGCCCGCACAGGCGGGGCATGACGATCGGGTTTGCAGCTAGTGCTGCGACGCCACGATCATCTTGGGTTTCGGCGACGGCGGGGCCGGCGGGGCGGGCGGCGCCAGCGGCGCGAGCGGGGCCATGGGACGGCCCGGGTTCGTGCGGATGATCACGGTGCGGCCGCGGCAGGTCTTGAGCCTGAGGCCGGAAGGCAGGCGGGTCTTGTCGTCGCCGCAGGCTTCGTCGAGCTGGCTCTGCCGCAGGCCCTCCGCCCCCGCCAGGTTGGCGCCGGCCAGGACCGCGCCGTCAAGGCTCGCGCCCCGAAAGTCCGCGCCGCCGAAGCTGGAGCCGCTCAGCACCGCCCTGTCCAGGCTCGCGCCCCGAAAGGAGGCGTTCTCGAAGCGCCCCGCGGTCAGCTGGGCCGCGTCGAGCTCGGCGCTGGCGAAGTTGGCGTTGCGGCCGTCGACATGCAGCAGTCGGGCGGCCGGCAGTTCCGCGCCGGTGAAGTTGGCGCCCGACAGATTGGCGAACGACAGGTTGGCGCCCGGCAGTTCCGCCCCGCGGGCCGAAACCTTGGTCATCACCGCGCGGATGAAGCTGGTCGCCGGCGCCTCGACGCCGTCCATCTGGGCGTTGGAGAAGTTGGCGCCCGTGAAGTCGCTGCCCATGATCTCGGCGCCGCGCAGGTCGGCGTTCATCAGGCGTGCGTTCTGGAAATTCGAGCCCAGGAACGAGGCGCCGCGCAGGTCGGCGTTGATCAGGGATGCGCCGGAGAAGTTCGCGCCGGCGAAGCGGGCGTTGGTCAGGCGTCGTCCGGACAGGTCGCACTTGCCGCAGGCCCCGCCGAACGAGACCAGGCGGGCGACGTCCTTGTCGTCCACCATGGCGCGCGCCGGACTGGCGGCGGCGCCCGAGAGGGCCAGCAGGGACAGGGCGAGGATCAGGCGGTTCATCAGCAGTCCGGCGGCTCCAAGGGTAGTCGCTTGCCTAGACCCTTGGACCGTCGGCCTGTGGAAAACCACTTAAATCGCGGTAACCGTTTAACGACACGCCGGTATGCGAAGGCCGCGCGGAAGGCGGGTGGCTTCGTCGCCGCAGGCCTTGTCGAGCTGGGCCTGCGTCAGTCCGCCGGCGCGATCCATCTCGGCGCCGGAAAAGTTCGTACCCGTCAGATTGGCGCCCCGGAAGCTGGCCCCCTCCAGGAAGGCGCCGACGAAGGTCGCGTTGGTCAGGTCGGCGCCGGAGAAGTTCGCGCCGCCGAACACGCCGCCATAGGCGTTGACGTCGCGCAGGTCCGCGCCCGCGAAGCTGGCCCGGTTCATCACCGCCAGGCTGAGGTCGGCCTGGCGCAGGCGCGAGCGCGACAGGTTCTGGCCGCTGCGCTCCTTGCCCGACAGGTCGGCCTGGAAGAGGTTGCAGCCGCTGCAGCTGCCGCCGCGCGCCACCTGGGCGATCTGGCCGGCGTTCTGCGCCATCGCGGGCGTGGCGAGGGCGGCCGCGAGGGCGGCGAGGACGATCAGTCTCATGGCGGCACGGATTCCCGACGTTGAGGGCGTTCACCCTTAACGCTGCAGGATTAAGGCCAGCTTTCCCGTCAGCCGTCGTTCCCCGACCCGCAGGCGCCGCATACCCCGCCGATCACGGCCAGGTCGCCGCAGGCCGGGCAGACGCCGGCGGCGCGCTGGAGCAGGTCGCCGGATATCTCGGCCTTGCGGCCGCCGAACGGCAGGAAGACCAGGTTGTCGGGCGCGGCGCCGCGGGCGAAGCCCCTGGAGATGAACCGTGAGGCCGGCTGCGGCTGGACGCCGTCGAAGGCGACCATCGGACTGCCGCCCTCGTCATCGGCCGCGCCGTTGCCCAGGCCGTCGGCGTTCAGCGCGCCCGGATCGGCGTTGGCCAGCTCGCCACGGCCCAGGTAGCTGACCCCCAGCTCGCGGAACACATAGTCGAGGATCGAGGTCGCCGACTTGACCGAGTCGTTGCCGGTCACCGGTCCCGCCGGCTCGAAGCGGGTGAAGACGAAGGCGTCGACGAACTCGTCCAGCGGCACGCCGTACTGCAGCCCGATCGAAATCGAGACCGCGAAATTGTTCATCAGGCTGCGGAAGGCGGCGCCTTCCTTGTGCATGTCGATGAAGATCTCCCCCAGCTCGCCGTCGTCGTACTCGCCGGTGTGCAGATAGACCTTGTGACCCCCGACGGAGGCCTTCTGGATATAGCCCTTGCGGCGGTCGGGCAGCTTGCGGCGGCTGCGCTCGACCTCGACGACCTTCTCGACCACGCGCTCGGTGATCACCGGCTCGGCGGGCCTGGCCGGCTTGACCTCTTCCGGCGCGGGCAGGTCGAGCGCGAAGCCGGCCGGGGCTTCCTCGCGCACGACGCGGAACGCGCCGACGCCGGCCCGCAGGGCCAGGGTCTGGGCCTCCAGGGCCTGGGCGGGCGTGGCGGTGAAGGGCAGGGCGAGCACCGTCACGGCGGGCAGGTCGCAGGCCGCCTCGACGGCCGCGGTCATGGCCAGCCGGGCCTCAAGGTCGGGCTCGGCGAACACCGCCCGGGCGGTCTCGTCCAGCTCGGGGCAGTCGGCCAGCGTCCCGGCGCCCAGGGCGAAGCGGTCGGCGGCGGCGACGTCGGCCTTGGCGAACCCGGCGAAGGCCAGGGTGTCGAAGCCGTGGCCCTCGGCCGCCTCGGACGGCGCGCCCAGCACGTCGGCGACGAAGCCGACCCCGACCACGGCTGGGGCGAAGGCCTGATGCAGCGCGCGGACCAGGCCGAGTTGACCCTCGGCGGCGCTGATCTCGTACTCGGTGAACCCGTGCTGGTGCAGCTCGGCGTGGCCGACGCCCGGCGCCTCGGCCAGCGTCCCGTGGCCCAGCGCGTGGCGGCGGGCGGCGTCGAGGTCCGCGCCCAAGGCCTGAAGACCATCCAGAACCGCTTGAGGCAGCACGCGGAAGGTCTCGCCGTCGTCGGTCTCGGCCAGCGTCACCACGGCCGGCAGCGGTCCGGCGCCCAGGCTGACGCCGCCCAGGCGAAGGGCCAGTTCGGGGTCGTCCAGCGGTGCGACGACGAGCGGGGCCAGCGCCGGCGTCGCCGCGTCGAGCGCGCGGGCGGCCTCGATGGTCGTGGTCCACAGCGCGGCGGCGGTTTCGCGG
>JBIICO010000009.1:0-45047 GCA_044238855.1 Caulobacter sp.
TTCGCGAAATCCTGCGCCTGGTCAGGCCCGGCAGCCGGGTGCTGGACGTCGGCTGCGGGGGCGGCGAGCTGCTGGAGCTGCTGACGCGCGAGAAGGGCGTCGACGGCCGGGGCGTCGAGATCAGCCCGCAGGGCGTGTCCGCCTGCCTCGCTCGAGGCCTGGCCGTGATGCAGGGCGACGCCGACCGCGACCTGCAGCAGTACCCGACCGGCGCCTTCGACTACGCGGTCCTGTCCCAGACACTGCAGGCGACCCGCAATCCGCGCACGGTGCTGAACGAGCTGCTGCGGATCGCCGATCGCTGTGTGGTCAGCTTCCCCAACTTCGGCCACTGGCGGGTGCGCTGGTCGCTGCTGAGCCAGGGACGGATGCCGGAGACCCGGTCGCTGCCGGAGCCCTGGTGGTCGACGCCGAACATTCACCTGTGCACGCTGGCCGACTTCAATGCCCTGGTCGAGGACCTCGACCTGCGCATCGAGGCCTGCGCCGCCCTGGCCGAGGGAAAGCCCGCCCGGCCGATGGATCCGACCCGCGGACTCGAGAACTGGCGGGCCGAGGCGGCGCTGTTCCTGCTCGGCCGCCGCAACGCCCCCGTGGAACCCGAAGGGCGTCCCGGCGACTTGTTCGGGTAATGAAGGTCCGCCTCGCCACCTACAACGTCCACCGCTGCGTCGGGACCGACCGCAAGCTCGACGTCGAACGGGTGGCCGAGGTCATCGCCGCCTGCCGGGCCGACATCGTCGCGCTTCAGGAACTGGACGTCGGCCGGGCCCGCACGCGGGGCGTCGACCAGGCCCACCGGCTGGCCGAGCTGCTGCGCATGCGGTCCCACTTCCATCCGGCCATGAAGGTCGAGGAGGAGCGTTACGGCGACGCCATCCTGACCGCGTTGCCGGAGCGCCTGGTGAAGACCGGCGCCCTGCCCGGCCTGCCGCGCCTTCCGGGGCTGGAGCCGCGCGGGGCGCTGTGGATCGCGGTCGACATCGGCGGCGGCGTCGAGCTGCAGGTCATCAACACCCACCTGGGCCTGGTCCCGCGCGAGCAGCAGGTGCAGGCGGCGGCGCTGATCGGCGAGGATTGGATGGCGTCGGAAGGCTTCGTCGCCCCGGCCGTCCTGCTGGGCGATTTCAACGCCACGCCGTTCTCGCAGACCTACCGCATGCTGTCGGCGGTGATGCGCGACGCCCAGGCCAAGCGCACCCGCCCGGCCACAGCGACCTTCCCGTCCGCCTTCCCCTTCATGCGCATCGACCACGTCTTCCTGGCCGGCGAGATCAAGGTCACCGCCGTGGAATCGCCCTTCGATACGAAGGCGCGGGTGGCGTCGGATCACCTTCCGCTGGTGGTGGAGCTGGAGATTCAGTCGGCGGCGGAATAAGCGCTTCCTCGGCGCGGTCGATCAGCTTGAGCTGCTCGCGCAGGCATTTGCGTCGCCGCCACGGTCGCCAGGCGTCCTGCGGGCTGATCGGATCCCCGAGGCTCCAGGCATTCACGAACCGTTCGACGGGGCCGAGCGTGCGGTGGTCGACCGGCCGCAGGCGGGGCGGCTCATGGTCCAGATAGGCGACGGCGCCGGCGATACGGCCGACCCTTTCCAGAGCCGCCTCGACCTCCGGCAGGCTGCGGTCGAGGTAGTGTCCGATCAGCAGGTTGCGGAAGGTGATGATGGTCTCGCGGGTTTCCGCGCCCGCCTCGCCAGGCGCGGCCTCGATGGCGATGTCGCATTCGGTGTCCAGTCCGCCGGAGCGGTTGTTCAGGTTGGCCGAGCCTATGCGCAGGAAGAAGTCGTCGACGATCATGACCTTGGAATGGACGATGATCGGCTGATCTCGCCGGGTTCGCGCGCAGTAGGCGCGGAAGTTGTCGTTGACGTCGTCCGCTTCCAGCCGGCCGATGGCCGCGGCGCGGGCGCTGTCCATGGTCATGCGATCGAAGAAGCTGGGGCTGGAGGCCGGGCCGATGACCACGATCTCGGGTCCGTCCGCCTCGGCCAGCCGCCGCCGCAGCGCCTCCACGATGGTCGGCGAGGCGAGGTACTGGTTCTCGATGTAGATCGTCGTCCGGGCCGCCGCGATGGCGCGCAGGTGCAGGTGCAGGCCTTCGTCGATGTTCGGGTGGTGCTTCCACTGGGGGCTGGTGCGGACCAGCGCGACCTGCTCGCCCAGCAGATCGGGGATCACGCCCTTCGGCCAGGGTGATTCCTCGGAGTAGTCGGGCTCCGGCACATCCAGGGTCTCGCCGCTGCAGTTCTCCCAGCGATCCACGAACAGCTGGCCGCAGTCCCGGGCGATCGGGCCTTCCATCATCACCGCGATGTCGTGGCGGGCGGGGTAGCGGTGCATGTTGGGCAGCCGCCGGCGCGGATCGTGGTCGCCGTGGTCGCAGGTGTCCCAGCGGTCGGTGCTGAGGTCGCCGCCACTGACGAAGGCCAGCTTGCCGTCGACGACGAGCACCTTTTGGTGATGGCAGGCGCTCATCGGCAGGCTGGAGTCGAGCTTGAACTTGATCTTCGAGCCCACGAAATAGGCGGCCGCTCGCTGGCCCTGGAAGCCGCCTGGCGCGGCGATCGGCGGCGGCATGTCCCAGCACAGGATGCGGATGTCGATGCCTGGATTGAGCGCCGAGACCCGGCGCAGCAGCAGGCCCAGGCGGTCAGCCGTTTCCGGGTCGCCGCTACGCTCGATCTTGTCCGGCTGCAGGCGGGTCAGCGCGTCGAAGGTCCAGGCCAGCAGCCAGATGGACCGCTTGGCGCCCAGGATCGCGGCCTTCACCGCCGAGAAGTAGTCGGCCCCGTCGACGAGGAAAGCGAGCGCGTCGGCCCGCCCCTTGCGCCAGCAGGTTTCGCCTTCCTGGAGTATCGTGTCGCCGCCCATGCCGCCCCGTCTACCAGCCTGCGTGAGCAACGCGCGAGGGGTGGTCGGGGTTCTACCCCGCAATCGCCGCCGCGCCGGATTCGCCGGTGCGGATGCGCAGGGCCTGTTCGAGGTCGAGGACGAAGACCTTGCCGTCGCCGATCTTGCCGCTGTTGGCGGTGCGGATGATGGCGTCGATGACCGGCTGCACCACGTCGTCCGACGCGGCGATCTCCAGCTTCACCTTGGGCAGCAGCTTCACCTCGTATTCGGCGCCGCGATAGACCTCGGTCTTGCCCTTCTGTCGCCCGTAGCCTTCGGTGACGCCGTCGAGCACCGCGTCGAGGCGGCTGGGCTTGATGATGGCGACGATCATCTTCATATCGAGCGACTCTCCCACCCCGCGACGCGCGTGGTGCAGTGCAAAATCTAGGGCGAAATGCGCTTGCCCGCCAAGGGGGCTTCGCTGGCGACCGGCGCGGGCGCCCGTCCAGCGGGCGCCGTGGGCGCGGGAGCGAGTACGCCGGGGGCGAACACCCGGGCCCGGGCGCGGGAGCCCCGCGGCTTGACGGCGAAGGTCTGCTTGACCGCTTCCATGAGGATCAGCCCGGCCAGCGGCGGCCAAAGCCAGGCGCCCACCTGCTCGAAACCTTCCGCCCAGCGCGCGGCCCAGCCGAACGGCGGCACGTAGAGGGCGCGGGTCCAGCCGGACGGCTCCAGGTCGGCCTCGCGCAGCACTTCTTCCAGCTGGCGGCGGGTGTAGGGCCGGCCGTGACCGAATGGCGTGCCCTCGGCGTTGGACCACAGGCCGTTACGGGCGGCGACGGCGACGATCACCCGGCCCGACGGCGACATGACGCGGCAGACCTCGCTCATCAGCGCGATCGCGTCCTCCGCCTCCTCCAGCGCATGGACGCAGACCACGCGGTCGAACAGGGCGTTGGCCAGGGGCAGGGCGTTCTCGTCGGCCAGGCAGGCCAGGTTGCGGCCGCCGACCGGCCAGACCTCCACGCCCTGCGAGGCGGGCATGACCGCGACGGTGCGGCGCGCGCGGTCGCGGACGCTCTCCAGGTAGGGGGTGGCGTAGCCGATGCCGAGGAAGTCGAGCCCGCGCGGATCGCCCCAGGCCTCGGCCATCTTGCCGCCGATCATCTCGCGCGCGGCCCGACCCCGGGCGGAGGCGTAGAAGGTGCGGAGCTCGAGAACGTCGCGGCGCATGCGATCTCCATGAACGCTACTGACTTGCTATGTAAGGTGGGATCGTTCCCGTCGTCACGTCGTCGAGGCCGCCATGCCGCTCACCGTCCACCAGTTTCCCTGCCTGTCCGACAACTACGGCTTTCTTGTGCGCGACGAAGCGACCGGCAAGGTCGCGACGATCGACACGCCCGACGCCGAGGCGATCCTGGTTGAACTGGGCAAGCTCGGCTGGGGGCTGGACCTGGTCCTCAACACCCACTGGCACCCCGACCACGCCGGCGGCAACGCGAAGCTGAAGGCCGAGACCGGCTGCACCGTGGTCGGTCCGGCGGAGGTCGAGCGCATCGGCCAGGCGCCGGACCGCGTCGTGGACGAAGGCGACGTGGTGCTGCTGGGCGACACGACCTTCGAGGTGATCGACACCGGGGGGCATACGCTCGGCCACGTCAGCTACTACGACGCCGACGACCACATCGCCTTCGTCGGCGACACCCTGTTCGCGCTTGGCTGCGGCCGCCTGTTCGAGGGCACCGCGCAGCAGATGTGGGCCAGCCTGCAGAAGCTGGCGGCGCTGCCGGAGGACGTCACCGTCTACTGCGCGCACGAGTACACGGCCTCCAACGCCCGTTTCGCCCTGTCGGTGGACGACGGCGCGGCGATCAGGGCGCGGGCCGACGACATCTTCGCCGCCCGCGAGCGTGGCGAATGGACCGTGCCGACCACCATCGGCCTGGAGCTGGCGACCAACCCGTTCCTGCGCGCGCCGGTGCTGCGCCCGGACATCGCCGACGCGGCGGAGGCCTTCGGCGCCGTGCGGGCCGCCAAGGACAGCTTCAAGGGATGACCGCCGAACAGATTGTCGCCCTGCTCGGGCTGGAGCCGCATCCCGAGGGCGGCTGGTATCGCCAGACCTTCAAGGACGAGGCGACTCTGCCCGACGGCCGGGCGGCGTCGACGGCGATCTACTTCCTGCTGGCGGCGGGGCAGGAGAGCCGCTGGCACCGTGTGCACGGCTCGGCGGAGGTCTGGCTGTTCCACGCCGGCGCGCCGCTGCTGCTCAGCATCGGCAAGGCCACCATGACGCTCGGCGCGGACCTCGTCGCCGGGCAGCGGCCGCAGGGCGTGATCCCGCCGGGCGAATGGCAGAAGGCGCGGTCGCTGGGTGACTGGACGCTGGTCAGCTGCACCGTCGCGCCGGGCTTCGACTTCGCCAATTTCGAGATGGCGGAAGAGGGCTGGGAGCCGTAGCGCCGGGCGCTACTTGAACGCCACCGAGATGATCCGCTCGGACGACGGCCGGCCGGACAGGCCCTGGTCGGGCGCGACGACGATCAGCAGCACGCCGTTCTTGAGCACGATCGACGACCGCGCGCCCTCGACGATGACCACCTTGCCGATGCGGTTCATGTGGACCTGGCCATTGCGGGTCTGGGACAGTCGGATGATGGCTTCCGACGCGATCAGGGAGGCGTCGGCGATCAGGGCGGACGAGGCCGGCGTGGCGTCGGCCTCGAACGCGATGGTGCGGCCGGCGGCCTTGCTGGCCCGGCCGCTGGCCAGGCGCATCACCTGGTAGAGGGCGATGGGGCTGACCGGCTTGAGCCGCAGGGGCTGGACCGGCCCGGCCACCTCCGCCGCCGCGCCGGCCGGACGCTTGCGGGTGAACAGCGTGAAGCCGCCCAGCTTTGTCGCGCGCAGGATCAGCTGGCCCAGGTCGTTCTTGTAGTTGATGTCGCCGCGGGGGCCGACCTCCGGCTGGAGAACCCAGACCTCGTAGTTGCTCTCGAACTTGAGGAGCGGCTTGCCGGTGCTGCGGTCGAGGATAAAGCCTTCACCCGTCTCGGTGACGTAGCGGGCCACCGGCGGCGGCGGGGCGCGGCGCTGGCTCTCCGCCGACTTGTCGCCGAACAGGAAATCCTTCAGCGATCCGGTCTGGGCACGGGCAGGCGCCGCCGCGAAAAGCAGCGTCAGCACGACCGCAAGATAAAGCGCGGCCTCATGAACCCGGATACCCGTCCTCGCCATTCCCCAAGCCATGCACGGCGACTGGGGCGAATCTTGGACGGGTTCGGGGCGTGGAACAAGCGGCCGATCACCGTGCCGCAAGGGCATCCGGCCGCGAGGCGCGCGCCGCGCGGGCGTAGTGGCCGGGCGACAGTCCGACCTCCCGACGGAAGGCGGTGCTGAAGGCGCTGGCCGACTCGTAGCCGATCGCGATGGCCGCCGTTTCGAGCGGAATGTCCTGCCGCAGCAGCATGTCCTTGGCCAGCGCCATGCGCCACTGGATCACATACTCCATCGGCGGCATGCCGATCCGCTCGACGAAACGCTCGCTGAAGGCCGAGCGCGACAATCCCGCCTCGCGGGCGAGGTCGGCCACCGTCCAGCGACGCGCGACCTCCGCATGGATGCAGCGCAGGGCGACGGCCAGGCGCCGATCGCTCAGTCCGCCGAGCAGTCCCGGACGCGTCGTGGCCTTGAGATGCTCCGGTCGATACCGCAGCGCCTCGACGAGCAGCACCTCGACCAGCCGCTCAAGGATCAGACCGCGCCCCGGCCGGTCGCTCACCGCCTCGTCGGTGACCAGTTGGATCAGGCCGGTCAGCCGCCGCGCCGCTTCGTCCGCGGCCTCCACCAGCGCCATGGCCGGCAGCAGATCGGCCAGCAGCGCGACGTTGGCCGGCTCGACCGCGAAGTAGCCGCCCAGCATGCGGAAGTCCGGCTCACCTTGCGGGTCGCCATGCCGCAGCTCGGTCAGGCCGCCCGTCGTGTCCGGGTCGATGACCACCGGCTCGGCGTCCGGATCGCTGCTCATGACGAAGCCGGAGCCCGGCGGGATCAGCACGAAGTCGCCCGCGCGCATCTTGACCGGCGCCGCCCCGTCCACGGCAAGCCGCGCCTCGCCCGACAACACCAGGCCGAACCCCGCGCTCCCGGTGGGACGATAGCGCACGGCCCAACGGCCACGGCCGCCGATCATCTTCGCCGCGACCATCCGGGGGCGAAGCAGGCTGACCACGGCGACGAGGGGATCCATATGGACGATCCATAATGTATTCAGGACCATAGATTATAGATCGTTCGGATCGCGACTTCTAGGTTCCCGCTGTCAAAGCGAAGGAGAAGTCCCATGTCCAAGATCGCCATCGTCACCGGCGCCAGTTCCGGCATCGGCGCCGCGGCCGCCATCGCGCTCGCCGAGCGCGGCGTGCACATCCTGCTGACCTACAACAGCAACCACGAGGGCGCTCTGCGCCTGGTCGAGGAGCTCCGCCGCCGCGGGGTGAAGGCCGCGCCGCTGACCCTGGACCTGGGGCGCAGCGCGTCCTTCCCGGCGTTCCGCGACGCGGTCGCCGAACTGCTTCGCCGGGAGTGGGGCGTTGAACGCTTCGACTATCTGGTCAACAACGCCGGCGCGGCGAAGGCCGCCCATCTTGAAGAGGCGTCAGAGGCGCTGTTCGACGAGATGATGCGGGTCAACCTCAAGGGGCCGTACTTTCTGACCCAAGCCCTGTTGCCGCTGCTCGCCGACGGTGGAGCGATCGTCAACGTGGCCAGCAACTCGGCCATGCCCAGCGGGCTCGAGCCGGGCTACTCCGCCTACGGCTGCACGAAGGGCGGGCTGATCGTGCTGACCCAGTACATGGCGAAGGAATTCAGCCGGCGCGGCATCCGCGTGAACGCCGTCTCGCCCGGTCCGACGCGGACGCGTCTGGGCGGCGACGCCTTCGACAAGTTTCCGGAAGTGCTCCCGCCGCTGATCGCCAGGACCGCGCTGGGCCGCCTGGGCGAGGCCGACGACGTCGGCGACGCGATCGCCGCGCTGCTGTCCGACGACTGCCGCTGGATCACGGCGCAGAACGTCGAGGTCGCGGGCGGGTACGGCCTCTAGCCGGCCCCGCCTCGCCAGAACCCTAGCTCGCCAGGTACTGGCCGCCGTTCAGGGTGAAGGTCGCGCCGGTAACGAAGCCGGCGCGCTCGCCCGAGAGGTAGGCGACCATGTCGGCGATCTCCTCGCCCTTGCCCAGGCGGCCGACCGGGATGCCTGCGATGATGCCCTGCAGCACGTTCTCCGGCACGGCGGCGACCATGTCGGTGTCGATGTAGCCCGGGCAGATCACGTTGACGGTGATGCCCTTCCTGGCGTTCTCGAGCGCCAGCGCCTTGGTGAAGCCGATCACGCCGGCCTTGGCGGCGGAGTAGTTGGTCTGGCCGACCTGCCCCTTCTGGCCGTTGATCGAGCTGATGTTGACGATCCGGCCCCAGTTGCGCTCGCGCATGCCGTCGATGACCTGGCGGGTCATGTTGAAGGCGCTGTCCATGTTCACGCGGACGACTTCCGACCACTGCTCGTAGGACATCTTGTGGAAGAAGCCGTCGCGGGTGATGCCGGCGTTGTTGACCAGCACGTCGATCGGGCCCAGTTCGGCGGCGACCTCGGCGGCGGCGCGGGTGCAGTCCTCGAACGAGCCGACGTTGCCCTTCACCACCATCACGCCGAGCTCCCTGGCGCAGGCGGCGGCGGCCTCATCGTTGCCGGAGTAGCCGGCGGCGACCTTGAGGCCGTCGTTCTTGAGACGCTCGACGATCGCGCGGCCGATGCCGCGCGTACCGCCCGTGACGAATGCAACCCTGCTCATGGCGTTTCCCTCTGGGGTAGGATGTTGAGTTTATTGTTCTTGTTGGCGTCGTCGGCCGGGGCCGTGGAGACCTAGACGGCCTCCACGCACATGGCCACGCCCATGCCGCCGCCGACGCAGAGGGTCGCCGCGCCCTTCTTGGCGCCCGAGCGCTTCATCTCGTGCAAAAGGGTCGTCAGGACGCGCGCGCCCGAAGCGCCGATCGGGTGGCCGATGGCGATAGCGCCGCCGTTGACGTTGGTCTTGGCGGGGTCGAGGCCCAGCTCCCGGACCACAGACAATGACTGCGCGGCGAAGGCTTCGTTGGACTCGACCAGGTCGAGGTCGGCGACCGACCAGCCGGCCTTCTCCAGCGCCTTTTTCATGGCCGGGATCGGGCCGGTGCCCATGACCTCCGGCTCGACGCCGGCGTTGGCCCAGGAGGCGATGCGGGCGAGGGGCTTGAGGCCCCGCCTGGCGGCCTCGTCGGCGGTCATCAGCACCAGGGCGGCGGCGCCGTCGTTGATGCCCGAGGCGTTGGCGGCCGTGACGCTGCCGTCCTTGGCGAAGGCGGGGCGCAGGCCGGAGATGCTCTCCAGCGTGACACCGCTCTTGATGTACTCGTCCTGGTCCACGACCGTGTCGCCCTTGCGGCCCTTGATCGTCACCGGAACGATCTCGTCCACGAACTTGCCGGCCTTCTGGGCGGCTTCGGCGCGGTTCTGCGAGGTGACGGCGAACCGGTCCTGGTCCTCGCGGGTGATCTGCCAGCGGTTGGCGATGTTCTCGGCCGTCTGGCCCATGTGATAGCCGTGGAAGGCGTCCCAGAGGCCGTCCTTGAGCATGGTGTCGACCAGGCCCAACTCGCCCATCTTGGTGCCGTTGCGCAGGTTGGCGGCGTGCGGCGACTGGCTCATGCTCTCCTGGCCGCCGGCGACGACGATGCGGGCCGAGCCGTCGGCGATCTGCTGGGCCGCCAGCGCCACCGCGCGCAGGCCGGAGCCGCACAGCTGGTTCAGGCTCCAGGCCGGGCTTTCGACCGGGATGCCGGCGTTGACGCTGGCCTGGCGGGCCGGTCCCTGGCCCGTGCCGGCCTGCAGCACCTGGCCCATGATCACCTCGTCGACGTCGGCCGGGGCGATGCCGGCGCGCTCGACGGCGGCCTGGATGGCCAGCTTGCCCAGCTCGTGGGCCGGCAGGCTGGAAAGGGCGCCGTTGAACGACCCCACCGGGGTGCGGGCGGCCGAAACGATGACGATGTCGCTCATGGGATTCTCTCCGTCGTTCCCTGCGCGGCGCTATCGAAGCCCGCGAGGGGCGCAGCGCTCATTTTCTTTACGGGAGGGCACCTTGCATAGTCCTGGTCAATTCGTCGACTGCTGTTTTGCAGTGCAGCATGGGCGCCGCCGAAGACCCCACTGGCGTCATGCCTTTGCATCCGCGATAGTGCGGCGCCAAAACGCGCGGCAAGCGTGACTCAGGGAATGGAAATGTCCGATCAGGCCCAAGCTGGCGAAAAGGCGGCCGCCGAAAAAAACGGTGAGCGCGTTGTCATCAAGAAGTACGCGAACCGCAGGCTCTACAACACCGCGTCCAGTTCCTACGTCACGCTCGAACACCTGGCCGACATGGTGCGAGAAGGCGTCGATTTCGTCGTCTACGACGCCAAGACCGGCGAGGATATCACCCGCTCGGTGCTGACCCAGATCATCTTCGAGGAAGAGAACAGCGGCGGCCAGAATCTGCTGCCGATCCAGTTCCTGCGGCAGCTGATCCGCTTCTACGGCGACCAGATGCAAGCCTTCGTGCCGAGCTATCTGGAGATGAGCCTGGAGAACTTCGCCAAGCAGCAGGAGCGCTTCCGCGGCCAGTTCGCGGGCCTTGCGCCGGGCGCCTCGGGCCTGGGCGTCTACGAGGAACAGATTCGCCAGAACATGGCGCTGTTCGACCGGGCCATGAAGATGTTCTCGCCGTTCGGCTTCCCGCCGGCCGGCGCCGCGGCGGCGGCGGGCGCGCCGGAACCGGCTCGCGCGGCCGAAGCCGCTCCGGCCGCCTCCAACGAGGGCGAGGCGCTGGACGAACTGAAGAAGCAGATGGCCGCCATGCAGGCCCAGCTCGAGAAGCTCGCCTCCAAGAACTAGGCATTCGTTTACGGGGCGGCGCTAGGTTTTCCCCATGACCGATCCGATCGATCCGATGCGACCCTACGGCGAGCGGCGCCAGCAGCGCCGCCGCGCCGAGGATCAGCTGCGCTCGGCCGGGACCGGCGAGAACAGCGCCAACCTGCCGGCCATCATCGAGGGCGAGGAGCCGCGCCACGCCGACCCCCTGCCGCCGAAGGCCGACCCGGCGGGCGAGGCGGCCTTCGCCGCCCAGCTGTACGGCCAGACCGGCCAGCGTCGCGGCCTGCGCGGCGGCAAGCCCGTGCTCGACGCCGCGCGCTCGTCCTATCTGCAGACGGAATACTCGGGCCCCGATGATCGTCGGCCGAGCAAGGGCCTGCTGAAGAAGACGGACATCTAGCGGCCCGGCGGAATCAGCCGGTCGGTTTCGACAGGGCGGCGAGTTTCGCCTCCAGCATCTCCACCCGACGCTCCAGCGCCGCGATGCGCGCCAGCGGGTCGGCGCCCGGCGTGGGGGTCGATACACCCGCGCGCCCGGCGACCTCGGCGGCGGGGACGCCAAGCAGCTCCGCGAAGATCGTGACCTCTTTGGCGGACAGCTCCCGCTGGTCCTTCCAGGCTAGGGCGAGGTCGGCCTCGCTCATGCCCGCGGCGGCGGCCAGCACGGCGCGCGACAGCCCGCGCTCGGCGAGGCGGGCCGTGAACCAGTCCTGATCGAAGAAAAGAGCCATGACGGGCCGAGACTGGCGCCGGTCTTGCTTAACCGATGGTGAATCGTCCGCCGGAGTCTCCGACCGTGTCCATCGCCGTCCGTCTGTTCGACATTTTCGCCGTCGCGCTGATCTTCACCGTCCTGACCTAGGGCCGGTCGGCCGTCAGGCCACGTCGCCGCCGCCGGCCAGGTCGATGTCGCGGCGCGCGGCGATGATGGTGACGATGAAGCCGGCGAGCACGTCGAGCAGCACCATCAGCGTCATCAGGAAGAACACCGAGGTCGCGAAGGCCGGGGCGAGCAGGAACTCGACCAGGCAGACGATGAACAGGATCATCGACAGCGAGTGGTTGATGATCGCGATCTTGCGGCTGGTCGTCGACTTCAGCAGCTCGATGAACAGCACCACCAGCGCGAAGGCCAGCAGCAGGTCGCCCAGGCTGATCGGCCAGGGCGAGGCCGAGGTCATGTGGATGGTGAACAGCGGCTCGGTAAACCGCTGGGTCGCCACGGTCGAGCCGAAGCCGCCGGCCAGCGTCAGGGCCACGAGGTTGTAGACCAGCACCGGCAGGGCCAGCAGCGGAAACGCGGCGAACATCGGCAGGTTCTCCCCCTCACCGGATAACCCGGTTCGCAAGGGTTAACGCCTTTCGTGGCGCGGCGAAAGCCGGCTCGCCTGCCACGAGGCGTCGGGGGTCAGGCCTCGTCGATCTTGCCCGGCAGGCGCGATCGGGACTGCAGCCACATCACGCCCAGAAGGTCGCTGATCGACGCCTTGAGCCGGCCGAAGTTGGTGTACTTCGAGACACCCGTCTCGCGGTGGCGATGGTTCACCGGCTCGAACGCGATCTCGTAGCCTTCCCGGATCATCAGCGCCGGCAGGTAGCGGTGGATGTGGTCGAAGTAGGGGAGGCGCAGGAAGGCGTCTCGGCGGAAGGCCTTCAGGCCGCAGCCTGTGTCGGCCGCGCCGTCCTTCAGCAGCCAGTTGCGAACGCCGTTGCCGACCTTTGAGGCCCAGCGCTTGGCCTCGCTGTCCTGGCGCTTCACCCGCTCGCCGCCGACCAGGGCCAGCCTGTCGGTCGCCGCCTTCAGCCGTTCGGCCAGGCGCGGCGCGTCGGCCGGGTCATTCTGGCCGTCGCCGTCCATGGTGACGATGATCGGCGCCCTGGCGGCGAGGATGCCGGTGCGGACCGAGCGGCTCTGGCCCGAGTTCTTGCCGTGCGACAGCACACGCAGCTGCGGGAGCTCGGCCTTCAGTTCGGTCAGCAGTTTCAGCGTGTCGTCGCGGCTCGCGTCGTTGACGAACACCATCTCGTAGTTGCGGTCGCCGAAGGCTGCGGCGATCTCGCGCGCCAGGGCCGGGGCGGCGCCGCCCTCGTCGAACACGGGCACCACGACGGAGTAGTCGGGCGTTGCCGACGGAGCCCTGGGCGCGGGCTTCACGGCGGTCTTCGGCGCGCTCGCGGCGGCGGCCTTCGCGGGGGTCTTCTTGGCGGCGGCCTTGCGCGGCGCCGGAGTCTTGGCGGTCATGCCGCTCTCATAGCCGGGTTCGCCGTGAAGACGAAGTGCAGCGCCGTCACAGGTGGCCGCTTACCGTTGCCCCGGCGCGAACCAGACCTCGAATTGCTGCGGCTTCACCAGCGGCGAGTCGCGATAGCCGCCGACCAGGATGACCGCCACGCGGCCGCCGACGCACTTGCCCAGCGACAGCGCCAGCGCCTGGGCCTGGTCGGCCTCCTCGGCGCGGAAGTACCGGACCTGGTTGGTCGCCGGACCCCGGTCGGGCACGTACTCGACCGGCGGCACCTTCCAGCCGTCGGCGGCCAGCATCCTGGCGCAGGCGCGGTAGCGGCCGGTCTGCTCGCGGGTGCGGATCTGGAAGTAGACACGGCGTTCGTAGCGCACCGGCGCGGCGGCCACGACAATGGCGTTCTCTTTGGCGCCGGCGGGAGCCGACGGCGTCGCGCGCGGCGTCGACGGCGCGGCCGCCTGCTGAACCAGGGTCTTCTCGACGGCGGCGACGTCGCCGGAGGCCACCTGCCGGGAGATCTTGTCCAGCGTCTCGCGCTTGGCGGCGATGTCCTTGTTCAGGACCGCCACGCGCGCCTCCAGCGCCTTCGTCTCGGCGTCGAGCGTCTTCTTGCGCGCCTCCAGCTCGCTGATCTGCCAGATGCTGAAGCCGATCGCGGCCAGCACCAGCAGGAAGCCGACCAGGCTGATCACCGCCGCCGTCCTGGAACGGCGGCCGAGCTGTTCCACCCGTGCGAAGGCCTCGCTCACTTGTCGCCCTCCGGCTTGGCGCCGACCAGCATGCCGACCGCCTGGTCCCACATGCGCAGCAGCCGGCCGAGCGAATAGGTGATCAGGCCGGACGAGCCGAACAGCGCCACCAGCACCTCCAGCCGGTCGGTCCGGCCGTCGAACAGCAGGAAGCCGGCGCTGCCCAGCAGCATCAGCAGGGAGACGGTTGTGATGATCAGATAGACGGAGCGCTCAAAGCGAAACAGTTTCACCAGCCGCTCCACGGCGGCCAGCTTTTCGTCGAAGTCGTTGTCGTCGCTCATGCCGTCTCCCAGCCGAGGACAGTCCTGTCGCCTGACGCGCGAAATCCACCGATCTCAACACGAAGACCAGCGTTCCGCAATCGAGGCGTGCGGGCCGCGAGGCGGGTTCCCGCCGCGCTTCCGTGCTAAACCGCGTTCCATGACGCTCGAATCCCGTCTGGACCAATGGAGCCGCGGCTGGCGCGCTCCCGTTTTCGCCGCCCTGGCCGCCCTGATCGCGGGGTTTCCGGCCATCTTCGCCATGCCGCCGATGGACCGCGACGAGTCGCGCTTCGCCCAGGCCACGGCCCAGATGCTGGAGACCGGCGACTACGTCTCGATCAACTACCAGGACGCGCCGCGCGACAAGAAACCGGTCGGCATCCACTGGCTGCAGGCCGCCAGCGTCAAGGCGCTGTCCGACGTGGCCGACCGGGACATCTGGCCCTATCGCATCCCGTCGCTGCTCGGTGCGATGCTGGCCGCCGCCGCCTGCGCCTGGGGGGCGAGCGCCTTCTTCGGGGGGCGGGCGGGCCTGCTGGCCGGCGCGATGATGGGGGCCAGCTTCCTGCTGTCCACCGAGGCGTTCCTGGCCAAGACCGACGCCGTGCTGGCCGGCGCGACGACCCTGGCGCTCGCCGCGATGGCGCGGATCTATCTGGCCGGCAGGAATGGCGAGAAGCCCGGCTGGCGCACCAAGCTGCTGTTCTGGCTGGCGGTGGCGGTCGCGACCCTGGTCAAGGGTCCGGTCGGGCCGCTGGTCGCGCTGATGGCCGCCATAACGGTCAGCGTCTGGGACAGCATCGAGGAGAAGAAGCTAAAATTCGGATGGGCGAAACAGCTGGGCTGGACCTGGGGGCCGCTGATCGTGCTGGCGATCTGCGGGCCGTGGGCCTGGGCGATCACCGTGGCGAGCGACGGGGCCTTCTGGGGCGCGGCGATCGGCGGCGACCTGGCGCCCAAGTTGGCCGGCGGACACGAACGGCATGGCGGCATCTTCGGCTATCACCTGTTGCTGTCGCCGATGCTGATCTTCCCGGCCACGCTGCTTATGCCGGCGGGGCTGGTGCTGGCCTGGAAGGCGCGGGCCGAGCCGGGTGTGCGCTTCGCCCTCTGCTGGCTGATCCCGACCTGGCTGATGTTCGAGCTGCTGCCGACGAAGCTGGTCCACTACACCTTGCCGGGCCTGGGCGCCCTGTTCTGGCTGATGGCCGCCGCGCTGCGGGAACCGCTGGGCCGGATCAGCCGCATCGTCGGCGTGGTGCTGCTGTCGTTCGCGGCCCTGGTGTTCATCGCCTTCAGCATCGCGGGCCTGGCCACCTACGGCGACAGCGAGGACCTGATCTGGGCGGTGCTGACCATCGGCCTGTTCCTGGCAACCGCGATCGTCGGCGGGGTGCTGATCTTCAGGAAGGCGGCGGGTACGGCGCTGGTCTCGGCCGGGGTGCTGGGCGTGCTGGCCCATGCCTTCTTCTTCGGCCAGCTGGCGCCGCGGCTGGAGCCGCTGTGGATCTCCGAACGCGTCGCCCTGGCCCTGGCCAACAGCAGCCTGGCGCCGAAGGAAGGCGTCGTGCCCGGGCCGGTCGAAGTCGCCGGCTATGCCGAACCCAGCCTGGTCTTCGCGCTCGGCACCACCACGGGCCTCGGCGGCCCGGCGGATGCGGTTCAGGCGATCCGCGAAGGCCGTCCCGCCGTGGTCGAGCTGCGCGAGCGCAATGACTTCCTCGCCGCCATGCAGGCCGCCGGCCTGACGCCCCGACCGGTGAAGACTGTCAATGGGATTGACTATTCCAATGGCGACGAAATGAGCTTGACCCTATATCGGGGGGAGCCGCAAAGGACTGTCCGTCCTGCCGTACTGCCCCCGGAGAGTGAGTGATGAGCCGCTTCATCGAGATCGTCGAAGTCGGCGCCCGTGACGGGCTGCAGAATGAGAAGGTCGTGCTCGAGGCCGCCGACAAGGTCGAGCTGGTCCGCCGCCTAGACCAGGCCGGCGCCCGGCGGCAGGAAGTGGTCAGCTTCGTCAATCCCAAGCGCGTGCCGCAGATGGCCTCCGCGGAGGAGATGATGGCTGATCTCGCCGCCACCGACGGCCGCTCGCGCATCGGCCTGGTGCTGAACGAGCGCGGCTGGGACCGCGCGGTCGCGACCAGCTGCGACGAAGCCAACGTCGTGGTCTGCGCCAGCAACGAGTTCGGCATCCGCAACCAGGGCGCCAATGTCGCCGAGCAGGTCGCGGCCCTGGGCGGCATCACCGCCAAGCGCCAGCGCGAGGGCGGCCCGCCGATCAGCGTCACCATCTCCGTCGCCTTCGGCTGCCCGTTCGAGGGCGAGGTGCCGCAGGACCAGATCGTCGCCATCGCCCGTGAAGCGGCCGCGCTCGGCGTGGCCGAGATCGCGCTCGCCGACACCATCGGCGTCGCCGATCCGTGGATGGTCCGCGCGCGCGTCGAGGCGGTTCAGAAGGTGGTGGGCGACATCCCGCTGCGCATGCACTTCCACGACACCCGCAACACTGGCATCGCCAACGCCTACGCTTCGGTCGAGGCCGGTGTCAGCATCCTGGACGCCAGCGTCGGCGGCCTCGGCGGCTGCCCCTTCGCCCCGGCGGCGACGGGGAACATCGGCACCGAGGACCTCGTCTACATGCTGGAGCGGGCCGGCTTCGAAACCGGCTACGACCTCGGCAAGCTGATCGAGACCGCCCACTGGATCGGCGGCAGGATCAACAAGGCCCCGGTGTCGGGGCTGAGCAAGGCGGGACCGTTTCCAAAGCCGGCGGAGTAGCTCGGCATCCTTCGAGACGCGCTGCTGAGGATCGCTCCTCAGGATGACGAATGTGGGTGGCCCGCATGAGTCGTCTTGGTGAGAAGCCGCGAAGCCGCGTCTCGAGCCACGCAAGCCTCACGGAACCCCGTTCCGCCCGTGCGCTCGGTAGCCGGCGCGTTCCGTCAGCCGCTCATAGTAGGCCTCGACCGCCGCGAGCCGGGGCCGCTCGATCGGGCTCGCGAACCAGCGGTGCGTGGCCAGGCCGACGCAGATGTCGGCCAGCGTGAACGCCGGTCCCGCGACATAGGCGCCGGTCGTCGCCAACTGGCCGTCGAGGATGCCCATGAACCGGTTCCACTCCGCCGTGCTCGCCGCGATCTCGCGTTCGTCGGTGAAGGCCGGGTTCTTCCGCACCAGCGCCTGGAAGGCGTAGCGCCAGGACATGTTCAGGTCGCCGGCCTGCCAGTCCATCCAGCGCTCGACGTTGGCGCGGTGGCGCAGGTCCTCCGGCAGCAGGTCGGTGCGGCCTTGCTTGCCGGCCAGATAGCGGCAGATGGCATTCGACTCCCACAGCGTGAAGCCGTCGTCCTCGACGATCACCGGGACCATCGCGTTGGGGTTCAGGGTCAGGAACTCCGGCGACGAGGTCGGCTGGAAACCCGCGCCCCAAAGCTCCTGCTCGTAGGGCAGGTCCAGCTCCGCGCAAAGCCACAGCACCTTGCGCACGTTCAGGGAGTTCGAGCGGCCGAGCAGGCGCGGCATCAGTACGGGTCCGAGGCTTCCAGGATCTCCTGACCCATCAGCACGCACTCGCCGGGAATCCGGGCGTAGAGGAAGCGCATCCGGTACTCGGCCTTGTAGATGTAGCCCCACGCCTCCAGCACATCGAAGCTGCCCTTGCCCTTCAGCGCCTTGACCGGCGGCAGGATCTTGACCTCGTCGCCGACCGATTGCGTCGGCTCGTCCTCGCCGAAATGCAGGGCCAGCAGCGCCTTGCCGTGCCGAACGGCGTCGGCGGCGCAGTGGTGGGCGGGCGGGGGCGGCGGCGCGTAGACGGGCAACATGATGTCTCCTTCGCGGCGGAGGGTCAGGCCACCAGCTGTTCGGCCGTCCGTAGGTCCACGCTGACCAGTTGGCTGACGCCGCGCTCGGCCATGGTGACGCCGAACAGGCGGTCCATCCGGCTCATGGTCACCGGGTTGTGGGTGATGGCGATGAAGCGGGTCTGGGTGCGGCGACGCATCTCGTCCAGCATCGAGCAGTAGCGGTCGACGTTGGCGTCATCGAGCGGAGCGTCGACTTCGTCGAGCACGCAGATCGGAGCCGGGTTGGCGAGGAAGACGCCGAAGATCAGGGCCGAGGCGGTCAGGGCCTGCTCGCCGCCGGACATCAGGCTCATGGTCGACAGGCGTTTGCCCGGCGGGCAGGCGAAAATCTCCAGGCCGGCTTCCAGTGGGTCGTCGGACTCGATAAGCCGCAGTTCGGCCTGGCCGCCGCCGAACAGGGCCTGGAAGAGCGCCTGGAAATGGCCGTTGATGATGTCGAACGCGGCCAGCAGGCGCGTGCGGCCCTCGGCGTTCAGCTCTTCGATCCCCTCGCGCAGCTTGGCGATGGCGCTGGTCAGGTCGATGCGCTCCGCCTTCATCGTCTGAAGGCGGTCGGTCTGTTCGGTGCTCTCTTCCTCGGCCCGAAGGTTCACCAGGCCCAGGGCGTCGCGTTCGCGCTCGAGGTTGTAGAGGTGGGCCTCGACACCGCCGGCGTTGGTCGGGATCGCGATGGCTTCGTCGGCGATGGTGCGGCCCAGTTCCTCGGGCTCCATCTTGGCGCTCTCGCGGATGTTGCCGGCGATCTCGCCGAAGCGCTCGCGGGCGGCGTCCAGGCGCGCGATCAGGCCGGCGCGGTGTTCGCGGGCCTCGGCGGCGGCCGCCTCCGCGGCGCGGGCCGCGCGGTCGGCGAGCAGGCGCGCATTCTCGCCCTGCTCCAGAGCATCGGTCGACTTCGAGCGGCGGGCTTCGGCCAGCGCGTACTCGTCGAGCAGCTTCTCGGTCCGCGCCCGCAGAGTGGCGGGCGCGTCCTGGGCGGCGACCATGTTGGTGTTGGCCGTGGCGCGCGCCTCGGCCAGGCCGTCGAGGCGCTTCCTGGCGGCCGCCGAGCGGCGGCTCCAGTCGTCGCGGTCGCGGCGCAGGCTGTCCAGCCGGCGTGTGCGGCCGTCGCGCTCGCGGGTTTCGATGTCGACGGCGGCGCGGGCTTCCGAGGCCGCCTCGCGGGCGGTCACGGCGGCGGCGCGGGCGGCGTCCAGCATCGGCGACAGGTTCTCGGCCGTGCCGTCGTCGGAGGCGTCCGCGCGGGCGGAGGCGAGCGCGGCCTCGGCTTCGGCGCGCTCCGCCTCGAAGCGGGCGATGGTCTCGTCCAGCGACTGGGCGCGAGCGTCGCGGCGGGCGGCTTCGTGGGCCAGACGTTCGACGGTCTGGCGGGCGATCTGGACGGTGCGCTCGGTCTCGGGCGGCTTGCGTCGCGCGTCGCGGGCGGCGTCGTCGGTCGCCTGCATTTTCGCGCGGGCGGCCTTGTGCGCTTCCAGCGCCTTGTCGGCCTCGGGCGTGAGGGTCTCGATCTCGGCCTCGACCTCGGCCAGCCGGGTGCGCTGCTCCAGCCGGATGGCGGCGGGCTTGGGCGCTTCGGCTCGGGCGGTGAAGCCGTCCCAGCGCCACAGGTCGCCCTCGCGGGACACCAGGCGGGCGCCGGCCGGCAGTCCGGCCTTCTGCAGCCGCTCGCCGTCCTTGCGGTCGACCAGGGCGGTGAAGGCCAGGCGGGCGGCGAGGGCGGGGGGCGCGTCGACCAGCGGCGCCAGCGGCGTGGCGCCGTCCGGCCACTTCGGCCCCTCGGCGTCGCGGCCGGCCCAGTGGGACGGCGCCTTGGCGTCGAGCGCGGCTTCCAGGTCGTCGCCCAGCGCGGCGGCAAGGGCGGCTTCGAAACCCTTGTCCGGCGTCACGGCGTCCAGCGCAGGGGCGAAGCCGCTCTTGGCGCGCGGGGCGGACAGCTGGGCGAGGCCGCGGGCCTCGGTCTTCAGCCGGCCGAGCCTGTCCTCGATCTGGCGGGCGGTGTCGCGGGCGGCGCCCTCGGCGCGAGCGGCCTCGACACGCTCGGTCTCGGCGGTCTCCAGCGCGGCGCGCGCGGCGTCCAGCGCGGCTTCGGCCGCCGCCAGCTGGGCCTGGGCCCCGGCGGCCTGCGGATCCTCGGTCGGGCCGACGGCGGCGCGGTCGGCCTTGGCCTGATCCAGGGCGCGGACGGTGCGGTTCAGCCGGCCCTCGGCGTCGGCCAGGCGGGCCTGGGCGGCGCGGCGACGGGCCTCGTCGGCGGCGACCCCGGCGGCCAGGCTTTCGACCTCGCGGTCGGCCTTGGCGCGAGCCTCCTCGGCCGTGACGAGCGCGGCCTGAAGTTCGGGCAGGCGCGACGGCGCGGACTTCACCTCGGCCTCGACCACCTCCAGCTCGGCCGCCAGGCGTTCGAGGGCCACCTGGGCGTCCTCGACGATCTGCGTCTCGCGGGCGCTGTCGGCGTCGATGCGGGCCAGTTCGGCGGTCAGGCGGGCGACCTCGGCGGCGGCGGTCTCGTGCTCGCGCTCCAGCCGGTCCTTCTCGATGGCCAGCCGGTTGAGGACGGAGGCGGCGACCATCTCCTCCTCGCGCAGCGGCTTGATGGCTTCCTCCGCCTTCAGCGCCTCGGTCTGGGCGGCGGCGGAGGCGCGGGCGGTCTCCTCCACGGCGCGGGCGGACTCGCTGTTGTCGGCCTCCGCGCGCAGCAGCGTGTCCCGGGCCTCGGTCCAGCGGGCGAACATCACCGCGCCCTGCACGGCCCGGATCTCGGCCGACAGCTTCTTGTACTTTTCCGCCGCCCGGGCCTCGCGGCGCAGGCGGTTCAGGACCCCGTCCAGCTCGCGGATGACGTCGTCGAGGCGGTTGAGGTTGGTCTCCGCCGCCCGCAGCCGCAGTTCCGCCTCGTGCCGCCGCGTGTGCAGGCCCGAGACCCCGCCGGCTTCCTCGAGGATGCGGCGGCGGTTCTGCGGCTTGGCGGCGATCAGTTCGCTGATCTGGCCCTGGCGGACCAGGGCCGGCGAGTTGGCGCCGGTCGAGGCGTCCGCGAACAGCAGTTGCACGTCCCGGGCGCGGACTTCACGGCCGTTGATGCGGTAAGTCGAGCCCTCGCCGCGATCGATGCGGCGGACCACCTCGATCACGGCGTTCTGGTTGAACTGCACCGGGGCGGTGTGGTCGCTGTTGTCGATGGTCAGCGTGACTTCGGCGTGGTTGCGCTGGGGGCGCGACCCGGCGCCGTTGAAGATCACGTCGTCCATGCCCGCGCCGCGCATGGCCTTGGCCGAGTTGGCCCCCATCACCCAGCGCAGGGCTTCCAGCAGGTTCGACTTGCCGCAGCCGTTCGGTCCCACGATGCCCGTGAGTCCGGGTTCGATCCTGAACTCTGTCGGATCGACGAAGGACTTGAACCCGGAAAGGCGGAGCCTCTGGAACTGCACGGTGGCGGGAGAGCTCCTACTTCGCCTTGGCCAGGGCCTTGGCGTAGGCCGCGTCGATCTCGGCCAGGGACAGTTCGCCCTTGTCGTACTTGTCGCCGTTGAAGAAGAAGGTCGGCGTGCTGGTGACGTTGGCTTCCTTGGCGTAGCGCTCGACGCGGGCCGAAAGCTCGTTGATCGCCTTCTCGTCGCCGACGCACTTCATGAACTCGTCTTCGCTCAGGCCGGCCGACTGGGCGATCGGCAGCAGGCCGCCGCGGATGTCGCCGGTGCGGAAGATCTCTTCCTGGGCGTGGAAGGCGGAGTCGACGACGCCGAAATACTTGTCCTTGCCCGCGCAGCGCGCCATCAGCGTCGCCGCGACCGCCAGCTCGGCGGGCTGGGTGATGAACTCGCGGAACACGTAGTGGACCTTGCCGGTGTCGATGTATTTCGCCTTGAAGGCCGGATAGACCTCCTTGTTCCACTTGCCGCAGTGGATGCAGGACAGCGAGGCGTACTCGATCACGGTGACCTTGGCCTTCGGATCGCCCAGGCTCATGTCATCGCTGGTGACGGCGGCGCCGCCGCCCTTGTCGCAGCCGGAAAGCGCGAGCGCGCCAGCGCCCAGGCCGATCACGGCGCCGGCGGCCAGAAGAGAGCGACGATCGATACGCATGGCGGGTAGTCCCCCTGAGAGCGAACGGTGATTTAAGCGCGATTCCTAGAGGTCAGGAACGCGGCGTTTCGAAGGCGCAACAGCCTGTCGCGGAGGCCGTTGTCAACTGTCCCGGCCGCGCACGATCTCGCGGCCCAGTTGGGTCAGAGCGTTCTTCAGCGGCCCCTCGGGGGCGTCCTTAAGGCCCTCGGCCAGCGTCTTCTCGGCGGCGGCGTCGAGCGGGCCCTTGCTGCGGCGGCGCTTGGCCTGCGGGCGCGTTCCATGCGCCTTCACAGGCCCCTGGATGATGCGCAGCTTGCCGATCGCCCCCTCGCCCAGCAGCATCGACACCCGCTGGAGGATCTCCGGCGCCTGGTGCTGGACGATGGCGGCGGCCGCGCCGGCGACGCGAAGCTCCAGAACGCCCGGCGCGTTGCCGCGGCCCTTCACCACCTTCACCGGCTCGGTGTGGCGAGCGAGCGTTTCGCCGACGATCTCCTTCCACTTCTGCTGCAGCTGGCCCGGCCCTTGGCCGAAGCGCTTCTCCAGCTCGCGCAGCACCGGGGCCAGCTGCCGTCCCGCGGGCGGCGGGACCAGCCGCGGCGCCGGCTTGGTGCGGCGGCGCGCGAGGATGGCGATGGTCTCCTCGGCGGTGGGCAGGCGGCGGCGCATGGGCTCACTGTAGCGGGGAAGGGGGAGGGGGTGCTAGGGCGGTTGCGTGAACGTCCCCGCCCTCCGCGCCGCGCTGCTCGACTGGTACGACGCCAACGCGCGGACCCTGCCGTGGCGCGCGCCGCCGGGCGCGCCTGGCCGGACCGATCCCTACTTCGTCTGGCTGTCCGAAGTGATGCTGCAGCAGACGACCGTGCCGCACGCCACGCCCTATTTTCTGACCTTCACCCGCCGCTGGCCGACCGTCTCCGACCTGGCGGCCGAGCCGGACGCGGAGGTGATGGCCGCCTGGGCGGGGCTCGGCTACTACGCCCGCGCCCGCAACCTGCTGGCCTGCGCCCGGGCGGTGGCGGGCGAGCACGGCGGCGTCTTCCCGGACACCGAGGCCGGCCTGTTGGCGCTGCCGGGCGTGGGCGCCTACACCGCCGCCGCCGTCGCGGCCATCGCCTTCGATCGCGAGGCCAACGTTGTCGACGGCAACGTCGAGCGGGTGATGTCGCGCCTGTTCGCGGTCGAGGAGCCGCTGCCGGCCGCCAAACCCGAACTGAAGCGCCTCGCCGCCTCGCTGGTCACGGCGCGGCGGCCGGGCGACTGGGCCCAGGCGCTGATGGACCTGGGCGCCACCGTCTGCCGACCCAAGGGGCCGCTGTGCGATCGGTGCCCGGTCTCCACCTTCTGCGCCGCCTACGCCCGTGGCGATCAGGAGACCTTCCCCCGGAAAATGAAGAAGGCCGACCGGCCGCGTCGATACGGCGTCGCCTACCTGCTCACGGAAGGCGACCGCGTGGCGCTGGTCCGGCGTCCGCCGAAGGGGTTGCTGGGCGGCATGCTCGGCCTGCCGACCAGCGACTGGCGCGCGGCGCCCTGGACCGACGCCGAGGCCGAGGCCGCCGCGCCCGTCGAGGCGAACTGGCGCGACGCGGGCGAGATCGACCACGTCTTCACCCATTTCGCCCTGACGCTGCGAGTCTTGCGGGCGGAAGGAACGATGGAGGCGGAATGGACGCCGCGCGCCGGTCTGGACGCCTTGCCGAGCGTGTTCCTGAAGGCGGCGAAGGCCGGGCTGACGCGGCTGGTCTAGCTGCGCGCCATTGCGCCGAACGATGTTACGCGGGACTGTCGGCGGGCAGACAGTGGAGGTCCCTGATGAAGGCCCTGATCGCAGCCGTCCTTGCGTGCGTCGTTCTCGGCGCGTCCGCCCAAGCCCGCCAGGCGGCTCCGCCGGCAACAGCCGCGGTGTCGACCCCCGTGACCTTCGAATACTACTACCGCATCAAGTGGGGCTCGGATCTTGAGTTCATCCGGCTCTACGAGAAGAACCACGCCCCATTGCTGGAGGAGATGAAGAAGGCCGGCTTCGTCACCAGCATGAAGGTCGAGCAGCCCTTCACCCACCTAGCCGGCGGCGAGCGGTGGGACCTGCGGGTGACCATCGTCTTCCCCGACGGTCACAAGGCCATCACCGATCCGGAGTGGGAGCGAATCTGGGCCGCGGCGAGAAAGCGTCTCTATCCTGATCAGAAGACGTTCGACGCCGAGGAGGAGCGCCGGTTCTCGCTGCTGGAAGAGCACTGGGACGTCATCGTGATGGAGCGGAAATAGCGCGCCCCGCGCTCCGCATTACCGAAACTTCATCCCTGTCGCCGCATCCGAGCCGGCCCTCCGCGGCATCTAGCCCTTGAGTGGTGGAGGAGCATGCGGTGATCGGGACCCTGTGGAAGCTCGCGGCGGCGGCCGCGATCCTGTTGTCATCGTCGCTCGCGACGGCCGCCGAAGCGCCGCCGCCGGGCCTTTGCCACACCGGCGCCTGGGCGCTGTCGGACGGGCGCAAGCTGGTGATCCAGCCCAGCGACGCGCCGAACCTGCGCTGGCGGATGCTGGACGGGACCAGCGGCAAGCTGTTCGCCGGTCCCACGCCCGGCGCCTACGAAGGCGGCGAGGGCTGGTCGGTGCGGGAGCCGGCGACGACCGGCGTGGTGTTCGAGGCCTGTGGGCACGGCCGGATGACCTTCAAACGCGGCGGCGTCGCGCCTGTTGAGGGGCGCAAGATCGCCTTGCCGACCACGCCGCTGACGTTCGTCAACGGAACCGAGACCTTCTACGGCGAACTGGTCATGCCGGCGGCCGGGACGCCCAAGGCGGTGGTGGTGCTGCAATACGGGTCGGACAACGAGTCCGCCGTCTGGCACAACTACGTCCAGCACCTGCTGCCGTTGAAGGACATCGCGGTGTTCGTGTTCGACAAGCGCGGCACGGGCCGGTCGACCGGCGAGTACACCATCCACTTCGGCGATCTGGCCGGGGACATGGCCGCCGCCGTCCGCGCGGTGCGGGCGCGGCCGGAACTGCGCGGCGTGCCGTTGGGGGTGATGGGCGAGAGCCAGGGCGGCTGGGTCGCGCCGCTGGCGGCCAGGCAGGTGAAGGTCGATTTCGTGGTGGTCAGCTACGGCCTGGCCGTCAGCATCGCCGAGGAAGACCGATCCGAGGTCGAGCAGGGGCTGCTGGCCAGGGGCTATGGCCCGGACGTGCTCGCCAAGGGGCAGGCGATGCACGACGCGGCGACCCGGGTGTTGGCCACGCGCTTCGCCGAGGGCGTCGACGAGCTGGAGCGGCTGAAGGCGGCGTCGAAGGGCGAGCCGTGGCGCGAGGGCCTGGGCGGCGACTACACCAGCCTTCTGTCCAGCATGCCGGTGGAACAGGTGCGCGGCATCTTCTCGTTCAACTATGACCTGGCCTACCAGCCGGCGCCGACGCTGGAGCGGCTGGACGTGCCCACCCTCTGGATCCTGGCCGGCAAGGATACAGAGGCGCCGCACGAGAAGACGCTGAATATCCTGCGCGGCTTTCAGGCGAGTGGCTCGCCCATCGACGTGGTGGTGTTCCCCAATGCCGACCACGGCATCATCGAGGTCGATGCGGATGGCAAGCGGCTGGGCCGCACGGCGCCGGGCTATTTCGACCTGCTCGGCGATTGGATCGGGACCTGGCGGCTCGAGCGCGGCTACGGCGAAGGCATCGCCTATCGCCAGCGCTAATCGCCGCGTGGGCGGGTGAAGAAGCCGACCAGCAGCAGCACAACCAGCGCCACGGCCAGCACCGGCCAGCCCAGCAACAGCACCGTCTGCGCCGACGAAGGAATGTCGGCCAGCCACGCCATCGGCGCCAGCACGGCGGTGAGCAGCAGCAGGCCGGGGATCAGCGCCAGCAGGCCGGCCAGTCTGTAGACGACCGTCAGGACCGGCCGGGCCCTGGTCCCGGACCAGAGCGCCAGCAGGGCGGCGGCCAGGGCAACCACCGCCGAGGGCAGGCCGACGGCCACGAACAGGATCTCCGGATAGGATTCGTCGGGCGACCCCGCCAGCCGCCAGGCCAGGGGCGTGAAGGCGAACAGCGCCATGACGGCCGCCAGCGCCAGCGCGACGACGACAAGGCTCCAGCCGATGAAGGTCTTCATGCCGCTCCCCGCGTCTCCGTCCCAGCCCTACTGTCGCGGGCGGGCGCCGACAAGCGATGACGCCTAGTCGGTGTAGAACTCGAGACGGATTTCGAGCCGCGCCGCGACCGCCTCGCCCCCGACCCGTCGGGGCGTGATGCGGAAGTAGCGCGAGGCATGGACGGCGGCGGGTCCGAAGCCGGGCGCGCTCTGGCTCAGCGCCTGGCAACGCTTGGCGCGGCCCGTCTCGGTGATGTCGCAACGGATGACCGCCCAGCCTTCGACCTTGGCGCCGTTATGGCGGGGGTAGAACCAGCGCGCTTCGGACCGTGTCGGCAGGCGGAGCCAACGTGGGTTCCAGCCGTCGCTGGTCGCCAGGCCCCGGCCGGCGCCCGAACCCGTGTCCGGCCCGGCGCCCGAACCTTCGCCCGTCGCGGCCCCGATTCCGGGACCGGCCTCCCGGAGACCGCCAGCGCCTTCGCCCTCGGCCTGGGCGCCCAGGGGCGTCGAGGCGACCAGCGGGTTCTCCGGCGCTGATACGACCGGCGTCGTCGTCGGCTGAAAGGGCGTGGGCGGCAGATCGCGGACGGGCGCGGGCGCGCCCGCCTCGGCGCCGCCTGTTGCGGCTTCCTCGATGGGCGGTGGCGGGCGACGAGGCTGCGGCGCGGCCGGCGGATCGATACTCACGAACGGACGTGTGTCGGCGAACGGCATCGGCGGCAGCTCGGCCCGGTTGAACCAGAGCAGGGCCAGCAGCACGGCATGGAAGACGACCGACGCGGCGACCGCGACCATCAGCCGGCGGCGCTTTCGCTCCGCTTCGGTTGCGGCGTCGAAGATCGGCGGAAAGCCGAACGAGCCCGCGAGCGCGTACATCCCGTCCCCCCTCGGAAGGTTTCCGAACAGAGAGGAAACGGCCGACGCGCCGCGGTCAAGTCATCGGCGTGGCGCGGCCTAGGCGGCCATCTCCGCGCGGACCTTGCTGCGGAGCACGTCGATGGGGGCCAGGCCCTTGTCGGTCTTGAAGTGCCAGTAGGTCCAGCCGTTGCAGGCCGGCTGCGACTGGATCATGGCGCCGACCTTGTGGATCGAGCCGGTCAGGTCTCCGACCGCCAGCGAGCCGTCGGCGCGGACCTTGGCCGAGCGCAGGCCCTTGGAGCACCAGACGGTGTCGCCCGGACGCAGCAGGCCGGCCTCGACGATGGTGCCGAACGGCACGCGCGGCTCGGACTTCTTGCTGCCCATGACCTCCAGGTCGGCGGGCGCGATCGGGACGACCTTGCGGATGCGTTCCCTGGCGTGAGCGATGTACTCGCTCTCGCGCTCGATGCCGATGAACCGGCGGCCAAGCCGCTTGGCGGCCGCGCCGGTGGTGCCCACGCCGAAGAAGGGATCCAGGATCACGTCGCCCGGGCGGCTGGACGACAGGATCACCCGGTGCAGCAGGGCCTCCGGCTTCTGCGTCGGGTGGGCCTTGGCTCCGTCGGCGCCCTTGATGCGCTCCTCGCCGGTGCACAGCGGCAGGGTCCAGTCGGACCGCATCTGCACTTCGTCGTTGGCCATCTTCATGGCGTCGTAGTTGAAGGTGTAGCGCTTGCCGCCCCGGCTCTTGGACGCCCAGATCAGCGTCTCGTGGGCGTTGGCGAAGCGGGTGCCCTTGAAGTTCGGCATCGGGTTGGTCTTGCGCCAGATGACGTCGTTCAGAACCCAGAAGCCGAGGTCCTGCAGCACCGTGCCGACGCGGAAGATATTGTGGTAGCTGCCGATCACCCACAGGGCGCCGTCGTCCTTCAGCACGCGGCGGCACTCGGCCATCCAGGCGCGCGTGAACTCGTCGTAGACCTTGAAACTCTCGAACTGGTCCCAGTGGTCGTCGACCGCGTCGACCTTGGAATTGTCCGGCCGCAGCAGGTCGCCGCCCAGCTGCAGATTGTAGGGCGGGTCGGCGAAGACGAGATCGACGGAGCAGTCCGGGAGCTTCTTCAGCTCCTCGATGCAATCGCCGAGAATGATGGTTTCCGACCCGAACGCCATGAGAGGCCCCTGAACACGAGAGAGTCCAAGGATTCTCGGGTCTTCACGGTTAAGAGGGGATTCACGGACATGGTTAACGGCGCGAAAGTTCGTCCGCGAGCGACGCCGCTCGAGGACCAGGTCCTGGCCACGGAAGGTCTCGGCCGGCTCACCCGGGTCCTGGTGCGCGGCGGCGGTCACGACCTCTTCGAGGCGCATGCCGCCGTGCCGGGCATGCTGCCGACCTCTTCTCCGGCAAGACCGTGCCGGCAGTGGGCCTGACGATCCCCTGACCGCGGGCGCCGGCGCGCTACTGCCGCGCCGGCTTGTCCGTGGTGAGGCGCTCGCCCAACGCCCGGAAGGGGTTGGAGCCAGGGCAGACCGGCGTGCTGACGTAGGTTCGCGCGCCCTCGATGCGGCACATGTCGGGTGTCGGGCCCTTGATGTTCCCGTCCTGGCAGGCCTTGCACATGCGGGTGAAGGCGGCCTCGACCTGCAGCGAATAATCGAGCGGCCGGGCCCCGCCCCAGCCGTTCGACGGCGCCGCCTCGCTCGGGTCGGTCAGCGTGCCGCCGGGCACGTTCTTCAGGTAGTCGGCAGCCAGCGACGCGCGGTTGGCCGGGTCGTTCAGGGCGTTCAGCGTGTATTTCGAACCGGTCGGCAGGATGCTGAGCCGCTTCGACCGCGGCCACTGCGCCAGGGCGTGGCAGGACATGCAGGTCGAGACCAGATTGTCCGCCGGGCCGTTCAGCCGGCCCTGGAAGCCGGGCCAGGGGCGTTCGTCCCAGTCCTGCCCGTGGCCGCGCCAGACGACGCCGGCCAGCGCGGGATTGAGCTTCGTGTCCGCGAGGGTCGCGAAGGCGTCGCGCGGGGAGGCGGCGGCCTCCCCGTCGTTGCCCCACATCAGCCCGACCGGCACGAGGTTGTCGAACAGGCCGTCGCCCTTGGCCGGACCCTGCCAGATGTAGGTGCCCAGAACCCAGCCGTTGGGCGCGCGCGAGTCGCGGACCGAGATGTCCATCTGCAGCAGCCGCACCGTGCCGGGCCGTCGCTGACCGAAGACGCTGCCGACGAAGGCCGAGATTTCGGGCGAGCCGGTCAGGTAGCTGACGTCCTCGCCGGTCGCCGTCGTGAAGAGCAGTTTGAAGGAGGCGGCGCCGTCCGGCATCGTCCAGCCACTGGCCGGAACCTGCGGGTTGCAGGGATCGGCGAACACCTGGCCCAGCGCGTGGGCGCCTTCCTGGTTGTAGAAGCCGACCGCCCAGACCTGCGGGCCGGAGGGCGAGGTCGGCGCGAGGTCGCCCGCGCCAGGGTCGCGCTCCTTGGTCAGGCCCATCAGCTTTTCGCGGCCGTTGTCGGTGTAGTCCATCCAGGGCGCGATCCACCATTCGGCGTCTGGACGCATCGCCGCCTTGCCGCCCGCGATCATCAGGCCGCCGGCTTTGATCTCCGTCAGGACGGCCGCCATGTAGCCTTCCCAGTCGTCCTGAGGCCGGATGTCGTTCCAGGCGTGGGCGTCGCCGCCGCCGTCGCTCGGCAGGTCGCGCCGCCAGGGGTAGGCGATCGGCTGGGCCGCGGTGTTGAAGGCGGTGCTCTTGGTCAGGTCGAACCGGGCGCAGACCCCGTCAGGCGGTGGCGCGGCGGGCTGCCGTGCGAAGGAACCCAGTCCCATGAAGGCGGCCAGCGCCCCCGCCATCGTCGCCGCGGCCACGGCCAGCCTGCCCTTACCCATCATCCGCCCTCCACAACCCTTGGGGGAATGTAGCGCAACCGCGCGGAAAGGGAACGGTGTTCCGCGAGCGGATCGGCGCGCCCTCTCGACTGCCGCTGCGGAACCGCTGAGAACATCGGGCCTACGAAAGCGCCCGCGTTCAGAGGCGCGTGGAGGACGCCATGCCCAGCCCGCTCGCCGCCCTGACCGAGAGCCGCAAGAGCCCGTTCTACGAGGATCACCACTACGCCTGGCGCGACACGCTGCGGCGCTTCGTCGAGCAGGAGATCATGCCGGACGTGAACGCCTGGGACGAAGCCGGCGAGTTCCCGCGCGAGCTCTACAGGAAAGCGTCCGACGTCGGCCTGCTGCGTCTGGGCTGGCCGGAGGAGTACGGCGGCGTGCCGTCCGACCCCTTCATGTCGATCATCACCAGCCAGGAGATGGCGCGGCACGGCGCCGGCGGCGTCAACGCCAGTCTGATGGTCCATGGCATCGGCCTGCCGCCGATCCGCCGCCTGGGCAGCCAGGAGATGAAGGACCGGATCATCCCCGAGGTGCTCTCAGGCGAAAAGATCATCGCGCTGGGCATCACCGAGCCCTCGGGCGGCTCGGACGTCGCCAACCTGAAGACCACCGCGCGGCGCGACGGCGACCACTACGTGGTCAACGGCTCGAAGATGTTCATCACCGGCGGCATGCGGGCCGACTACTATACCGTCGCCGTCCGCACGGGCGGGGAGGGCGCGGGCGGCGTCTCCCTGCTGCTGATCGAGCGCGACCGCGAAGGCTTTTCCCGCACCGAGCTGAAGAAGCAGGGCTGGTGGGCGTCCGACACGGCCGCCCTCTACTTCGACGACGTCCGCGTGCCGGTCGAGAACCTGATCGGCCAGGAGAACCGCGGCTTCGCGGGCATCATGGAGAACTTCAACGGCGAGCGAATCGGCATGAGCGCCGGGGCCATCGGCTTCTCCAAGGTCTGCCTGGAGGATGCCATCAGCTGGGCCCAGGAGCGGATGACCTTCGGCAAGCGCCTCGCCGACCACCAGGTGATCCGCCACAAGCTGGCCGACATGTACAAGCGCATCAACGCCACCCAGTCCTGGCTGGAGCTGTTGGCCTGGCGCATCCAGCAGGGTGAAAGCCCCATCGCCGAGATCGCGCTGCTCAAGGTCCAGGCTACCGAGACCATGGAATACTGCGCCCGCGAGGCGATGCAGATCATGGGCGGCAACGGCTACATGCGCGGTAGCCGGGTGGAGCGCATCTACCGCGAGGTCCGCGTCAACGCGATCGGCGGCGGCAGCGAGGAGATCATGCGGGACCTGGCGGCAAGACAGATGGGGATCTGAGGCGTTGCGTGGTTCGGGACGCTCGCTTGATGCTCGCTTCCCACGGCCGCGTCTCGAAGGACGCGATGCCTATCCGCTCCACGGATAGACCCACAGCTCCGACACCCCGGCGCCGCCGCGCACCAGCTGCGCACGGACATCCCCGTCGCCCGGCTTGAAGTTGAAGGCCAGCCGCACGCCGCCGGTCACGGTGTTCGGCTGCACCACCACGTGGCGGACATCGCCGCCGGCGACGGTGACCGTCGCCTCCAGCGTCTCCGGATCGCCCGCGACGGCGTCGAAGTCGATCACCAGCCGCTTCCAGCCAGGCCCGTCGCCCGCGCCGACCCGCCAGATGTGCGCCCGCGCTAATGCCGCATCCGTGCGATCCGGCCCCCAGTGCAGGCGGTAGGCGACGCTGACCGGCACATGCGCGGGCAGGGCGCCGTCAGCGCGCCATTCGGCGACGATGTTGTCCTCGTATTCGGTCTTCGCGGTCAGCTCGACCAGCCGCGCGGTCCCGGCCGGGAACATCCGCACGGGCTCGACCCAGGCGCTGGGACGCAGGTCGTAGCGGGCCTCCAGGTCCTGGTAGTCGGCGAAGGCGGTCTTGCGCTGGATCAGGCCGAAACCGCCGGCGCCCGGCTGCGTCGTGGCGCGGTTGCGGGCCGGATTGGCCAGTGGCCGCCAAATGCGGGTTCCCTCGATTCCAGCCACGGCGAACCCGTCGCTGTCATGCACGGCCGGCCGGAAGTCGTCGTAGTTCCGCGCCGTCTCCTGATCGAACAGGAACATGCTGGTCAGCGGTGCGAAGCCGACCCGTTCGAGGTTCTTGCGCGGGAAGATGGTCGCCGTGACCTCCATCGTCGTGGTCGCCCCGGGCGTCACCACGAAGCGATAGGCGCCGGTGACGTTCTCGCTGTCGAGCAGGCCGTGCAGCACCACGCTGGCCGCGTCCTTGCCCGGGCGCTCAAGCCACCAGCTGCGGAAGACGGGAAACTCTTCCGGCCAGTCGCCCGCCCGCACCGCCAGCCCGCGGGCCGACAGGCCGTAGGCGCCGCCCTTCGCCACGCCCCGGAAGTAGCTGGCACCGATGAAGGCGGCGATCTCGTCGAACTTGCCGGGCAGGTTGATCGGGTTCAGCAGCCGGAAGCCCGCGAAGCCGAGGTCGGCGGCGGCGTCCAGCCCCTCTGGCACGCTCTTGCCGAAGCTGTACATCGTCGGGCTGTAGCGGATCGGCGTCGCGCGGCCGTCCGCGACCTCGAACAGCTCGACCCGGTTCCGCGCCGTTCCGCCGCGATGGAAGAAGTGGGCGCGGAACGGCGTGTCCAGGTCGGCCCACAGCGCGCCCGCCTCGAGGAAACGGATCTGGCGATAGCCGTCGTAGTCGAGCGCCTCCAGCGCCTGCGGCAACGGCGTGTCCGGCGAGACGAACGAGGCGCGGGACAGGTCGCGCGCCTTGCGCAGCACCACCGAGTGGTCGAACGGCGCGGGCGCAGCGGCCCCCGCCACGACAGCGGCTCCGGCCGCGACGAGCACCTCGCGCCGGTTCAAGCCTCGATACCCTCGAACAGGTCCCGGATCGGGCTCCAGCCGCGCCGATGGATCGGCGACGGCCCGAGCGTCTTCAGCGCCTCGACATGGACCGGCGCGTGATAGCCCTTGTGGGCGGCGAAGCCGTAGCCGGGGTACCGCGCGTCCATCTCGACCATCAGGCGGTCGCGCGCCGTCTTGGCCAGGATCGATGCCGCCGCGATCGAAGCCGACAGGCTGTCGCCCTTGACCACCGTCTTGATGTCGCAAGGCAGTTTGAAGCGATAATTGCCGTCGACCAGCGCGAACACCGGCTGCACCGACAACCCTTCGATGGCGCGGCACATCGCCAGGCCCGTGGCCTGCAGGATATTCAGTTCCGCGATCTCCTCGACCGTGGCGAAGGCCACGCACCAGGCCACGGCGCGCGTCTTGATCTCCAGCTCCAACGCCTCGCGCTTCGAGGCGGTCAGCTTCTTGGAGTCGTCGAGCCCGCTCGGCGCGCTCCGGGCGTCCAGGATCACAGCGGCGGCGCAGACGGGTCCGGCCCAGGGGCCACGGCCTGCCTCGTCCACGCCACAGACGGGACCGGGACAGGCCATTTCGAGCAGGAAGTCGGGCATCAGCGCCCTATACGCTGAACCGGCCCGTGCCGGAAACAGACGGTCAGGTGATCGTTGACCATGCCGGTCGCCTGCATGAAGGCGTAGACGATCACCGGGCCGACGAACTTGAAGCCCTTTTTCTTGAGCGCCTTGGACATCGCCTCGGCCTCGGGGCTGGTCACGGGGACCTGCGAGCTGTGCTCCCAGTGGTTCACGATCGGCTTGTCGCCGATAAAGCTCCACAGGAACTCGCTGAAGTCTTCGCCCCGGTCGCGCATGTCCAGGTAGACGCGAGCCCCGCCGATGGCGGCGTCGATCTTGGCGTTGGAGCGGACGATGCCGGCGTCGGCCATAAGCCGCGCGCGGTCCTCGGGGCCGTAGAGCGCGACCTTCTCGGGATCGAAGTTGTCGAACGCGGCGCGGAAGGCGTCGCGCTTGCGAAGGATGGTGATCCACGCCAGCCCGGCCTGGAAGCCGTCCAGCACCAGCTTCTCCCACAGCGCCCGGCTATCGTACTCCGGCACGCCCCACTCTTCGTCGTGATAGGCGATGTACTGCGCGTCGGTCGCGCCGGGCCAGGTGCAGCGGGTGAGAGTCGCATCGGTCATGGCCAGTTGTGTAACATGGCCCGGGGAAACTGGAACAGAACGGGAAAGTTCTATGCGTTGCTTCGCGGCGATCGCCGCCTTCGCCTTCGCGCTGATGGCCGGCGCACCGGCCTCTGCCGCAGAAAACCCCTGCGCAGCAGAGGGCGCCTGCAGGGAGGTGGGGGTGATAAGCCTTCCCGACGGCAAGGGCGGCATGCGCCCGTTGACGGTCGGCAGAACGCTGCCGTGGATGGCCGAGAACAACCTGATGCTGTTCGCCGGTGACACGGTCGTGGTCAGCGTTCCGGAACAGGGCGAGGAGCTTGAAACGACCATCGTCGCCACCGGCGCGGCGGCCAGAACGCGCACCCTGGCGGCGGGTGAACTGCGTCTTGAGTTCACCTCGGACAAGGATGGCATGACGCTGACGGTGACGAGCGCGCACAGCCGCTGGCTGCACTACATGGCGATGATGGTCACGCCCGACGGCAAGCCGCACAGGACCAGCGTGTGTCCGGTGATGGCCGGCAAGATGGCGTTCGAAACCTGGCCGCACCCGATCGTCTACCTCAATGTCGCCCATTTCAAACCGGTCAAGGAAGGCGACCTCACCTGCCGGTAAGCGGAGGCTTCGCCCCGAACGGGTCACGATTGCCGACCAGAACGGTCCGGATGCGGAAAGGCGTGAGGCGAGCTTGAAGACGTTGGCGGTCATCGCGCTGAAGGGCGGGTCGGGCAAGACGACGGTGGCGACCCACCTGGCGCTGGCTGCGCACCTGCGGGGCGTCGATACGCTGCTCGTCGACACCGATCCCCAGTTCTCGGCGCGCGACATCCTCAGCGCCCGTGAGACGCCGGGGCCGCTCTATGTCGAGTCCTCCGGCCGCAACGTGCTGACCGCGCAGTTCGCGGCGACGGCCGAGCGCAAGCAGCTGATGATCGTCGACACCGCCGCCGGCGCGGTCGAGGCCGTGGGCGAGGCCATCGTGGTCGCCGACTTCGTGCTGCTGGTCGCGCGGCCGACGCTGATCGACCTGTCGGGCCTGGCGCGGTCGCTGATGCTCGTTCGCCAGCTCGGCAAGCCCTGCGCCGTGGTGGTCAACCAGGCCCCCGTCGCCCGCGAAGGCGTCGAGGCTCCGCTGGTCCAGCGGGCCCGCAAGGGTCTGGACTACATGAAGGTCGAGGTCGCGCCCGCCATCCTGCGCTCCCGCGCCATCTATCAGGTCGCCCTCGAACGCGGCCGCTCGGCGGAGGAGAGCTCCGACCGCCACGCCGCCCGCGAGATCGCCGCGCTCTGGGACTATGTCGCCGCGACGCTGGGCCTGAACGTCAGCGCGGCCTGATTTTCCGCGCCGCGATGTCGGCGCCGGCCGTCCTCGTCCGTCCTTCGGATGGAACGCCCCCGCGGATCGGACCGTATGGACGTCACAAGCAAGGGAAGGACGACATCATGAAGGTCACCCAGCACCTTTGGTTCGAGAAGGACATGGACGCGGCCGTCGCGCTCTACACGTCCCTGATCCCGGACAGCCGCATCGAAAGCGAGAGCGCCGTCATGGGCGAAAGCCCGGCGGGGCCGGCCGGCAGCGTGAAGATCACCAGCTTCATCCTCGGCGGCCAGAACTACATGGCCATCCAGGCCGGGCCGCTCGATCCGTTCAACCACAGCTTCTCGATCATGGTCGAGCCAGAGACCCAGGCCGAACTCGACCATCTCTGGGACACTCTGAGGGACGGCGGCAGCGTCGAGGAATGTGGCTGGCTCCGCGACCGCTGGGGTCTGGCTTGGCAGATCGCGCCCAAGCGCCTGGGCGAACTGATGAGCGATCCCGACCCGGCGGTGGTCAAGCGCGTCACCGAGAAGATGCTGACGATGGTGAAGCTCGACATCGCCCCGCTTGAGGAAGCGGCGAAGGGGTAGACGCCGCTTTTCAGCAAACCCTCAGAACCTGCTCATGCCGCTCACCGGCGGCCTCGGCAGGGTGGCCGCCTCACTCACGAACGGGAGGCGGCCATGGCCGACACGAACACCACCAACCAACGACCGAAGACCCGCTGGACCGTGCTCGTCTGGGGCGGGCTGGTTTCGCTGTGGCTGCTGCCGCTGGCGGCGATGCAGGTCACGAAGGAGGTCGCCTGGACGACCTTCGACTTCGTCGTCTGGGGCGCGATGCTGGGTGCGGCGGGCGGGGCCTTCGAACTGGCGCTTCGGGCCAGTGGCGGTCTCGCCTATCGCGCCGGCTTCGCCATCGCCGTGATGATGAGCTTCCTGATGGTCTGGGCCAATCTGGCGGTCGGGATCATCGGCAACGAGGACAACGCGGCCAACCTGCTGTTCTTCGGCGTTCCGATGGTCGGTGTGATTGGAGCCTGCGTGGCGCGCCTGAAGGCGGGGGGCATGTTCCACGCCATGGTGGCGACCGCGGCGGCGCAGGGTGCGGTCGGGGTATTCGCCTTCGTCGCCGGCTGGGGCGCGACGCCCGTGCTGACCGTGGTCTGGGGCGGAGCCTGGCTGCTGTCGGCCTGGCTCTTCCGCGCGGCCGCGCGGACGAACGGCGCCTAGGCCTGGTAACGGCGCCGCGCCAGCAGCGTGGCGCCGACCACCCCCGCGGCGAACAGCGCGCCCTCCAGGCCGCTCGCGATCACCAGGCTGACCGGGCCCAGCGCGCCCTCGCCGAACAGGCCGCCCAGCTGGTCGAGATCCAGGCGCGATTGCGGAAACCGCCCGACGAGCAGGGCGAGGCTGCCGGCCATCAGCCGGCCGCCGACCAGGGCGATGACCATGCCCGCGACGCCGCCCGCCAGCGCACCGGCCGCGACGGCGCGCCTCGCCGAAAGCCGGCCCGCCAGCCACACCGCCAGGCCTACCGCGCCGCCGAGCAGGACGCCTTCCGGCGCGCCGGTGATGTCGCCGGGCGCCGTCCCGAACAGCAGGTTGAACGCGTCGAGCCCGACCAGCTTGACCAGCGCGCCGACCACCAGACCGCCCGCGGCCCCGCCCAGCGTGCTCCAGAGCGCCGGTCGTCCACGCAGGAAGCCGGCCGCGCCGATGCCGAGGCCCACGCCCGCGCCGCCGGCCAGGCCGATCGCGGCCGTGATGCAGATCAGAACCAGGAGGACCGAGATCGCGCCCATCCCGTTCTGCAGCGCGAACCCGTAGAACAGCCCGCCGACCGCGCCGGCGACCGTCCCGCCGGCGGTGGCCGCGGCCGCTGTCAGCCAGAACCGTCGCCAGGCGCCCGCCTCGACGTCGTCCTTCGCGGCCGGGGCGGACCGCTCGCCGTCGAACGCGGCGACGGTCGCGATGAAGCGGTAGCCGTGCTTCGGCGCGGTCTCGATGAAGCGTGGATTTGCGGCGTCGTCGCCCAGCTGCTTGCGCAGGGTGCGGATGCACTGGGTCAGCGCCTCGTCGGTGACGGGCACGCCCTTCCAGACCTCGTCCAGGAATCGGTCCTTGGACACCAGCCGCCCCTGCTCACGCACGAGTAACGCGAGGGCGTCGAAGTAGCGGCTGCTCAGCTCGACCGTCGTACCCTCGCGGAGCAGCCGGCGGTCGCCGGGCAGGAGTTCGAACTGTTCGAAGCGGAAGCCGGCGCGGGCCAAGGTCAGCGGAATCCAGGCTGTTGCTGCTGTCCCCGCCCCGGCGGGGCGGCCGGTCGGGATGCTTCAGTCATGCACGCGCGCACGGCGATGACAAGAAAGCCCCGGGCGTCAGGACGCTAGGAGTTTTCGCCAGTCGCCACTAGGCAGAGCGCCCTCAGCTGCCGCATGAGCATCGGGCCGGAGATCTGTTCGACGCTGTACCCCTCCGACTTCATCTGCTGCCGGATGTCGCCCACGGTGGAGCAGTCTCCGGAGCGAGCCAGCGCGAAGGCGCGTTCGAGCGGTGTCGTTTGAGAATTCATGAGTCATCGTATGGCGGAACCCGCCGCCAAGCCATGTAATTCGGAAAGTCGCGGCGGATGGTTCGTGGCTTTTCCCGCCTTTTGGCCTATAGTCCCCTGATCGCTGGCTCGATCTTCGGCCGTCGGCGACTGAGAGGTATCGGTCCCGACCGCAGGCTCCCGCCCAAGAGGCTCGGGAGCACATGCGAACCTACTTTTGCTATGTCCACACACCGCACTCGTTGACGCCGCATCTGCGGATCGTCTCGACGGCGCTTGAGACCTTGTCGGCCGCTATCGCCGGCGCAGCCCGGGACTGGCCCGCCAGGACCCTGGTCGAGATTTTCAACGACGCCGATCAGCTGCTTTTCCGGCTGCCCGGTCCCCCCATACTCAAGCCGGTTCGGCGATTGGAGTTCTCATGATCGAAGAAGGCTTCGTGCGGATGTACGCGCATGATTTCGCGATTTTCGCCGCTCGCGCCGAGACCGGCGTCGATGTGGATTCCCTGGTTCGCAAGCGTATCGGCGAGGCGCGATCGCACGCGGCGCTGATGGACGCCCGCAAGGGCCAGGGGCATCTCGCCGCCGTCGCCGACCGCGTCGACCACGAGGCCGCGCGCAGCGACATCCGCGCCATCCGGGTCGGTGAGGACATCGCGGGAGCGTTCGCGCGGCGCCGCGCGTTCCTGACCGGGATCGCGAACACGCTGCGCTTGCCGACGCCGACCGAGGCGCCGTCGATCGCGGTGCGGCCGCGGAGAAGCGCTGGTCTCTGACGCCGGCGCGTCCTCATGGCCAGGAGAAGCGATGCGCTTCAGGGTGACTTCGGCGCTGCGCTACGAAATCCGCGCGCCGACCACGTTCATTCTCGCGATTCAGCTCGCCGACGGGGCCGGGCAGGAGGTCCGTGAGGAAACGTTCTCGCTTCCGGCGGGGATCGAGCCCGACTTCTATGTCGATGTGTTCGCGGGGAACCGCTTCGCCCGCTTCCTAGCCAACCCCGGTTCGCTGGAGGTCGCCTACACCGCGGTGGTCGATCGACCACCCGACGCCGCTCATGCGCGCCACCTGCCGGCCACGCCGGTCTGGGCCCTGCCGCTGAACGTGCTGCCGTATCTGTCGCAGAGCCGCTACTGCGAGTCCGACCGCTTGGCGGCCTTCGCCACCGATATGTTCGGCGGCCGTTCGGCGGGCCTCGACCAGGTCAACGCTGTGGTCGAATGGATCGCCGCCAACGTCACCTACGAGAGCGGCGCGACCGGGGTGGGGACGTCCGCGACCCATACGCTGATCGACCGCCGGGGCGTCTGCCGCGATTTCGCCCACCTGGGCGTGGCCCTGTGCCGGGCGCTCGACATGCCGGCGCGCTTCATCTCCTGCTACGCCTGGAAGCTGCAGCCGCAAGACTTCCACGCCGCGTTCCAGGTCTATCTCGATGGACGCTGGATGACCTTCGACGCCACGCGACTGGCTCCGCTGGCCGGCCTGTTGCCGATCGGGTTCGGGCGGGACGCCGCCGATGTTCCGTTCGCCGCGCTGTTCGGCCAGGCCACGATGGAGATGATGACCATCGACGTGCAGGCGCTGGACGCCGCGTCCTAGCCTTCGAACCAGCTTGGCCGCTCGACGCGCAGCGGCCGGCCCTCGGCTGTCAGGTCCGCGCCCTCGATGCGGTCGAGTCGAACCGTCGCCATGGCGCGACCCTCGCCGACCGACAGCACCTCGCCGCCGCGCAGGTCGCCGGCCAGGATCTCGGCTCCGACCGACGGGGCCGGGCCGTCGAAGGTCACTGGCAGCATCCGGTTACGGATCTGGCCCCGTCGCTTCATCCGGCTGGTCGTTTCCTGGCCGACAAAGCAGCCTTTCTTGAAGTCGATGCCGTGCAGCAGGTCGAAATTGGCCTCGATGGGATAGGTCTTCTCCTCGCCCCAATCGGCCGGTCCGGGCACGCCGAGCGAAAGGCGGTGGGCGTTGTAAGCGGCCTCGTCGGCGTCCACGGCGCCGGCCGGCGCCGTGGCGCCGTAGCCGCGCAGACCGAGGGCCGGAAGGCGGGGATCCGACACGAAGCCCTCGGCGGCCGCCGCCGGGAACAGCGCCGACACCGTCCGCTCGTCCGCCGCGATCTCCGCCTTCGCCCGCAACCGGTACATCGATAGACGCACGATCAGCGCCTCGCGCTTGTCGGCCGCGACGTCGATCGTGGCTCCGTCGTCCTCGCCCAGCACGAAAAGGTCGTAGAGCAGCCGTCCCTGCGGGGTCAGCAGCGCGCCGAAGCGCAACTCGCCGTCGGCCAGGGTCTCGATGTCCTGCGTCAGCAGGCCCTGCAGGAAGGAGCGCCAGTCGGGGCCGGTCACGCGGACCAGCGCGCGGCTGTCGAGGCGGGCATGTCTGGGAGCATGGGTCACGCCCATGGATATAGGGCCGCGCGGTCCGTCCGGCGAGGTCCGGCTGCGACGTCTGCGCACGGAGGTCTCCTGAAACGCGAACGGGGGCTATAGTCCGTCGGATGACGTCGCGCCCGTTCCCGATTCTCTTCGTCGGCCCATCCCGCATCGGTGACGCCGTGCTGGCGTCCGGGCTGGTGAAGAAGCTTGCCGACGAGGCGCCCGGCGCCCGGTTCACCATCGCTGTCGGACCCGCCGCCGCGCCCCTGTTCCGCGAGACGCCCGGCCTCGACGAGCTGATCGTGATGGAGAAGCAGAGGGGCTCCGGCCACTGGTTCTCGCTGTGGAACAAGGTGCGCCACAAGAAGTGGTCGCTGATCATCGACATGCGCGGCTCCGGCCTCAGCGGCTTCCTGCGCCGGGACCGCCGCGCCGTGCACAGGAAGAATGCCGGCGAGCCGACCCACAAGGTCGTGGAGGCCGCCCGCCTGCTGACCCTGCCCGAGGACGAGGCGCCGGCCCCCTACCTGTTCACGAGCCCGGAAATCGAGGCCCATGCCGAGGAGCTGCTCGGCGCGAGCGACGCGCCGATCCTGGCCATGGGGCCGGCGGCCAACTGGCTGGGCAAGACCTGGCCGATCGAGCGCTTCTCGCGGGTCGCCATCGAGTTGCTGGACGACGAGGGCCCGCTGGCCGGCGGCCGGCTGCTGATCCTCGGCGGCCCGGACGATGTACGTTCGGTCGAGCAACTCGCCCGCACGCTGCCGCGCGACCGCGTGATCGATCTGACGGGGCAGGTTGACCTGCTGACGGCCTACGCCTGTCTGAAGCGCGCGCGGCTGTTCGTCGGCAACGACAGCGGCCTGATGCACCTGGCCGCCGCCGCCGGCTGTCCGACCGTCGGCCTGTTCGGCCCCTCGGACGATCGCCTCTACGCCCCCTGGGGGCCGCATACCCGCGTCGTTCGCGGCCCGCGCACCTTCGAGCAGTTCAAGGAGGTCGACCCCGGCCTCAACCAGACCATCGGCCACATGATGGATCTCAAGGTCGACGTCGTGGTCGAGGCGGCGACCGAGCTGCTGGCGGCGACGGAAGAGCCCGCTGCTGACTAAGTGGGATGCAAGCCCGGACGGGCGGCGCTAGAACCTTCGCATCGAGCGGAGACTCCCCATGCCCCAGACCTACGACCTGATCATTCGCGGCGGAGAGGTCGTGAACCACGCGGGGCGCGGGCATACGGATGTCGGCGTCGTCGCCGGCAAGATCGTCGCCATCGGCGACCTTTCGCAAGCCTCGGCCGGCGAGATCTTCGACGCCGCGGGCCTGACGGTGCTGCCGGGCGTGATCGACAGCCAGGTCCACTTCCGCGAGCCGGGCCTCGAGTGGAAAGAAGACCTCAGGACCGGCGCGGACGGGGCGGTGCTCGGCGGCGTGGTCGCCGTGTTCGAGATGCCCAACACCGAGCCGACCACCACCGACCCGGACGCCCTGGCCGACAAGCTGGCGCGGGCCCGGGGGCGGATGAGCTGCGACCACGCCTTCTACGTCGGCGGCACGCACGAGAACGCCGACTTCCTGGGCGAGCTGGAGCGGCTGCCCGGCTGCTGCGGCATCAAGGTGTTCATGGGCGCCTCGACCGGCACGCTGCTGGTCGCCGACGACGAGGGCGTCGAGAAGGTGCTGCGCAACATCAACCGGCGCGCGGCCTTCCATTCCGAGGACGAGTACCGCCTCGCCGACCGCCGGCCACTGGCCCGCACAGGCGACTGGACCAGCCACCCGGAGGTGCGCGACGCCGAGAGCGCGATCATGTCGACGCGCCGCCTCGTCGGCCTGGCCCAGAAGCTCGGCAAGCGCATCCACGTCCTGCACGTCACCACGGCCGAGGAGGTCGACTACCTGGCGCACCACAAGGACGTCGCCAGCGTCGAGTTCACGCCCCAGCACCTGACGCTGGCCGGACCGGAAGCCTACGAGCGGCTCAAGGGCTTCGCGCAGATGAACCCGCCCATCCGCTCGGCCGAGCACCGAGACGCCCTCTGGCGCGGCATCGGCCTGGGCGTCGCCGACGTTCTCGGCTCGGACCACGCGCCGCACACTCGCGAGGAGAAGGCCCGGCCCTATCCGGCCTCACCCTCGGGCATGCCGGGCGTACAGACCCTGGTGCCGGTCATGCTCACCCACGTCGCCGAGGGCCGGCTGACGCTGGAGCGGTTCGTCGACCTGACCAGCCACGGCGTGAACCGCGTGTTCGGCCTGGCGGACAAGGGCCGGCTGGCGGTCGGTTACGACGCGGACTTCACCATCGTCGACCTGAACGCCCGCCGCGTGATCACTCACGAGAGCATGGCCACCCGCTCGGGCTGGACCCCCTTCGACGGCTTCGAGGCCAAGGGCTGGCCCGTCGCCACCATCGTGCGCGGCAAGGTCGTCATGCGCGACGACGAGATCGTCGCCCCGGGCCTGGGCGAGCCGGTGCGGTTCGCGGAGACGCTGGCGCGCTAGCGACGCCCTCGACTTTTCCGCCCGCGCCTGTCGAATCCGTCCGAGCCCGCGCGTCTCTGCTTCATGGACGGCGCAGCGGGCGCCGCCGAGACCGGGAGACCGAGCGATGCAGTACATGCTTCTGATCTATGAGCCGGAGAGCGCCTACGCGGACGCCGACGAGGCGTTCCTGACCGAGACCGTCGGCAAGCACATGGCCCTGTCGGAGACGCTTCGGGCGCAGGGCATCCTGCTGGGCGGCGACGGCCTGCAGGGGACGGACACCGCCAGCACGGTCGTCACCGGCGACAGCGGCGCCCAGACGCTGCACGACGGGCCATTCGCGGAGACGAAGGAGCAGCTCGGCGGCTACTACCTCGTCGAGGTTCCCGATCTCGATGCGGCCTTGGCCGTCGCGCGGCGCATCCCGGTCGTGGCGGGCGGCAAGGTCGAGGTCCGGCCAGTGATGATCTACTGACATGGACGTCGGAGCCGAGATCGCCGGCGCGCGCAGCCGCGTGGTCTCGGCTCTCGCGGCGCGGTTCCGCGACCTGGACCTGGCGGAGGACGCCTTCTCCGACGCCGCCCTGACGGCGCTGGCGGTCTGGCCAGCCGATCCACCGCGCGACGCCGCCGCCTGGCTGTGGCGGGCGAGCCTGCGCAAGACGCTCGACGCGGTGAAGCGGCGGCGCACCCGCGACAATGCGCTGCATGACGCCCCGCCGCCCGAGCCGACGCCGGAGGATCTGGCGCTGCTGGCCGACGAGCCGATCCCGGACGAGCGGCTGCGGCTGATCTTCGTCTGCTGCCATCCGGCCATCGCCGCCGAGGCCCGCGCCGCGCTGACGCTGAAGGTGGTCTGCGGCCTTTCGACCGCGCGGCTGGCCCGCGCCTTCCTGGTCGGCGAGCCGGCCATGCTGCAGCGGATCACCCGCGCCAAGCGCAAGATCGCCGCAGCCGGCGTGCCGTTCGAGATTCCCGCCCGCGACGCCTGGCCCGGCCGCCTGGCGGCGGTGCTGGCGACGCTGGAGATCGCCTATGCCCAGGCCTACGAGGACGCCGCCCTGGCGACCGACGCGGCCGACTTCGCGGCGGAGGTTCTGCGGCTCAGCGGCCTGCTGGTCGAACTGCTGCCGGACGATCCGGAGGTCCTGGGCCTCGCCGCCCTGGTCCGTTTCGCCGAGGCCCGTCGCCGGGCCCGACTGGACGGGGCGGGGGCGATGATCCCGCTGTCGGAGCAGGACGTTCGCCTGTGGGACAACCGGCTGATCGTCAACGGCGCGAGGCTGCTGGATCGGGCGGCCGAGGAAAAACGTACGGGGCCGTATCAACTGCTCGCCGCGATCCACGGAGCGCATCTGTCGCGACGCGAGCGTGGCGAAACGCCCTGGCCCGCGATCGCCGCCCTCTACGACGCGCTCATCGCCCTGCGGCCCGGACCCGTGACGGCGCTGAACCGCGCGGTCGCCATCGGCATGGCTCAGGGCGCCGAAGCCGGCCTCGCCGCGCTGGCCGAGGTGCGGACTGATCGCCGCCTGGACGTGTGGCTGCCCTGGCAGGCGGCTCGGGCCGGACTGCTGTCGGCGGCGGGCCGACATGAAGAGGCCAGGGCGGCGTACGACGCGGCCCTGGCCCTTGGTCCCGCCCCGGCGGAGCGGCTGTGGCTGACGCGGACGCGGGCTACCGCTCCTGCAGGTTGATGAAGGGCGCGCCGCCGGAGCCGGTCACCTGGGGCAGCTTGCCGTCCCACTTCTCGACAGCCTTCAGTTCGACGTAGCGGGGATTGGCGGCCAGCGCCTCGTTGATGATCCGGATCGACTCGGCCTGACCGCGCGCGGCGGCGATCTGGGCTTCGGCCTGGGCCTGGGCTTTTGCGACCTGGGCGCGGGCGGTCAGGGTCTCCTGCTCGGTCTTGGTCTTGGCCTGGATCGCCTGAAGGATGATATCCGGATAGCGGATGGTGCCGATCCACTCGAGCTGGCTGATCTGCACCCCGTGCCGCGCCCATTTGGTGGACACCCGCGCCAGCGCCCGCTGCACCACCAGCTGGCGGCCGCCGGAGTACAGCTGGTCGACATTGACCCGCTCCGTCTCCGCCGCGATGGCCGACCGCACGTCGTTGCGGATCGGCCCGTCGAGCAGTTGGTCGAAGCTCAGCCGATAGGTCTCGTACAGCTTGGGCGCCGAGGCCGGGTTGACCTGCAGGGTGATGGCCACGTCGGCGGTCATCGGCAGCCCGGTGTTGTCGGCGAAGGTGATCTCTTCGTTTTCCGGCCCCCGCTCGTCCGGCTCGCGCGTGTAGCTGTAGGTGCGCTGGATCACCGGGTACTCGACGATGCGCTCGCCGATCATCTTGAAGTGCCAGCCCGAGCTCAGGGGCTCGGCCGCCACTCCGGCGCCGCCGCCGAGCGTGCGGATCTTCACC
>JBIICO010000288.1:0-3831 GCA_044238855.1 Caulobacter sp.
GCGCGCCCTGCGGCTTGCGGCGCAGGATCAGCGGCCTGCCGTCGTCCAGCGAGAAGGCCCAGGTCTCCTGGCTGGCCCCGCCGGACAGGCGGCGAAGGTTTTCGATCGACTTGCCGCCGAGCTGCGGGGCGACGGCGTTCAGCGCGGATTCGAGATCGCTCATGGGGGCGGATTGAGCCGGTTCACCCGGCGTCAGTCAAACCGCCCGGTTTCCAGTCGAACAGTTCCTGCAGCACCCGCACGGCCTGGCCGCGCGGCGAGGTCAGATCGGGGTCCCGCGCCAGGATCAGGCGCGCGTCGTCCGCCGCCGCCGCGATCATCCCGCGATGGGCGGCCGGATCGGCCAGCTTGTAGGCGGGAAAGCCGCTCTGCTTCAGGCCCAGCGGGTCGCCGCCGCCGCGCAGCTCCAGATCCTTCTCGGCGATGACGAAGCCGTCGTCGGTGCGGCGCAGGATGTCCAGCCGCTGCTGGGCGACGTCCGACAGCGGCGGATCGTACAGAAGCACGCAAGCGCTTTCCCGCCGTCCACGCCCGACCCGGCCGCGCAACTGGTGCAGCTGGGCCAGGCCGAAACGCTCGGCCTGCTCGATGACCATGATGGTGGCGTTGGGCACGTTGACGCCGACCTCGACCACCGTGGTCGCCACCAGCAGCGGCAGCTTGCCGTCGGCGAACTCCGCCATGGCCGCATCCTTCTCGGCGGCCGGCATCTGGCCGTGGACAAGGCCCACCGGGACGCGCAGCGCGCGGCGCAGGGTCTCGGCGCGTTTCTCGGCGGCGGCCAGATCGACCACGTCGCTCTCGCTGACCATAGGGCAGATCCAGAAGGCCTGCGCACCGCCCTTGATGGCTTCCTTCAGCCGGTCGACGATCTCGCCCATGCGCGGAGAGGGCACGGCGCGTGTCGCGACCGGCGTGCGGCCCGGCGGCTTCTCGTCTATGCGGCTGACGTCCAGGTCGCCGAACACGGTCAGCTCCAGGGTGCGAGGAATCGGCGTGGCCGACATGGCCAGCAGGTGGGCGCTCTCACCCTTGGCCTGCAGCCGCTTGCGCTCGTTCACCCCGAAGCGATGCTGCTCGTCGATGATCGTCAGGCCCAGATTCCGGAACCGGACCTCGTCCTGGAACAGCGCGTGGGTGCCGACGGCGACCTTGGCCGTGCCGTCCATCAGCGCCATCACCTTCTCGGCCCGCACGCCGCCCTTGTCCCGGCCGGTCAGCAGCACGACGCGCAGGCCCTGGGCCTCCAGCGGCTGGGCGATGGTCTCGAAGTGCTGGCGGGCCAGGATCTCGGTCGGCGCCATCAGGGCCGACTGGAAGCCGGCCTCGGCCGCGTCCGCGATGGCCAGCATGGCGACGATGGTCTTGCCCGCGCCGACGTCGCCGTGCAGCAGCCGGCTCATCCGCTCACCCGACCGCATGTCGCCGCGCACTTCGGAGAGGGCGCGGATCTGCGCGCCGGTCAGCTTCCAGGGCAGTTCGGCCTCGATACGCCCGGCCATCTCGCCGGCGGGGATCGGCGCGCCCGGGTGCGAGCGCCGCGACGCCTTGCGCTGGGCCAGCGCCAGCTGGTGGGCCAGCAGTTCGTCGTAACCGAGCCGCCGTCGCGCGGCCGACAGCGGCGACAGGTCGGCCTCCGTCTTCGGGTTGTGATAGGCCTCCAGCGCCTCGCGCCAGCCCATGAAGCCCTCGCGCTCGCGCCAGGCGGCGTCCTGCCACTCGACCAGTTCGGGTGCGCGGGTCAGCGCCTCGTGCGCCAGCTTGCGCACCGTCCGCGCCGGCAGGCCCGCCGTTGCGGGATAGACCGCCTCGCACTCGGGTACGTCGGCGGCCTTTTCCACCGGCACGATGTAGTCCGGGTGCGCCATCTGGATCTCGGCGCCCCAGCGCTCGATCTTGCCGCTCACCACGCGACGGCTGCCGACCGGGTGGCTGCGCAGCAGATGGTCGCCGTGGCCCTTGAACCAGATCAGGTTCACGAACGCCGTGCCGTCGAAGGCCCTGATCTTGTAGGGGATGTCCATGCGCGGCGGCCTGGTGTGCTGGTCGATATCGACGATCAGGGTGTGCACCTGGCCGTCGATGACGCTGTCGGCCGTGGTCGGCGTGCGGTGGATGATCGACTGCGGCCCGAGGAACAGCACGTCGCGCACCAGCGGCCCGGCCAGCTTCTCGACCAACGGCTCTACCTTCGGCCCGACACCCTTCAGGGTCGAGACGGGCGAGAACAGGGGAAAGAGAATCTCCGGCCGCATGGCGGGAACATAGCGTGATCTTGTTGCTTCCTTCGAGACGCGATCCTGAGGGGGCGCCGCTCAGGATGCCGACGGCGGGCGGCGTCCGGCTGAAGTTCGTCATGGTGAGGAGCGAGCTTCAGGCGAGCGTCCCGAACCACGCAACCACGGCACTGGCGCCCACACCCGACCCGCTCTATATCCGCGACCTCTGCATGGACGACACACGGCTCAAGAAGATCAGGCTGCGGGCCTGGCGACGCGGCTTCCGGGAAGCGGACCTCCTTCTGGGGCCGTTCGCGGACTACTATTGCCCACGGTTCAGCGCCGAGCAGCTCGATCTGCTCGAGGCGCTGATGAACGAGGCGGACCAGGACATCTATGACTGGTTCCTCGGTCGCGCCGAGACGCCACCGGAATTCGACAACGAGATCATGGTCTTGCTGAAGGGCTTTGATCCTTCGGTCGGAGCGCCGCGCCATGGCGGCTGACGGAAACGGGCCCAGCCACAATGACCTGAAGCGCGTCTCGCGTGACGACGGCCGGCTGGACCTGACCGGCGCGCCGGAGGGGTTCGACGCCCTGGTGATGGCCGACATCGCCCGCCAGCGCGGCGGCCTGACGGCCTTCATCGCCCGTGACGGGGCCCGCGCCAACGCCTTCGCCGAGGCGATGAGCTTCTTCGCGCCCGAGATCGAGGTCATCCAGCTGCCGTCCTGGGACTGCCTGCCCTACGACCGCATCGGTCCATCGGCGGCTGTCGCGGCGCACCGGATGGCGACCCTGACGCGGCTCGCCCGGGGGCTGGAGGCGAAGAAGCCCGTCCTGCTCGTCACCGCCGCGCCCGCCGTGCTGCAGCGCGTGCCGCCGCGCGACGTCGTGGCCCGCGCCGGTTACACCACGCGGCCCGGCGCGGAGGTCCAGATCGCCGATCTGGAGCGCTATTTCGCGGTCAACGGCTACGTCCGCGCGTCGACCGTCTCGGAACGCGGCGAGTTCGCCATCCGGGGCGGCGTCATCGACGTGTTTCCGCCGACGGCCGAGGAGCCGGTTCGCCTGGACCTGTTCGGCGACACGCTGGAGAGCATCCGGGGCTTTGACCCGGAGACCCAGCGTTCGACCCGGCAGCTCAAGGAAATCGACCTGCTGCCGGTCTCCGAGGCGCTGGTCGACAAGGACACCATCAGTCGCTTCCGCAAGGGCTACGTCGGCGCGTTCGGCGCGCCGGGCGAGGATCCGCTCTACGCCGCCGTCAGCGAAGGCGGCCGCCGGGCCGGCATGGAGCACTGGCTGCCGCTGTTTTACGAGCGGATGGAGACGGTGTTCGATTACCTGCCCGACGATGCCCTGGTCGGCGTCGACCATCTGGTGCAGGAGGCCGAGGCCGAGCGTCTGGAGATGATCCGGGACGCCTACGAGGCCCGCGCCGGCGCCGACCGCAAGGCGGCCTATCGGCCGCTGGCGCCCGAGGGGCTGTACCTGACCGCCGAGGAGATCGCGCTGCGCGTCGCGGAGCGTCCCAACCGCTGGTTCACACCGTTCCAGAAGGACGGCGTCGGCGTCATCGACATGGGCGCCAAGCTGGGCCGCTCCTTCG
>JBIICO010000010.1:0-44643 GCA_044238855.1 Caulobacter sp.
AACTTCGTTCTTGAAGCCCTTGACGAACAGCGGGCGGATCGGACGGTCGATCAGGCGGGAGACCAGGGTCTCCTTTTCCGACGGACGGCCTTCACGCTTGAAGAAGCCGCCCGGGATCTTGCCGGCCGCGAACGTCTTCTCTTGATAGTTGACGGTCAGGGGGAAGAAGTCCTGGCCGGGCTTCTGGGTCTTGGCGAACACGGCGGTGGCCAGGACGACGGTGTCGCCCATGGTGGCCAGCACGGCGCCGTCGGCCTGACGGGCGATGCGGCCGGTCTCGAGGGTCAGCGTCTTGCCGCCCCACTCGATGGTCTTGCGTTTGATATCGAACATATCGGGTGTTTCTTTCGTTCGTGTCCCGCGGGCGTATTCCCTAGCGGGGGCGGACAGGGTCGTTTCCGAAATCCTCTCCAGTGATCAGGCCCGGTGAGGATCGCGTTGAACCCTCTGCGTACGTCTGGAGCCCTTGGGCTCCGCGCCGCCGTTCCAGAGCCTGGAGGAACGGACGGCGAATAAGCAGCGGGGCGAGGACCAGAAGGCCTCGCCCCGTTTTGGTGTACCGACTAGCGGCGCAGGCCGAGCTTCTCGATGAGGCTCTGGTAGCGCGCGACGTCCGACTTCTTCAGGTGGTCGAGCAGCGAACGACGCTGCGAAACCATCAGGAGGAGGCCACGACGGCTGTGGTTGTCCTTCTTGTGCGACTTGAAGTGCTCGGTCAGGTTGGCGATGCGTTCCGAGAGGATCGCAACCTGGACTTCGGCGCTGCCCGTGTCGCCCGGGGTGCGGCCGTGTTCGCTGATGAGCGCGGCTTTGCGCTCCATGGTGATCGACATCGTGCTTTCTCCGCTCAGGCTTGAAGGAAGACCCGCACCGGGTTGAGCTTTCCCGCGCGCATCTCGGCCAGGGCCACCAGTCGCGTCCCGTCCATGGCCGAAACCAAACGAGACCCGCCGCTGAGGCGGGTCTTGAGCAGCTCGACCTGTCGGGGAACGAGAACGATGGGTCGTCCCTGGGCCAGCCGGAAAGCGTCCTCCGCGGTCACGGCCAGCGCCGGGATGTCGTCCAGCGCGGTCTCGACCGGGAGCAGCACCTCCGGAAGGGCGGCCTTATGACCTAAATTTTCCAGATTTTCCAGTGTTATCGCACGATCTTCCCCGAACGGACCGACGCGGGTCCGTCGCAGGGCGCTGACATGGCCCTCGGCTCCGAGGGCGGCGGCCAGGTCACGGACGATGGCGCGGACGTAAGTACCCTTGCCACACTCGACCTCTATCTCGATGTGGTCGGCGTCCGGGGCGTCGCTGACGCGCGCCGAGTGGATGGTCACCGGCCGCGGCTTCATCTCCGGCGTCTCGCCGGCGCGGGCCAGATCGTAGGCGCGCTCGCCGTCGACCTTGATGGCCGAGTAGATCGGCGGGACCTGCTGGATCTCGCCGATGAAGGCGGGCAGGGCCGCCTCGACCTGCTCGCGGGTGGGACGCACGTCCGAGGCGCCGGTCGTCTCGCCCTCGCGGTCGAGGGTGGTGGTCGAGCGACCCCATTCGATGCTGAAACGATAGGCCTTGTCGGCGTCGACCAGGAACGGAACCGTCTTGGTGGCCTCGCCCAGCGCGATCGGCAGGATGCCGGTGGCCAGCGGGTCCAGCGTGCCGGCATGGCCGGCCTTCTGGGCGTTGAACAGCCAGCGGACCTTGCCGACCGCCTGGGTCGAGCCGAAGTCGTAGGGCTTGTCGAGACAGATCCAGCCGGAGACCGCGTCGCCCTTCTTCCGGCGCGCCATCAGTCTTCGTCCTCGTCGTCGCCCATGACGTCGCTCAGGCGGCGGATGTCCTGCTGGACGCGGGGATCGAGGAACAGGCGGTCGGTGGCGGCGGCGTTGTCGAAGCTCTCGTCGTGGAAGAACTTCAGGTCCGGCGTGAACTTCATGTCGATGTGCTTGCCCAATCGGCCGCGCAGGAACCTGGACACCTTGTTCAGGGCCTTGATGATGTCGGCCGTCTCCTGGCCGGTCACCCCGGCGCCGAGCGGCTCGACGAAGCAGATGGCGTGTTTGAGGTCCGGGCTCATCCGCACTTCCGAAACGGTGAGCGAAACGTTCTGGAGGGCCGGATCCTGCAGCTCCTCCTCGCGCAGAACCTCGACAAGGGCGTGGCGGATCAGCTCGCCGGCGCGCAGCTGACGTTGCGTCGGACCGGCCAGCGCCTGGCCGCGGGACTTCTGGTGCTTGGACATGGCTTTCTCTCTGGCCTGCGGCGGGGATCGAACCCGGGGCGGGCGGAAACGAAGGGCGGGCTTCTAGGCGCACAGGCGCGGGATGTCCAGTTTTTCGGCCCCCGAGAACGGGCTGGCGTTGGCGCAGGGGAAGGCGTCACTATCGTCTTCAATAAAAACCAACCGGGCGGGAGACGATGAAGGACACGACGCAGGCCGCGCCGCCGCATCCGCTGCTCGTGGCACCCGTGGCGCCGACGCTGCTGAAGCTGGCCGCGCCGAACCTGCTGGGGATGCTGGCCACCACCGCCGTGTCGATCGCCGAGACGGCCTACATCGGCCGGCTGGGTGTGGCCCCGCTGGCCGCCGCGGCGCTGGTGCTGCCGCTGATCATGCTGATGGGGATGATGAGCGCCGGGGCCATGGGTGGCGGGGTGTCGTCGGCCATCAGCCGCGCCCTGGGCGCCGGCCAGCAGGAGCGAGCCGAGGACCTGGCGCGGCACAGCGTGGTGCTGGCGCTGGGCTTCGGGCTGTTCTTCACCCTGCTGCTGACCCTGTTCGGGCGCGGCGTGTTCGGCCTGCTGGGCGGCAAGGGCGAGACGCTGCATCAGGCGGTGATCTATTCGGCCATCGTCTTCTCCTTCGCCGCGGCGATCTGGCTACAGAACATGCTGGCCTCGATCCTGCGGGCCGGCGGCGACATGGTCGGACCATCGGCGGCCTTTCTCGGCGGCGCGGCGCTGCAGGTGGTGGTCGGCGGCGCGCTGTGCTTCGGCTGGGGACCGGCGCCGGCGCTCGGCATCGTCGGAGTCGGGCTCGGGCAGGTGACCGCCGCCACGGCCGTGACCCTGGGCCTGGTGTGGCTGCTGCGCCGGCCGACCGCGCGGGTCAGGCTCGCCTTCCGGGGCGCGCTGCGCAAGGAGCTGTTCGACGACATCCTCAAGGTCGGCGGCCCGGCCATGCTGTCGCCGATCCAGACCGTGGCGACGATCCTGGTCATCACCGCCATCGCCGCCCGGTTCGGGCCCGAAACGCTGGCCGGCTATGGCATCGGGTCGCGACTGGAGTTCCTGCTGGTGCCGATCGCCTTCTCGGTCGGGGTCGCTTCGCTGCCGATGGTGGGCCTGGCCATCGGCGCCGGGGACATCGCTCGGGCCCGCAAGGTGGCCTGGACGGCCGGCGGCCTGGGGGCGGCGGGACTGGGCGTGCTCGGACTTTTCCTGGCCCTGTTCCCCGGCCTGTGGGTGTCGATCTTCACGCGGGATCCGGGCGTGGCGGCGGCGGCGGCGCTGTACCTGCGCTTCGCCGGGCCGGTGTTCGTGTTCTTCGGCCTGTCGCTGGCCCTCTACTTCTCGGCCCAGGGGGCGGGAAAGATCGGCGGGCCGCTGCTGGCCGGCACGATGCGGCTGGCGCTGGTGGCCATCGGCGGCTTCATCCTCGTGAAGGCCGACGCGCCGTCCTGGACGCTGTTCCTGCTGGTCGCGCTCGGCATGGTCACCATGGGCACGGTGACCGCCGGCTCGATCGCCCTGACGCCCTGGGGCCCGAAGGTGCTGACGGCTAAGTCGTAAGCCGCTGCCTGAAGAAGCTGATCGTCCGCGCCTCGGCTTCCCGAGTCGGGCCGCTGTTGGCCAGGTGAATGGTCAGGACCGAATGGCTGGGCACGCCGGTGCCCTGTTGGCCGTCCTCCTGTTTCAGCTGCCAGGCCTCGAAACGGTCGCCGAGCTCTTCCTTCAGCATCTCGAACCGTCCCGGCGGCACGAACCGGTCGCCGTGGAAGGCCAGGCCCAGCACGCTGAGGTCCTCGTCGGCCAGCCGCGTCTTCACGCAGGAGAACTCCGCCGCCGAGCAGTCGATGGCCCGGTCGCTGCGCCGGCCGATCGGCATCGAGGGCTGGCTGAGCACCGGGGCGATCACCGCGGGCTCCGTCATCATCGCCAGCGCGAAGCCGCCGGTGAAGCACATGCCCAGCGCGCCCACGCCCGGTCCGCCGCAGTCCGCATGAGCCTTGCGGGCCAGCGCCCTCAGCCAGTCGACGATCGGCGAGGACCTGCCGTTGGCCCAGACATTGAATTCACGTCGGATGCAGACGTTGAGGAACATCTCCCGGGCGACATAGCCGTTGGAGATCTGCTTCCCCGGCTCGCCGAACAGGCTGGGCAGGTAGACGGTGAAGCCCGCCTTCGCCACGCCGTCGGCGTAGCGCACGACCAGCGGATGCAGGCCCGGGATCTCGTGCATGATGATCACCGCCGGTCCGGAGCCGCGCCTGAACACCGGCCGGGTCCATGGCCCATCGGTGAAGTCGAAGCGTTCGTAGTCCTTCAGGACGTCGATGTCGGCCATGGTCTGATTGTCCTCCCCGAACCGATGTTCGTGGAGGCCGGCCGTCGGCGCAAGGGCGCGTCCAGCCGCCCGGGACCGTCAGCTTCCCGGCGTGCGGACGTAATCGGGCCGCATCACACGGGCGGTGATGTCGCTGTTGTTGGGGTTCGGCATCCGCCATTCGCCCCGGTAGGAGAAGTCCATCACCGAGCAGAGGCGCGGCTTGCCGGTCGCCGGATCGTCGCCGAAGGCGTGGACCCGCAGGTCGCGGCGGTGGGCGATGGGGCTGATCGAGAGCCAGCCCTTGCGCGAGCCGGGGCAGAAAGCCTGGACCATGACCTTGGCCTCGTCCTTTTCGGGGTCGATGGCATAGAGCGTGCCCGTCCCGCGGTCTTCGCCCATCAGGTCGTCCAGCGCGTTCACGGTGTCGCCGTCGCGCACCGGCTCGGGGATCACGCCGACCGGCACGGCCGTGGCCCGCACCGCCCAGATCCGCTGGCGCATCCAGGACTTGGAGAACACGAAGGTCAGGCCCGCGCCGGTCAGCCGGCGGGCTTCCGGCGAGCTGGAGTCGTAGCTGACCATGCGGCGGGCCGGCGCGGCCTGGGCGGCGGTGGCGGTCAGGCCGCTGAGGGCGACGGCGGCCAGCAGGGCCGGCGCGGCGATACGGACGGGGGAGAACATGAACACGCTACTGCGCCTTTCAACGTTTGCCGCGCAAGTCTTTCAGGTCGCCTTCGAAGCCGCTGAGCTTCCAGGTCCCGTCGACGTTGGTGAACACCAGGATACAGGGGCCGTCCGTCCTGCGCGTCGCGCAGACGCTGCCGTCGGGGCGGTGCTTCAGGGCGCCGGCGATAGCCAGCTGGCCGGGAATGGGCTTGTCCGGCGTGTAGCCGTAGTAGTTGGCCACGGTGCGGAAGACGCGCGGCTGGACCAGGGCGTCGGTCGCCACGTCCGCCAGGCTGGGCGCGAGCAGGGCGGCCACGGCGCGGGCGCCGTCGTCCTGGGTGCGCTGGCCGATCTCGCGCACCATCCGGCCCTCGAGCTGGTTCTTCAGCGCGCGGCGGTCGACATGGCGGTCGAAGGCGGCCCGGTCGTCGTCGCGGATCGAGACCAACAGGGCGTGGACGTCGCCGGCGGCGTCGATGCGCGAGGTCGTGGCGCAGCCGGCGAGGGTGAGCGCGATGACGGCGACGGCGGCGAGCTTGCGGATCATGAGGGCCTCATTCGCGTCCATCGACGGCGGAATTTGGGCGGCCTCAGCGGCAGAGGTGGGCAGCCTGCGTGTTGTCGAAGCGGAAGCGCACCTCGGCCGTGTCGCGGCGTTCGACATCGCTCGGCCAGATGACGCGGTCGGCGATGGCCAGAGCCCGCTTGCCGTAGCCTTCGCCGCCGGGCTCCTCGTACAGCACCACGCACTTGCGCAGCACACCGTCGGACGGGCGACAGGACAGCACGGCGCCGCCGGCGCGGCTGTCGAGCGAGGCGCGCTGCAGGCGGGGCTCCACCGGCGCGGCGCGCAGGGCCAGCCGGGTCCCGCGGGCGGTGACCACCACGCCGGAATTCGCCGCCCCGGCGTCACAGCCGGGCGTCAGCGTCGCGACGGGCTTCGGCGCGCCCGCGCAGCCGGCGAGCACGACGAGCGTGGCGGCGAGGACCAGGCGGTGGGCGATACGCGTCATGCCGTCTTTTCCCTGCTGAAGCGCACCGCGGCAAGCGCGATCGGCAAGCCGAAGACAAGGGTGTGGATCAGCACATTCTCGATGGTCATGGTTACCGACATGTTTCCGGCGTCGGTCCGCGAGAGCGGCACCACGATTCCGTACATGATCGCCCAGACGCCCAGGCCGAACAGCGGCCCCATCAGCCACGGCCGTCCGGCCAGGATCGGCAGCCTGGTCATCGCCAGCACGTAGACCGCCGCCCAGATCAACGCGATGGCGTAGTGTGAGGCCACGCCGAGCAGAACCTCCGGCAGTCCGCCCGCCATGGCCCGGGACCGGCCCAGCCACCCGCTCGCCACCCATTTGAAGATGCGATCCGGCGAGACGCCGTACATCAACGCCGCCGCGACCACGTCCAGCGTGCCGGCGATCAGGCCGCCCGCCGCGATGGCGGGGATACGCCTAGCTACAACCATGAGATCCCCCTACGCGCGACCGGTACGGCCGCGATCTCATGAGGCGAGCTTCACCAATATCGGGGAAGAGCTCAAGGCGTCTTCTGGAGCGCGCGGGGTCGGATTACCCAAAAACACGCGCTCGGTGGTGTTTCGCTCCGCCCGTTTTCTCCGCGTCACGGCAAACGAAAAGGGCGCGGAGATGGCTCTCCGCGCCCTTCGATCGTTGCGGCGAAACGCGGCCCTACAGGCTGCGCTTGACCTCCTCGACGGTGAAGCACTCGATGGTGTCGCCTTCGCGGATGTCCTGGAAGCCGGCGAAGTGCATGCCGCATTCCTGGCCGGCGTTGACCTCGTTGACCTCGTCCTTGAAGCGCTTGAGCGTCTGCAGGGTGCCCAGTTCCAGGACCACCACGTTCTCGCGAACGATCCGGACCTTGGCGCCCTTGCGGACCACGCCTTCGGTGACGCGCGAACCGGCGATCTTGCCGACCTTGCTGATGTCGAAGACCTGCAGGACTTCGGCGTTGCCGAGGAAGGTTTCGCGCTGGATCGGCGCCAGCATGCCCGAGAGCACGCCTTTGATGTCGTCGATCAGGTCGTAGATGATCGCGTAGTAGCGGATTTCGACGCCTTCACGCTCGGCCATGGCCCGCGCCTGGGCCGAGGCCCGGACGTTGAAGCCGATGATCGGCGCGCCGGCGCCCTTGGCCAGCTGGACGTCGCTTTCGCTGATCGCGCCGGCGCCCGACAGGATGATCCGCGCGCGGACCTCGTCGGTGCCGAGCTTGTCCAGCGAGCCGACGATGGCTTCGACCGAACCCTGCACGTCGCCCTTGATGACCAGCGGCAGTTCGCTGACCTTCTTGGCCGAGAGCTTGGCCATCATGTCGGTCAGCGACACGCCGGCCGCGGCGCCGCCGACGGCGGCCTTGTCGCGCTTCACGCGCTGGCGGTAGTCGGTCAGCTCGCGAGCGCGGGCGTCGTTTTCCACGACCGCGAAGGCGTCGCCCGGCGACGGAGCGCCGTCGAGGCCGAGAATCTCGACCGGGGTCGAGGGACCGGCTTCGGTCAGCTGCTCGTCACGCTCGTTGAGCAGGGCGCGGACGCGGCCGAACTGGGCCCCGGCCACGACGATGTCGCCGCGCTTCAGGGTGCCGCGCTTCACCAGGACCGTGGCGACGGCGCCGCGACCCTTGTCCAGCTTGGCTTCGATGACCACGCCCTCGGCCGTACGGTCGGGGTTGGCCTTCAGGTCCATGAGTTCGGCCTGCAGCTGGATGCGCTCGATGAGCTCTTCCAGACCGAAGCGTTCCTTGGCCGAAACCTCGACCGTCTGGATGTCGCCGCCCAGGCTTTCCGCGACCAGCTCGTGCTGGAGCAGTTCGTTGATCACGCGGGTCGGGTCGGCGCCCGGCTTGTCGATCTTGTTGATCGCCACGATGATCGGAACGCCCGCCGCCTTGGCGTGCTGGATCGCTTCCGCCGTCTGCGGCTTCACGCCGTCGTCGGCCGCCACCACCAGCACCACGATGTCGGTGATGTTGGCGCCGCGGGCGCGCATGGCGCTGAACGCCGCGTGGCCCGGGGTGTCGAGGAAGGTGATCCGGCCGCCGTCTTCCAGGCGAACCTGGTAGGCGCCGATGTGCTGGGTGATGCCGCCGGCTTCGCCCTTGACCACATCGGTCGAGCGCAGGGCGTCGAGCAGCGAGGTCTTGCCGTGGTCGACGTGGCCCATGATGGTCACGACCGGCGGGCGCAGCTCCAGGTGGTCGTCGCCTTCGTCGGAGACGAGGAAACCCTCTTCGACGTCGGCGTCCGAGACGCGGCGAACGGTGTGGCCGAATTCGGTGGCCACCAGCTCGGCGGTGTCGTTGTCGATGACGTCGTTGATCTTCAGCATCACGCCCTGACGCATCAGGAACTTGATGATGTCGACGCCACGCACGGCCATCCGGTTGGACAGCTCCTGCACGGTGATGACGTCAGGAATGATGACTTCGCGGGCGACGCGGGCCTGTTCGGCCCCGCCACGGCGCTTTTCCTTCTCGCGTTCGCGGGCGCGGCGGACCGAGGCCAGCGAGCGCATGCGCTCGGCGGCGCCCTCGTCGTCACCGGCCAGGACCTGGATGGTCAGACGGCCTTCGCGGCGCTTGGGTTCGCCCTTGGTGCGCGAGACGGCCTTGCCCGGCGCGGCGCCCTTGCGGCGATCGTCGTCATCCTCCGGACGGCGGTCGAGCAGAGCGCCGCCGGGGCGCGGCGCCGAACGGGTGGCGCGCTGGATCTCTGGCGTGGCCGGGGGCTGGTTGGCGCCGGCCGGACGCGGACCGCGCGGACCGCCGGGACGATCGCCCGGACGGGGCGCCGGGCGCGGGGCCAGGGCCGAGTAGCGAACGGTCTCGCCGCCGCCGGCGCCGGCCGGGCGGTCGCCACGGGGACGGTCGCCTTCACGGGGCGGACGATTGCCCTGGTAGCCGGGACGGTCGCCTTGCGGGCGGTCGCCCTGGGGACGATCGGTGCGCGGACGGTCGTCGGGACGCGGCGTGCGCTGACCATAGGGATTGCCGCCTTCCGGACGCGGGGTGCGCTGGCCGTAAGGGTTGCCGCCTTCGGGGCGGGGCGCACGCTGGCCATAGGGATTGCCGCCGCCTTCGCGGGGGCGGTCCGGCCGGTAGGTGGTGTGGCTCGGCCGGTCGTCGCGACGCTCGCGCGAGGGCTCGTAGGTGCGGGTCTGGTTGCCGCCCGGAGCCGGCGCGGCGGTGCGCGGCGCCTCGGCCGTGGGAGCCGGGGCGGCGGCGGGAGCCTGCGGAACCGGGGTCGGCGCGGGCGCCGCCGGAGCGGCGGCGACCGGAGCCGCCGGCGCGGCGGGAGCGGGGGTCGGCGCCGGGGTCGGCGCGGGCGCCGGACGCGCGGCTTCGGCCGTGGCGCGGGCCGCGGCCTGTTCGGCGGCCTGGCGGCGCGCGGCTTCGTCGGCGGCGGCGCGCTGTTGCGCGGCCTGACGCTCCTGGGCCTCGCGGGCCGCGTCGATGGCGCGCTGACGGGCCGCGTGCTCTTCGGCCGACAGGTTACCGGCGCCGGACGGACCGGGGCCCGACGGGCGCGGACCGGACGGAGCCGGGCGCGGATCGTAGGTCGTACGCTTTTCAGCGGCCGAGGGGCCGGCAAGGTTCGTCGAGCCGCCGGGCACGTGCGTCCGCACGCGTTTGGTCTCGACCACCACCGTCTTCGACCGGCCGTGGCTGAAGCTTTGCTTGACCACGCCCGCGCTCACCGAACCCGCGCGCGGCTTCAGGGTGAGGGAGGGCCTGGGGTTGTTCGGCCGGCCGTTGTCGTTCTCGTCGCTCATGCGTCTCGCTTAACTCACAGGAGCCGGCGGATCCGGCCCCACATACGTCTAGTTCAAACCCGGAAGGGACCGCGGCGCGATCCGCCCGGCCCTTCTATTCCTCGCGCCAACCCTCAGGAAGAAGCGGGCGGAAACCTGCCAGCCTGCGGACGTCCTGCGCCCAGTGGCTGGAGCCTCGCCCCGCAAGGAAGGCGGTGTGTATCACATTCTCGCCCCCCAAGGCCAAATTCAATTCGGCCGAGGAGAAAAGGCCGATCAACTTCGGCGGCGAGGGGGACGTCCGGCAGGCGCCCAGCAGTTTGCGGCGGCCGTCCTCGGCCCCGTCGTTGGCCTCGACCAGCCAGGCGGCCTTGCCGCTTCGAATGGCCGAAAGCACCTTCTCGAAGCCCGAAGTAAGGTCTCCGGCCCGGCGTGCAAGGCCCAGCCCGTCGAGAAGCCGCCGGTGCAGCAGCTCGGCGACCTGGTCGGAAAGGTCCGCGGGCGCGGTCAGCCTGGTCTTGGCCGAGCGGGAGAAGAGGCCCTTCTTCGCCGCCGTGTCGACGCTGGCGCGGTCGGCCGCGACCCACATGCCGCGCCCTGGCAGCTTGCGCGCGACATCAGGCGTCACGACGCCGTCCGGCCCGGCGACGAACCGGATCAGCCGATCCTCGTCCATCACCGAGCCCGAGACGATGTCCCGTCGCTCGCGAGAGGCTTCCCCGTGAGTCCGCGGGGTTCGGGGTTGAGGGGCGTCCATGTCGGTTCCGCCCTCACGCAAGACGCCCTTAGGCGTCTCGCGCCTCCCCTTCGGCCACGGCCAGGTCGTAGTCCTCGGGGTTTTCGATCCCCTCGGCTTCGCCCTCGACCTCGTACTCTTCTTCCTCGACGTACTCCGGCTCCGGCGGGGCCTCGACCCAGCCCATCACGACGCGGGCGCGCATGATCAGGGTCTCGGCGTCGTCCGGCGACAGGTTGAAGGTCTCCAGGATGCCCGGTTCGCGCACGCGCTCGCCGTCCTTGGTCTCGAACCAGCCGCGCAGGTCGTCCGGGATCAGGCCGGCGAGGTCCTCGACGGTCTTCACTTCGCCTTCGCCCAGGGCGACGGCCATCGGCAGGGTGATGCCTTCGATCTCCAGCACGCCGTCCTCGACGCCCAGCTCGACGCGACGGGCGTCCTGGGCGGCGGCTTCGCGGTCCAGGAACTCGCGGGCGCGGGTCTGCAGCTCGTCGGCGGTGTCTTCGTCGAAGCCTTCGATGGCCGCGATCTCATGCGGCTCGACGTAGGCGACGTCTTCCACCGACACGAAGCCTTCGGTGGCCAGCAGCTGGGCGATGACCTCGTCCACGTCCAGAGCTTCCTGGAACAGGGCGGTGGTCTCGGCGAACTGCTTCTGACGGCGCTCGCTCTCCTGGGTCTCGGTCATGATGTCGATCTGCCAGCCGGTCAGCTGGGAGGCGAGGCGGACGTTCTGGCCGCGACGGCCGATGGCCAGCGACAGCTGCTCGTCCGGCACCACCACTTCGACGCGCTCGTCTTCCTCGTCCATGACGACCTTGGAGACTTCGGCCGGGGCCAGGGCGTTGACGATGAAGGTCGCCTCGTCCGGGTTCCACTGGATGATGTCGATCTTCTCGCCCTGCAGCTCGGCGACGACGGCCTGGACGCGCGAACCGCGCATGCCCACGCAGGCGCCGACCGGGTCGATGCTGGAATCGTTCGACACGACCGCCATCTTGGCGCGCGAGCCCGGATCGCGCGCCACGGCGCGGATCTCGATGACGCCATCGTACACTTCCGGCACTTCCTGAGCGAACAGCTTGGCCATGAAGCCGCCGTGGGCCCGGCTCAGCATGATCTGCGGGCCCTTGGTCTCGCGACGGACGTCGTAGATGTAGCAGCGGGCGCGGTCGCCGATGTTGAAGTTCTCGCGCGGGATCGACTGGTCGCGACGCATGATGCCTTCGCCACGGCCCAGATCGACGATGACGTTGCCGTACTCGACGCGCTTGACCGTACCGTTGACGATCTCGCCGACGCGATCCTTGTACTCTTCGAACTGGCGCTCGCGCTCGGCTTCGCGGACCTTCCCGGTGACGACCTGACGGGCCATCTGGGTCTGGACGCGGCCGAACTCGAACGGCGGCAGTTCTTCCTCGGTGACCTGGCCGACGAAGGCGTCGCGGTCGGCGGCAAGGGCGTCGGTGATCAGCACCTTGCCCACTTCGCCTTCGAGGTCCGTGTCGTCCGGCACCACGGTCACGTAGCGCTTGATCGTCGTCTCGCCCGTCTTCGGGTCGATGTGGACGCGAATGTCGTGTTCGGCGCCGTAGCGGGTGCGGGCGGCCTTCTGGATCGCTTCCTCGATGGAGGCGATCACGATCTCCTTGTCGATGCCCTTCTCGCGGGCGACCGCGTCGGCGATCTGGAGCAGCTCAAGGCGGTTGGCGGAAATGCCGGTGGCCATGGGAAGTTTCCTACTCTTCTTCGGATTGCAGGCGGGCGGAACGTTCGTCCGCGCCGAATTTCATCAGCTTGTCGTTCAGGACCAGCTTGGCTTCGAGGATCCAGTCGAACGGGATGTAGAGGGTGGTCTCGGCCTCGCCCTCGACGTTGATCCCGACCTGGCCGTCCTCGGTCCCGGCGAGTTCGCCACGGAAGCGCTTGCGGTTCTCGGCCAGACGATCGAGCTCGATACGGGCCTCGAAGCCTTCCCAGGTGTCGAAGTCCTTCAGCCGGGTCAGCGGCCGGTCGATGCCGGGGCTGGAGACTTCCAGCGTGTACTCGCCGGTGATCGGGTCGGCGGCGTCCATAACCTCGGACACGGCGCGCGACAGGATCGCGCAGCCCTCGACGGTCATGTCGCCTTCCGGCGTCTCGGCCATGATCTGCAGGCGACGGCTTTCCTTGCCGGCCATCAGGCGCAGGCGGACGATCTCGTAGCCGACGGCGTCGGCCACCGGATCGAGCAGTTCGAGCAGCTTGGCGTCTTCCGCCGTGCGTGCGCGCATAAGTCCAAAACCCAAACAAAAAGCGGCGGCCCGAAGACCGCCGCTCGACTGCGCTATCCAGCGCGATCAAACGATGTGAGGGCCAATATAGGGCGCCGCCGCGGGCTTGTCAGCCCCCGGAGTCGCCGCTCAGCCGAACCCGAGGCGGAAGACGATGCTGGCGATGGCCCACAGGCCGAGCGCGAGCAGCAGAACCGCCACGATCAGCGTAAGGGAGACGGGGAACGGGCTTTCGGCGTGGATGTGACCGTCCTCGCGCATCGCGGTCCGTTCCCTGCGCAGGCTCCACATGAACTGCAGATGGTAGAGGATGCCCAGCGCCAGCATGGCCACGCCGATCCAGACCAGCGCCTGGCCGAAGACGCGCGCCGCGGCGGCGGCCTCCTCGCCGATGCCCGCCGTCTCCGCGAGCCCCCGGAAGAACTGGTAGATGGTGAAGCCGAAGCTGATCATCGACAGCGAGGTGCGGATCACCGACATCAGGGTGCGATCGGCGCTCATCCGCGTGCGCTGGAACGACATGCCGGTGCGCCGGCTCGACATCTCGGTCCGATTGGTCGAGAGCGCCGTCCTGTGGTCCGACAGCCCCGTGCGATGCGTCGAAAGCTTGGTGCGGTAGCGGGAATAGGCGACCGAGGCGTGGTCGGGATTGCTGTCGTCGATCACCGGCATCGGCGGAGCCGGGATGTCGGCATACTTCGTCAGATCCGGCATGGCCGGGTCCGGGGCCGGATCGGCGCTCGTGCGTTGCGTGTCGCCCATGACCGTTCTCCTCGCGCGCGTCAGGGCGAACCCTGACCTCGCGACGGGCGGTCGACCATCAGGCGGTTCATGGAGCGGAGGGGGGTGAAGGCCCTAGGCGGCGCGCTCTGTCAGCCGCCGGTCGTTCCGATCAGGTCGGGCTCCTCGGCCGGCAGGCACGGCACCTCGACGGTCAGGCTCATTCCCGGGGAGGCCGGCGTGAAGATCACCTGGCCGCCCAGTTGGGCCACTCGCAGCCGCAGGCCGCCCAGGCCGTCGCCGTCGCCGCTGTCGTCCACGGCGCCCTGACCGAAGTCGCGGACCGTCAGCCGCGAGATCTCCCCGTCGACCGCCAGGGAAATCTCGGCGCGCGCGCTGCCGGAGTGGGCCGCGACATTCTCCAGCGCCTCCTGGGCGGCGCGGTACAGGGTGATCTCGACCGGCCGGGCGAGGCGCGGCAGCGCCTCGGGAAGCCGCAGCGACATCTCAACGCCGGCGTCGCGGCCGAAGTGGCTGGCGAGGCGGCGAATGGCGGCGACCAGACCCAGCGGCTCCAGCATCGGCGGATGCAGGTTGTCCGACAGGGTGCGCAGTTCCTCGATCGCCTCGGTCAGCAGAGCCTGGGCGTCGGCCACGGCGGCGGGGCCGCGGGAGAGGAGCAGCTTGGCGGCGGCCAGCTTCTGCGCGGCGCCGTCGTGGATCGCGCGCCCGATGCGGCGACGCTCCTCATCCTCGGCCAGCAGCAGGCGGCCGGTCATCTCGCGCTGGCGCTGCTGGCCCTGCAGGGTGTCGGTGATGTCCTCGTGGCTGACGAAGACGAACGGGTGGCGCCGCGAGCCGACACGGACGGCCGACATCCGCGACCAGCGCTTACCGCCGGTCCAACGGCAGCGGTGCTGAAGGCGGAAGGGGCTCGGGCCGCCGGCGAGCAAGTCTCGCACCCCGGCCGCCATGGCCAGGGAGTCCGGATCGCCCTCCCGCTCGCAGAGGGCCAGGTAGTTGCCGCCCATCCGGAAGTCGGGATCGGCGATGTCGTTGTCCTTCAGGAACTGCCGCCAGGCCGTATTCATCGCGACGATCACGCCGGTGGGGTCGATGACGGCCACGTTCGGGGCCATGGCATCGAGTGTCGACTGATAGAAGAGTCGCATGGCGGCGGTATCGGCGATGGGTTGGTCGCCGTGTTCGCGGTCCGCGGACTTGTCGATCGTCATCGGCTTCTCCAACCCGGCGACGCGTCCCTCGACGAGTTGTATTCTGAAGGTATCCCAACTCTGATGCCTACATTCCAGACCACATTTTGAGGACCGTCTCCATCCGGAACACGCCCCAGGCGACCTTCGTCGGGCGCCCGACAGACGCTTAGTAGCGCCTCGGCAATCCCTTGCGTTGCGACAAGGCGTCACTCGCTTTCGGCGGGCGCTGGAGTGAGATTCCGAAGTCCTTGCCGCGCAAGGGCCGGCGCTAGATGCGGACGAAGTCCAGGAACACCGGGGCGCAGTCGCCCAGGCCCTTTTCCTCATAGCGCGTCGTGAGGTGATCGGCGGGAGGAAGGCGCCAGTCGTCGGCCTTGTCGGCCGGCCAGGCATAGAGGCCGCCGCCCAGAATCCGCTCCAGCGCCCAGTCGGCGTACTCCGCCCAGTCGGTTGCAAAACGCAGCCGACCGCCCGGCTTCAGCAGGCGCGCGAGCTCCGCCAGGAACTCGGGCTGGGCGATCCGCCGCTTGTGGTGGCGGGACTTGGGCCAAGGGTCCGGAAACAGGATGAAGACCCGATCCAGGCAACCGTCCGGCATCCGGCCGGCGACCTCGCGGGCGTCGCCCTGCTCGACGCGAACGTTGGCCAGGCCGCGCTCCTCGACATGCCGCAGGGCGCTGGCGAAGCCGTTCAGGAACGGCTCGACGCCGACGATCAGCAGCTCGGGGTCGCGTTCCGCCTGGCCGGCCATGTGCTCGCCCCCGCCGAAGCCGATCTCCAGCCAGATTTCGCGGGCGTCGGGCTTGAGGGCGCGCGGATCGAACGGCCCCTCGGGCAGCGCCACCCGGGGCGCCAGGGTGTCGAGCAGCGCCGCCTGCCGCGCCTTGATCGGCCGGGCCTTGATACGTCCATAACTGCGCAGGACGCCGTGCGGCTGCTGGGGGGGAACGGTCATGGGGTGGCCTATAACAGAAAAGGGGACATGCACTTCAGTGCGTGTCCCCTCCCGCTTCGAAGCGGATGGGGACACGTACCCCCCGCGGGTACATGTCCCCGGTCAGTTCCTATGCGTTCGCCAGCTTCCGCAGCTCGGGGACCAGATCGGTCTTTTCCCAGCTAAAGCCGCCCTCGTTGTCCGGCTGGCGGCCGAAGTGCCCGTAGGCGGCGGTGCGGGCGTAGATCGGCTTGTTCAGCTGAAGGTGCTCGCGGATGGCCCGGGGCGTGGCGCCGCCGATCAGCTGCGGCAGGATCTTCTCCAGTTCGGCCGGGTCGACCTTGCCGGTGCCGTGCAGGTCGACGTGGAACGACACCGGCTGGGCCACGCCGATGGCGTAGGCGATCTGAATGGTGCAGCGGTCGGCCAGGCCGGCCGCGACGACGTTCTTGGCCAGGTAGCGGCAGGCGTAGGCGGCCGAGCGGTCGACCTTGGTCGGGTCCTTGCCGCTGAACGCGCCGCCGCCGTGGGGAGCCGCGCCGCCGTAGGTGTCGACGATGATCTTGCGGCCGGTGACGCCGGCGTCGCCGTCCGGGCCGCCGATCTCGAAGCGGCCGGTCGGGTTGACCAGCCACTGGGTCTTCTTGGTGACCAGGCCTTCCGGGAAGATCGGCAGGACATGCGGCTTGATCAGGTCCAGCACGCGCTTGGAGGTCGCGGCCTTGCCGTCGATCTTCTTCTTGTGCTGGTGCGAGACGACGATCGAGACGACGCGGACGGGCTTGCCGTCGCCGTCGTATTCGAGCGTGACCTGGCTCTTGGCGTCGGGCTCGAGCTCGCTGAGCTCACCGCTGTGACGCAGCTCGGCCAGGCGCTTCAGGATGTTGTGGCTGTACTGCAGGGTGGCCGGCATCAGCTCCGGGGTCTCGGTGCTGGCGTAGCCGAACATGATGCCCTGGTCGCCGGCGCCTTCGTCCTTCTTCTCGGACGCGTCGACGCCCTGGGCGATGTGCGCGGACTGGCCGTGCAGGTAGCAGGCGTACTTCGCCTTCTCCCAGTGGAAGCCCTTCTGCTCGTAGCCGATGTCCTTGATGGCGGCGCGGACCTTGGGCTCCAGGGACTTGATGATGTCCTTGGTCAGGGCCTTGTTGGCGGCCTTGTCGCCCTTGCCGCCCGCGCGGACTTCGCCGGCCAGTACGATCCGGTTGGTGGTGACCAGCGTCTCGCAGGCCACCCGGGCTTCCGGGTCGGCCGAGAGGAAGGCGTCCACGACGGTGTCGCTGATGCGGTCGGCGACCTTGTCCGGATGGCCTTCGGACACGCTTTCGCTGGTGAAGATATAGGAGGATCGGCTCAAGGCGGGGCTCCAAAGGAAACGGGGCCGCCCAGCAGGGCGGCTCCGAAACCTATAAAGACATCTTTATATCCGCAAGTCGAACGGGGCTCGACGATGCGGATTTCGGCCCCAGATTTTCCGATGCCGCCTTTATGCAGGCGGTCACCGGCAACCCTGGCGATCAGTCGGCGTCGGCGCCGTCCGCTTCTTCCTCTTCCGCCATGGAGCGGACGAGGTCGAGGATCCGGCGACGGACGCGGCCGCGCTTGATCTTCGGGAACAGCGCCGCCAGCTCGAGGCCTTCGGGCGTCATCAGGAAGTCGTGGATGAACGGCTCGGCGCCCGAGTCCGCAACGCCCTCGGCGCGCGCGGTGGAAGGGTCCACCAGGCCGTCGAAGAAATAGGCGATCGAGGTCTGAAGCGACTTGGCGATCTCGTAGAGCTTGCTGGCGCTGACGCGGTTTGCCCCGCGCTCATACTTTTGCACCTGCTGGAAGGTCAGGCCCAGATCGTCGGCCAGCCTTTCCTGCGAGACTCCGAGAAGTTTGCGTCGCATCCGGATGCGGCCGCCGACGTGCAGGTCGACGGGATTGGGGGATCGGTCTGTGTCTGTTGTCGTTGTCATGAGGGCCTGGTCAGCAGAAATACAGGTTTCACCTACCCCCCATCACCCCATTCTGTCGTCTTTTCAAGGCCTGGACTACCCAACTACGCAGGGACAACGCGACCGTGAGCAACATCAGGGCGATTAGAGGTAAATCACCGAAGCGGCTGTAGGGAGTATCGAACCGCGTTGGCTGAAGGAGGGCGTCAATAACGCCGCTATCACCTTGGCGCAATGATCCTGCGCCAACCTGTCCCACCGGACTCACTAACCCCGACACACCCGTGGGCGTGGCGCGGATCATCGGGACACCTTCTTCTATCGCCCGATAGCTTGCCAGATTCAGGTGTTGCAGGGGGCCGCTGGTCCGTCCGAACCACGCGTCGTTAGATAGATTGACAATAAAGGCCGGCTTCACGCCAGAGCGGCTGACGCCCTCGCGGGTGAAGCCGGGGAACAGCGCCTCGTAGCAGATCAACGGCTGGAACGGCGGCAGGCCGGGCACGGTCAGCGCCTGGGGGCGCGGCCCGATGGTGAAGCTTTCCGGGGCATGGACCAGGGACTTGATCCCCAGCGCGGTCAGCGGACCCTCCAGCGGCAGGAATTCGCCGAACGGCACCAGCCGGAACTTGTCGTAGACCCCGGCCGGCTCCAGCCCCGTGGCGGTGCGGCGCACGGCGACCATGGTGTTGTAGTAGGCCGGGTCGGTCAGCGGCCCGTCGTAGCGATAGGCGCCGACCAGCAGCACCTGCCCGGGCCGGAGAGACTGCTCGATCAGCTGCCGGGTCCAGGTCCCCGGCGCGAGATAGTCGTTGGCCGCGGCGGGGATCGCGCCTTCCGGCCAGACCACGATGTCGGCGGGGCGTCCGTCGGGGTAGGGGCGGGCGGTCAGGGTGACGTAGGCGTCGACGATGCGTCGGAAATGGGCCGGGTCGTACTTGGCTGCTTGCGCGATGTCGGCCTGCACGATCCGCACGCGGACACTGCCCGCCTGGGGCGAATAGGTCGCGACGCGGATCGCGCCCCAGGTGAAGAAGGCGGCGAGCGACAAGGCGGCGACGCCGATGGCGATCCGGCCCTTGCGCCCTTGCCGCCACAGGGCCGCCGTCGAGACGGTGACCAGCGTGATCCAGGTCAGTCCGTAGACCCCGACCAGCGCGGCGGTCTGGGACATGGCCGATCCGGCCCGCCAGGTCTCTCCCGGCAGGTTCCAGGGAAAGCCGGTCAGCACATGGCCGCGCAGCCATTCGAAAGCGGTCCAGACCCCGGCGAAGGCGATCACGCGGGCGACGCCGTCGATGCCGAAACGGCGCGAGGCCCAGCGGTAGGTGAGGCCCGCCGCGCCCCAGAACAAGGCCAGGCCCCCGCCCATGAACACGATGGCGAACGGGGCCATCCAGCCGTGGGCGGCGATGTCGACCAGGAAGGCCTCCGACACCCACCAGGTGCCGAGGCCGAAGTAGGCGGCGCCCGCCAGCCAGCCGCGCCAGAAAGCCGAACGCAGCGGCCGGGCCTCGCTCGCGGTGTCGAGCAGCCAGAGCAGCAGCGGATAGCCGAGCAGCCCGGGCAGGACGCCGAACGGCGGATGCGCCAGGGCCGCGCCGAGGCCGGCGGCGAGCGCCAGCAGCCAGCGCGGCGTCCTGGCGAGGATGGCCGTCACGCGTCGCCGGTCTCGGAGGCCAGCGAACCGGCCCGGGGGCGGATGCGCACGCGCTTCACCCGGCGCGGGTCGGCGTCGATCACTTCCAGCTCGTAGCCCGACGGATGGCTGATGACCTCGCCCCGGCGCGGCACCCGCCCGGCGATGGCGACGACCAGGCCGCCGACCGTGTCGATCTCTTCCTCGAGGTCGTGCGGGGCCAGTTCGCCGTCGCCCAGCGCCTCTTCCAGATCCTCCAGCGGCGCGCGGGCGTCGGCCTCGAAAACGCCGCCGGGTTTGGCCTGGACGCCGCTGACGGTGGCTTCGTCATGCTCGTCGTCGATCTCGCCGACCACGGCCTCGATCAGGTCCTCGATGGTGACCAGACCCTCGGTGCCGCCGTACTCGTCGATGACCAGCGCCAGGTGGACGCGGGTCTTCTGCATCTGCGCCAGCAGGTCGGCGGCGCGCATGGAGGCCGGGACGTAGAGGGTCTCGCGCTTGAGCCGCTTGAGCACGGCCGAGGCGGCGGCGGGCTTGCGGCCCTTGCCGGCCACCAGCTTGAACACGTCCTTGATGTGGACGACGCCGATCGGATCGTCGAGCGTGCCGCGATAGATCGGCAGGCGGCTGTGCTCGGTTTCGATGAACTGGGCGACGATGTCTTCGAGCGCCGTGGACGCCTCCACGGCGACGATGTCGGCCCGGGGCGTCATGACGTCGTCGACGGTCAGGGTCTGGAAGGCGCGGGCCTGGCCGACCATGGTCGCGGCGGCCGCGGCCGCCTGTCCCTCCGCCGTCCGCAGTTCGGCGACCGGCTCGGCCACCTCGCGGCGCAGGCGGCGAAAGAGGGCGCGAAGCCCGCGGCTTCGTCGTGGGGGAGGTTCGGGCTGGGGCCCGGCGTCGTCGGCGCTCGGCATCTCGTCTCTGCTGTCAGGCGTAGGGATCGGGAACGCCCAGCCCGGCGAGAATTCGCCGCTCGAGCGCTTCCATCTCCTCGGCCTCGGCCTCGGTGAGGTGGTCGTATCCTAGAAGGTGTAGCACCCCGTGCGCCACCAGATGTTGCAGGTGGGCGGCCAGGGGTTTGTCCTGCTCGATCGCCTCGCGGGCGCAGACGCCGTAGGCCAGCGCGATGTCGCCCAGGTGGTTCTCGGGATTGTCCGGAGCCGGGAAGCTCAACACGTTGGTCGGGCCGGTCTTGCCGCGGAACGTATGGTTCAGCTCGGCCACGGCGGCGTCGTCGGCCAGCAGAATGGTGACCGCGCCTTCGCCGTCGAGGGCGGCATTGGCGGCGGCCAGCACCAGCGCTTCGGCGCTGGGCAGCGCCGCCGACCAGGCCTCATCCTCGATCTCGATGTCTATGACGGGGTCGCTCAATTGCCCGCGCGCCTCGCTGCGTCGGCGTCGTAGGCCTTGACGATCCGCGCGACCATCGGGTGGCGGACCACGTCCTCGGACGAGAAGCGGGTGACGCCGACGCCCTCGACATCCTCGAGGATCGCCACCGCGTGGGCCAGGCCCGAGTCGCCGGCGTTCAGCAGGTCGATCTGGCTCGGATCGCCGGTCACCGCCATGCGCGAGCCCTCGCCCAGGCGGGTCAGGACCATCTTCATCTGCAGGCGGCTGGTGTTCTGGGCCTCGTCGACGATGACGTAGGCGTGGCTGAGCGTGCGACCGCGCATGAAGGCGATCGGGGCGACCTCGATCTCGCCCTTGTCGCGACGACGGCGCAGCTGCTCGGTGCCGATGATCTGGGTCAGGGATTCCCAGACCGGGGCCATGTAGGGGTCGACCTTCTCGGTCAGGTCGCCGGGCAGAAAGCCCAGCTTCTCGCCCGCCTCGACGGCCGGCCGGGTGATGATCAGCCGGTCCACGTCGCCGCGCATCAGCATCCCGGCGCCGTGCGCCACGGCCAGGAAGGTCTTCCCGGTGCCGGCCGGCCCGAGGCCGAAGGTGACGTCGTAGCGGCCCAGCATGTCCATGTACCGGGCCTGGGTCTTGGTCTTGGGCGAGACCGGGCCGCGACGGGCGGCGCCCGGGGTGCGGGCCTCGCCTCGGGCCTCGCCGCCGCTGGACCCGCCGCCGCCGGCGCGCGCCTCGCCGATCGCCACGCGGACATCGGCGTCGCTGATATCCTCGCCGGCGTCGGCCAGCGCTTCCAGGGTCTGGATCGCCCGCTTGGCGGCCGCGCGGGCGCGCAGGTCGCCGGTGATCGAGACGCCTCCGCCGGGCGTCTCGATCAGCACCTTGAAGGCGTCCTCGATCAGGGCGGCGTGACGGCCGCCCGCGCCGGAGACGGCGCGAACCGCCTCGCCGGACAGGGATACGAACTCGGGCTTCTGACTCATGCGGATTCCAGAACGAGCGACCCGCTCAGACTGTTGCGGGTCGCGGCGTCGATGCGCACCGGCACGATGCGGCCGATCAGGTGCTCGGGCCCGTCGATATGCACCGGCTGGAGCCAGGGCGAGCGGCCGCCGATCTGGCCGGGGTGACGGCCGGCCTTCTCGATCAGCACCGGCTCGACGCGGCCCACGACCGAATGGTTGAAGGCCTCCTGCTGTTCCTGCAGCAGGGTGTTCAGGCGTTGCAGGCGCTCGTCCTTGACGGCTTCGTCCACCTGGCCCGGCATGGCGGAGGCGGGCGTGCCGGGACGGCGGCTGTACTTGAACGAGAAGCAGGCCGCGTAGCCGACCTCGCGCACGAGGCTCATCGTGGCCTCGAAGTCGCTGTCCCGCTCGCCCGGGAAGCCGACGATCAGGTCACCGCTGATGGCGATGTCGGGCCGCGCGGCGCGGATTTTCTCGATCAGGCGGATGTACTCCTCGGCCTTGTGGGTCCGGTTCATCGCCTTGAGGATCTTGTCGCTGCCCGCCTGCACCGGCAGGTGGAGGTAGGGCATCAGCTCGGGCACCTCGCCATGCGCGGCGATCAGCGCCTCGTCCATGTCGCGCGGGTGGCTTGTGGTGTAGCGGATGCGGTCCAGGCCATCGATCTTCGCCAGCCGGCGGACCAGGGCGGCCAGGCCGCCTTCGATGCCGTCGTAGGCGTTGACGTTCTGGCCCAGCAGGGTGATCTCGCGCACGCCCTTGTCGGCCAGAACCCGGGCCTCGGCCAGGACCGCCTCGGCCGGACGCGACCACTCGCCGCCCCGCGTGTAGGGCACCACGCAGAAGGTGCAGAACTTGTCGCAGCCCTCCTGCACTGTCAGGAAGGCGGTCACGCCGGTGACGTGGCGGTCGGCGGGCAGGGCGTCGAATTTCTCGTCGGCGGCGAAGTCGGCGCTGAGCCGCTCGCCGCTGTTGCGATGGGCCCGGGCGATCAGCTCGGGGATCTGGTGATAGGCCTGCGGGCCGACCACCAGGTCTACCGCAGGCTGGCGGCGCATGATCTCCGCGCCCTCGGCCTGGGCGACGCAGCCGGCGACGATGATGTTCATCTTTCCGCCGGCCTCGGCCTTGCGGCTCTTCATCAGCTTGATCTGGCCGAGCTCGGAATAGACCTTCTCGGTGGCCTTCTCGCGGATGTGGCAGGTGTTCAGCACCACCAGGTCCGCGCCCTCCGGATCGTCGGTCACGCCATAGCCCAGCGGGCGCAGGACGTCGGCCATGCGCTCGCTGTCGTAGACGTTCATCTGACAGCCGTAGGTCTTGATGTAGAGGCGCTTTTCCGGCGCGGACTGGGTCATGGCGGGTTTATGGGGTCCGGCGCGCCGCCGATCAAGGTTTGGCCCGCTACGGCAAGGCGTAGGCGATCACCTCGTCGCCGATCGGAGTCTCCATGAAGTGGTGGCCGCCGGTCATGATCACGACGTACTGCTTGCCGCCCGCCTCGTAGGTCATCGGCGTCGCCTGGCCGCCGGCCGGCAGCTTGTCCTGCCACAGGGTCTTGCCGGTCTTCAGATCGATGGCGCGGATCAGGTTGTCGGTCGTGGCCGCGACGAAGATGACCCCGCCGGCCGTGACCACCGCCCCGCCGTTGTTGGGCGTGCCGATCTCGATCGGCAGCATCGAGGGGATGCCGAACGGGCCGTTGCGGCGGGCCGAGCCGAACGGCCGGTCCCAGACGGTGCGGCCGGTCTTCAGGTCGATGGCCCGGATGCCGCCGTAGGGCGGGGTCTTGCAGAGCAGCCCCGTGAGCGGCAGTCGCCAGCCGGCGTTGACGTCGATGGCGAACGGCGTGCCGGCCTGCGGGTCGCCCGCGCCCTCCGCGCCTTTCTTCATGCTCCCGCCACGCGCGTCGCCGCGCGGCGCCCAGCCCTTGGCGTCGGCCTCCTTGCGCGGGATCAGCCGGTTGTAGTTGGGCATGTCGTTGTAGTTGGCGACGATCACGCCCCGGCGCGGATCGACCGCCACGCCGCCCCAGTCCGAGCCGCCGTTGTAGCCCGGATACTCGATCCAGCGTCGGTCGGTTTCCGGCGGGGTGTAGAACCCCTTGTAGGACGCCTGCCGGAACTGGATGCGACAGATCATCTGGTCGATCGGCGACATGCCCCACATGTCCCGCTCGGTCAGGTCGCGCTTGCGCAGGGTGTGGAAGCCCGAGAAAGGCTGCGTCGGCGAGCGCTGCTCCGGCTCGACGCCGCCGCCGGGCACGGGCTTCTCGATGACCGGGAACAGCGGCGCGCCGGTCCGCCGGTCCAGCACGTGGATGTCGCCCTGCTTGCCGGGCAACAGGATGGCCGGGACGGTCCCGCCGTCGGCCGGGAAGTCGACCAGCGTGCCCTGCGAGCCGAGGTCGTAATCCCAGACGTCGTTGTGCACGGCCTGGAACGACCAGCGCGGCTTGCCGGTGGTGACGTCCAGCGCCACCAGCGACGTGGAGAAGGCCTTCTCCGGCGGCGAGCGCATGCCGCTCCAGTAGTCGACCGCCGAGTTGCCGAGCGGCAGGTAGACCAGCCCCAGCGCTTCGTCGCCGGAGGCGGTGGTCCACATGTTGGGCGTGCCGCGGGTATAGGTCTGGCCTTCCGGCGGCAGGCCGTCGATGTCGGGCCGTGTCATGTCCCAGGCCCACCGCAGGGCGCCGGTGACGGCGTCGAACCCCTGGATCGCGCCGGAGGGCGCGGCGCGCATCTGGCCGTCCAGCACCTGGTGGCCGACGACCACGACGCCGCGCACGATGGTCGGTGCGGAGGTGATGGACAGCATGCCGGGCGCGGCGTCGCCGAAGCCGACGGCGGTCGAGACCTGGCCGTTCTGGCCGAAGTCGGCGCAGGGGCGGCCGGTGCGGGCGTCGACGGCGATCAGCCGGGCGTCCAACGTGCCCTCGATGATCCGCGTGGCGCAGGCCTGGCCGGGCGCGGCATTGGGGACGGCGTAGTAGCTCACCCCCCGGCAGGCGGCGGTGTAGGGGATGTTCTCGTCCGGCACCTTGGGGTCATGGCGCCAGCGCTGCTTGCCGGTGACGGGGTCGAGCGCGATCAGGATGTTCTTGGCGCTGCAGAGGTAGAGGGTGTCGCCGACCTTCAGCGGCGTGGTCTCCGCGCCGTACTTGCCCTCGGCCGCCGCGCTCGGCAGGTCGCCGGTATGGGCCAGCCAGACGCGCTTGAGCTTCTTCACGTTGCCGGCGTCGATCTGGGTCAGGGGCGAATAGCGCCGGGCGCCGTAGTCGCCGCCATACGCGCCCCAGTCGGCGCCGACGGGCAGCGGCGTGGCGTCGGCCGGGGTCGCCAGCCGGGCGTCCGGCAGAGCCTGCGCCGCGGGCCAGCGGTTGGCCATGCCCACCGCGACGCCGCCGAACACCGCGACCAGGGCGAAGGCGCCCAGCGCTGCGATCATCGTGCGTTTGGCGCCCGGACCGGGCCGCAGGACGGGCAGCAGCAGGATCGCCAGCAGCAGCAGCACCGACGGCGCGATCACCCGCGGCACGAGAGGCCAGCCTTCCAGCCCGACTTCCCACACCGCCCACAGCAGGGTCAGCACATAGACGGCGAGATAGATCCAGAGGCCCATGAGGCTGCGCCGGAACAGCAGCAGGCCGGATACCGCCAGGCCGAGCCCGGCGAGCAGGTAGTAGGGCGAGCCCTTCAGGAAGATCAGCCAGCCGCCGCCGCCGATCAGCACCAAGCCGATAAGGAAAAAGACCGCGCCCAGCGCCGTGGCGGCGATCGCGCCCAAGCCCCCGACGTCACGACGTTGAAGTCCGGTCATGGGAAGCCTCCGGCGACTGGGTGTCGCCGGAACGGCCGGGGGAGCGGCGGGGTTCCGCTACTCCTCGATCGGCACGCCGTAGAGTTCGAGGCGATGATCGACCAGCTTGTAGCCGAGCTTGCGGGCTATGGCGTTCTGCAGGGCCTCGATCTCCTCGTCGACGAATTCGATGACCTTGCCGGTCTTCATGTCGATCAGGTGGTCGTGGTGGACGTCCGGCGCCTCTTCATAGCGCGAGCGGCCGTCCCGGAAGTCGTGGCGCTCGATGATCCCAGACTCCTCGAACAGGCGCACGGTCCGATAGACGGTGGCGATCGAGATGTGCGGATCCAGGGCGTGGGAGCGGCGGTACAGCTCTTCCACATCCGGGTGATCCTGGGCGGACGACAGCACGCGGGCGATGACCCGGCGCTGGTCCGTCATCCGCATGCCTTTTTCGATGCAGAGCTTTTCAAGGCGGTCCACGGGCAAGGTCTCCGTCGTGAGTCGCGCCAAGATAGTGGCTGGGCGCTCAGGTGTTAAGCGGTCGGCTCATCACGAGCGCATCGGCGCCGGACGCATAGTAGCCCTTGCGCAGGCCGACGCGTGAAAAGCCTGTGTTTTCGTAGAGGCGCAGCGCGGCGGCGTTGTCCGACGCGACCTCCAGGAACAGCGTCTCCGCCGCGAAGCGGCGGGCCAATCCGGCGGCGGCCTCGACCAGGGCCCGGCCCAGCCCGTCGCGGCGGGCCTCGGGGACGACGGCGAGGGTCAGGATCTCCGCCTCGCCGGCGATCGCGCGGCAGAGAATGAACCCCCGGTCGTCGAAGGTCAGCGCGAAGACGCCGGGGCTGGCCATCAGGGCGGCGATCTCGGCCTCGCCCCAAGGATGTTCGAAGGCGGCGGCGTGCAGCCTGGCCAGCAGCACCGCGTCCTCGGTCGGGGCGGCGCGCAGGGTCATATCGGCAGCTTGGCGTCGGGCGCGCGCAGGTACAGCGGCCGAACCGGCCTGGGCGTCGCGCGGGCGGCCAGGCGCGCGACGGCGACGGGATCGGGGCCGTCCGGCGTCTCGATCCTCGCTCCGGGCAGGATGCCTTCGATCAGCGGCGCGCCGGACCCGGTGAAGGTGGCGGGGCCGCCGGTCCAGGTCTCGGCGACGCGGGCGGCGGCGTCCGCGGCGGTCAGGGCGTCGGGCGCCATCAGGGCCACGCCGTCGCCGAACAACTGCACATAGACCTGGTCCCGACGGGCATCGATGACGCTGGCGACGAAGCCCTCCCGGCCGAACGCCATCGCCTCCAGCGTGCCGACACCGACCACCGGGATGGAGAGCGCGGCGCCCAGACCCTTGGCGAAGGCGATACCGACCCGCAGGCCGGTGAAGGAGCCGGGGCCGACGGTGACGCCGATGCGGGTCAGGTCCGGAAAGCGGACTCCCGCCTCGGCCATCAGTTCCTGAACCAGCGGGGCCAGACGCTCCTGATGTCCCCGCGGCATCGCCTCCGATCGGGCGGCCAGCACCGTCTCGCCGTCGAGGACGGCGACGGAGCAGGCGGTCAGGCAGGTGTCGAGGGCGAGGATCAAGGCGTGTCCGGGGAGCGGCTTTCGCCGCTCCTTAGACGGTTTGCGCGCTTACGCGAAGCTGGCGGCTTCCTCGAAGTCGAGCCGCGGGCTCCGCGGGAACAGGTTCTCGCCGTTGCCGTAGCCGAGCGAGACGATGAAGTTCGACTTCACGTTCGTGCCGGCGAAGAAGGCTTCGTCCACCGCCGCGTTGTCGAAACCGCTCATCGGGCCGGTGTCGAGGCCGAGCGCGCGGGCTGCCAGGATAAAGTAGCCGCCTTGCAGCGAGCTGTTGCGGAAGGCCAGTTCGGCCGCCGCCGGCGTGCCGCGCATGCCCTCCAGCATGGTCGGGGCGAACGGGAAGAGCTTGGCGTTGTGGTCCATGAAGTCGAGGTCGTGGCCGACGATCACGGTCACCGGCGCGGCCAGGATTTTCGCCTGGTTGTTGCCGGACGAGAGGGCGGCCAGCCTGGCCTTGCCTTCGTCGCTGGTCACGAAGACGAAGCGGGCGGGGGTGGCGTTGACGGCGGTCGGGCCGAACTTGGTCAGGTCGTACAGCTCGCGCAGCACCGCTTCCGGCACGGGGCGATCGCTCCAGCCGTTGTGGCTTCGGGCTTCACGGAACAGCAGGTCGAGGCCGGCGTCGGACAGGACCGGACGATCGTCGGCGGTCGGCTGGACGGCGGCAAGGGCGGCGGCGGGCATGTGGAAACTCTCCAACAGCAACAATTACAGTTGCCGATATGGGAGCCAATTTATCCGCCACAAGGGTTGTTGCTGATATTTTCCGCACCCCCGCGCCCGGTCATCCTCGGGCTTGTCCGGCGGACCGCGCTCGGCTTCCACGTGAAAGCTGGATCAGGCGCGCGCCAGTCGTCGACGCCGAGATCCTCGCACCGAGGGGAGGATGACGGTCGTCTGAACTACAGCGTCTGCTCGACGCGCGTCACTTCCGGGACGTAGTGCTTGAGCATGTTCTCGACGCCGGCCTTGAGCGTGGCGGACGAGGACGGGCAGCCAGAACAGGCGCCGCGCATGTGGAGATAGACCACGCCGGTGTCCGGCTCGAAGCGCGAGAAGACGATGTCGCCGCCGTCCTGCGCCACGGCCGGACGGATGCGGGTGTCGAGCAGATCCTTGATCTCCTCGACGATCTGGGCGGTCTCGCCGTCGTAGACCGTCTCGTCGTGGCCGGAGGCCGCGGCGCCGGTCAGGATCGGCGCGCCGGAGGTGAAGTGGTCCATGATGGCGGCCAGGATCGGCGCTTTCAGATGCGACCAGTCCGAACCCTCGCCCTTGGTCACGGTCAGGAAGTCCGAGCCGAAGAAGACGCGGACCACGTCGCCGAGATCGAACAGCGCTTTGGCCAGCGGTGAGGCCTGCGCCTCCTCGTCGTCGCGGAACTCGCGCGCGCCGGTGTCGCCGAGCACCTCGCGTCCGGGCAGGAACTTGAGGACTTCGGGGTTCGGAGTGGGTTCGGTCTGGATGAACATGACGCTCTCTAGATGAGCCCGCGAACCCTTCCAGGCAAGGGGCTCCGGGAATCGCTGCGCGGCCGTCAAAAACTTCTCGCCGTAAGGGTGTGCTTAACACCCTCGCTCTACACGCTGATGCTGTAACCAATACTGCTCAGAAGGGGCAACTCAGGATGAAATATCCCGCTTTTGTCGCCGCCGGCCTGCTGGCGGCAGTCTCGCTCGCCGGTCCCGCGTCGGCCGCGAACCTCCAGGCTCAGATGGAATCGTGCCTCAACAAGCACGCCAACACCCGTCAGGCCGCCTCCGTCACCCTCGAATGCACCGCCACCGCCGGCAAGCTGAGCGCCTGCAAGGTCGTGACGAGCCAGGCTCCGTCGCCGGGCTTCGAAAAGGCCGCGGTCTGCGTCGCCGAAGTTCTGCCGATGGGCGACAAGTCGGGCACCGTGCGCGTTCCGGTCCGTTTCCCGGGCGCCTAAGCGCGGGTCTCCTGGGGCGCCTCCGCCGAGGCGCCCCGACAGCGCAAGCGCGGCGTTAACCTCAAGCTTACCAGCGTCGCGGAAGTTGAGAGCCAGTCTCTCTATAAAGTCGGGCGGGGGAAGTTCTGAATGCGTATGCCGAGACTTGATGACGCGCCTTTGGCCGTGAAGATCGGCCTCGCGCCGGTTCTGGCCCTGGTCGCCCTGGCCCTGGTGGCCGGCGGCTCATACTGGATGAACGCCAACCAGCGCGCCGTCCTGACCCACGTGGTCCGGACCGACGTGCCCGAAAGCCTCAAGCTGGCCTCGATCTCTCAACGGATCACCGCGGCACACGGTGAGCTGTATCGCCTGACGACCGGCAAGCTGGCCGAGATCGAAACCGACAAGATCGCCGACCGCGCCGCCACGCTGTCGACCGAGATCAAGGCCATCCGCAAGGACGTCGACGCCGTCGCCAAGACCGCCGACCCGGCCAGCCAGAAACAACTCCAGGCCCTCTCCAAGGAACTGTCGTCCTATCAGGACGCGGTGGAGCTGGTGACCGGCATGCTGGACGCGGACGCGACCACGGCCGCCCAGTTCACGGTTCCGTTCGAGGAAGCCTACGTCTCCATGAACGCCGTCCTCGCCAAGGCGGTCGAGACCAACCGCGCCGCCTCCGTGGCGCGCGCCGAGAAATCCGCCCGTGACGCCGAGACCGTGGGCCTGATGTCCGGCATCGTCAGCTTCGGGGCCCTGATCGCCGTGGCCCTGGTCGCCGGCTATCTGGTCATGGCCATCCGCAAGGGCGTCATCCGCATCGCCGGCGCCACCGAGCGGCTGGCCGGCGGCGATAACCAGGTCAACCTCGACGGCCTGAAGCGCGCCGACGAGCTGGGCGCCATCGTCAAATCGCTGGTCGTCTTCCGCGACAACCAGCTGCGCCTGGCCGAACTGCACGAGAAGGAGCAGGCCGCCGCCGCCGGTCAGGAGGCCGTCCGCGCCGAGCAGGAAGCCTCCCGCGCCGCCAGCGCCAAGGAACAGCAGGAAGTCGTCGACGGCCTGGCCCAGGGCCTGAACCGCCTCACCGCCGGCGATCTGACCGTCCGCCTGGATAGTCCGTTCGCCCCGGCCTACGAAGGCCTTCGCGCCGACTTCAACGCCACCGTCGCCCAGCTGTCGGAAATCATGAAGACCATCTCACACCGGGCCACCGGCATCGAGACGGCCTCCAGCGAGACCTCCGCCGCCGCCGACGACCTGTCGCGCCGCACCGAGAACCAGGCCGCCAACCTCCAGGAAACGGCGACCACGCTGAACGAGATCACCGACGCCGTGTCGCGCACCGCCGAAGGCGCCGACCAGGCCGACAAGATGGTCGCGGAGACCGGCGAGACCGCCCGTGAGTCGGGCGAGGTCGTCCGCCGCGCCGTGGCCGCCATGAGCGAGATAGAGAACTCGTCCAAGCAGATCGGCCAGATCACCGGCGTGATCGACGAGATCGCCTTCCAGACCAACCTTCTGGCGCTCAACGCGGGCGTCGAGGCGGCGCGCGCCGGCGACGCCGGCAAGGGCTTCGCGGTCGTCGCCCAGGAAGTGCGGGCCCTGGCCCAGCGCTCCGCCGAAGCGGCCAAGGAGATCAAGCAGCTGATCGCCTCCTCCAGCAACCAGATCAACACCGGCGCCGGCCTGGTCGGCGAAGCCGGCGAGGCTCTGGAGCGGATCGTCTCGCGCGTCGCCGACGTGACCCGCCTGATCACCGAGATCAGCTCGTCGGTCCGCGAACAGTCGAACGGTCTGAAAGAGGTCAACATCGCGGTCAACCGCATGGACCAGATCACCCAGCAGAACGCCGCCATGGTCGAGCAATCGACCGCCGCCTCGCACTCGATGCGTCAGGAGGCCGAGCAGCTGGGCCACATGATCCGTCGCTTCCGGGTCGACGAGGCCGGCGCGGCCACGGGTTCGCGCTACGCCGCCTGATCGCCCGATCACGGCTGAAACACCAACGCCCCGGGAGCACCGCTTCCGGGGCGTTTTCATGCCTTCCCCTACGTCTTTTTTCGTGACGCCGCCGTCATTTTCTGGCGTGATGTGAACAATGACAAGATAGGGAGGTCGAGATGGCCGACGGCGGATGGAACCCGGGAAACCAGCAACGGGCGGAGCGTGACGCCGCCGCGCGGGAGCGAGCCTACAGCCTGCCGCTCGACCAGATCGACGTCTGCGAGCCCGATCTCTGGGTGAACGACACCCACTGGTCCTACTTCGAACGGCTGCGGAAGGAGGACCCCGTCCACCTCTGCGAGACCAACGAGGAAATCGGGCCGTACTGGTCGGTGACCAAGTTCAACGACATCATGGAGGTCGATACCTCCCACAACGTCTTCTCCTCCGACGCCTTCAAGGGCGGGATCACGCTGCGCAACTTCGACGAGGACTTCGTCCTGCCGATGTTCATCGCCATGGACCCGCCCAAGCACGACGTCCAGCGCAAGACGGTCAGCCCCATCGTCAGCCCGGCCAGCCTGATGCAGCTGGAGCCGATCATCCGCGAGCGCGCGGTGGGCCTGCTGGAAGACCTGCCGATCGGCGAGGAGTTCAACTGGGTCGACAAGATCTCGATCGAGCTGACCACGCAGATGCTGGCGACGCTGTTCGACTTCCCGTGGGAGGACCGCCGCAAGCTGACCCGCTGGTCGGACGTGGCCACGGCCTCGCCGGAGTCGGGCATCATCGAGAGCGAGGAACAGCGCCGGATGGAGCTGTTCGAGTGCGTCGACTACTTCACGCGCCTGTGGAACGAGCGGGTCAACGCGCCGCCCAAGCATGACCTGATCTCGATGCTGGCCCACGGCGAATCCACGCGGAACATGGACCGCATGGAGTACCTCGGGAACCTGATCCTGCTGATCGTCGGCGGCAACGACACCACCCGCAACTCGCTCAGCGGCGGCCTGCTGTTCCTGAACCAGAACCCGGCCGAGTACGACAAGGTCCGCGCCAACCCGGACCTGATCCCGTCGATGGTGTCGGAGATCATCCGCTACCAGACGCCCCTGGCCTACATGCGCCGCACCGCGCTGCAGGACTACAAGCTGAACGGCAAGACCATCAAGGAAGGCGACAAGGTCGCCATGTGGTACGTCTCGGGCAACCGCGACGAGGAGGCCATCGACCGGCCGAACGAGTTCATCATCGATCGCGAGCGGCCCCGCCACCACATGTCGTTCGGCTTCGGCATCCACCGCTGCGTGGGCAACCGCCTGGCCGAGATGCAGCTGCGCGTCGTCTGGGAAGAGATCCTCAAGCGCTACCCGCGCATCGACGTCGTGGGCGAGCCCCGGCGTGTCTACTCCAGCTTCGTGAAGGGCTACGAGACCCTGCCGGTGGTGATCCCCGGGCGAAACTGATCGCGCCCTTCCCTCCCCGCATGGGGGGGCGCCCCGAAGGGGGCGGGTGGGGCAAAGGTGATTGAAGGTCAGCGCTGGCGAGCGGACGGCATTGCCCCACCCGTCCCGGCTTCGCCGGTCCACCCTCCCCATGCGGGGAGGGAGAGCTAGGCCAGATCCGCGATCTCTTCGTCGGTCAGGTCGCCCGGCACCACGGTGACCGGCAGCTTCCGCGCCCCCCAGTTCACGCCGTCCTTGGCGATCGAGGCGACCAAGGGGCCGGGGCCCTTGCCGCCGGCCGCGGCGGCGAGCACCAGGATCTTGATGTCGGGGTCGGCGGCGACGACCGACTTCAGCGCCGCGCGGGTGCTTTCGGCGTGTTTGATCAGGAACTCCGGCGGCTGGCCGGTGGCCTCGACGACCTGTTCGGCCAGCTTCTGCAGCAGCGCCTCGGCCTCGGCCCGTTCCTGCCGCTCCATCTCCTCGCGGACGCCGGACCAGTGCTCGAACACGGCCGGTTCGATCACGCGCAGCAGCGCCACATGCCCGCCGGTCGAGCGCGCGCGGCGGCAGGCGAAGCGGAGCGCCGCCTGGAACTCGAGGCTGTCGTCGGCGATGACCAGGAACTTGCGGCTCATGGCGGGACGGTGGCGCCGCGTGGACGCCACCGCAAGCCGTCAGCTTACAGGGCCAGGAAGCCCACTTTCTGCTTCACCTCGGCGATGGTCACCGCGGCGACGGCCTGGGCCTTCTCGGCCCCGGCCTTGAGGATGCGGTCGACCTCGGCCGGGTCGGCCATGTAGCGGCGCATCTCGGCGGTGATCGGGCCCAGCTTTTCGACCGCCAGCTCGGCCAGCGCCGGCTTGAACGCGCCGAAGCCCTGGCCCGCGTACTGGGCCACCACCTGGGCCTTGGTCGTATCGGCCAGCGCCGCGTAGATGGCGACGAGGTTGGACGCCTCGGCGCGGCCGGCCAGGCCTTCCTCGGTTTCCGGCAGCGGCTCGGGATCGGTCCGCGACTTGCGGATCTTCGACGCGATCGCGTCGGCGTCGTCGAGCAGGTTGATCCGCGACTGGTCGGAGGGATCGGACTTGCTCATCTTCGCCGACCCGTCGCGCAGGCTCATCACCCGCGTGGCCGGGCCCTCGATGACCGGTTCGGTCAGCGGGAAGAAGCCCGGGCAGGAGAAGTCGTTGTTGAACTTCTGGGCGATGTTGCGGGTCAGTTCGAGGTGCTGCTTCTGGTCCTCGCCCACCGGCACGTGGGTGGCCTTGTAGAGCAGGATGTCGGCCGCCTGGAGCACCGGGTAGGTATAGAGGCCGACCGAGCTGCGCTCCTTGTGCTTGCCGCTCTTCTCCTTGAACTGGGTCATCTTGTCGAGCCAGCCGAGCCGGGCGACGCAGTTGAAGATCCAGGCCAGCTCGGCGTGCTGCGGCACGGCCGACTGCGGGAAGATGGTGGCCTGCTCGGGGTCGAGGCCCGAGGCCAGGTAGGCGGCGGCGATCTCGCGCGTCTGGGCGGCCAGCACGGCCGGCTCCTGCCACACGGTGATGGCGTGCAGGTCGGCCACGAACACGAACGGCTTCTGGTCCTGCATGGCCACGAAGCGCTTCAGGGCGCCGAGGTAGTTGCCCAGGTGCAGCGAGCCGGAGGCCTGGATGCCGGAGAGCACGCGGACGGGGCCGTCGTATTGAGCGGGGGCTTGATCGGTCATGGATCGGTCTTCTTGAAAAACAGGTCGTTCAGGCGCGCGGAGGCGTTCCGCGCGAGGTTCGGCGGGCAGACGTCAGGCGCTGCGCCATCGGCGCGGGGTATGAGCCGCGAAGACCATGGAAGGCTCGATACGGCGCCGCCGGGATCAGGACAAGTCCGAAGCCGAGACGGCGGGCGCGCCCGGCCTGCGGCGCAGGGCGGCTTTCGCTTCCGACAACGTCACCCCGCCCGAGCCGAGCAGCAGGAACGGGTACAGCGCCGCGCCGACCATGCAGGTGATGAGGATGGCGATTTCCTTGGGCCCCAGGCCGACGATGCTGACGTTCCGCAGCGGGGCCTCGAGCTGCGGCCGGAACCAGCCGGCCGCGAACAGGACGGCCCCGAGAACGGCGCTGGCGGCCAGCACGCGGACCAGCTTGCCGGTCGTGGCCCTTGAGGGGGCCCAGTCGCCGCGCTTGCGCAACGCCGAGACCATCTGGCCGACGTTGAGCCAGGAGGCGAAGGCCGTGGCGGCGGCGATGCCTTCGAAGCCGATGGTGAAGAACAGGGCGATGCCGAGCACGATGTTGACCGCCATCGAGATCAGGGCGAACCGCATCGGCGCCTTGGTGTCGGCGCGGGCGAAAAAGGCGGGCGACAGCACCCGGGCCAGCACGAAGGCGGGCGTGCCGACGCCGTACCAGAACAGGGCCTTCGAGGCCTCCAGCGAGTCGTAGGCGGTGAAGGCGCCGCGCTGGAACAGGCCGTCGATCAGGAAATGCGGGATGGCGATCAGGGCCGCCGCCGCCGGCAGGGTCAGAGCCATGGAGAAGACGATGGCCTGGTCGGTGGTCCGCTGGGCCTCGTCCTTGTCGCCGTTGCTCACCGCCCGCGACAGGGCCGGCAGCAGGGCCACGCCGATGGCGACGCCGACCAGACCGAGCGGCAGCTGGTAGAAGCGGTCGGCCATGGCCAGCCACGAGCGGGCGCCGGGCACGCCGCTGGCGATCACGCCGCTGACGAAGATGTTGATCTGGGTGACGCTGGCGGCGATGGCGCCGGGCACGGCGGTGGCGATCAACGCCCTTATCTGCGGCGTCAGGCGCGGGACCGCCGGGCGGATCCTCGCCCCGGTTTTCCAGACGCCCCACCACAGCAGACCGGCCTGCAGCACGCCCGCCGCCAGGATCGCCCAGCTGGCCGACCAGGCCGAACTCACCGCGCCCTGCGGGGGGATCACGGCGACCAGGATGGCGGCGTTCAGCACAGTCGGCGCGGCTGCGGACAGCGCGAACCGCCCGCCGGCGTTCAGCACCCCCGACAGCAGGGCGACGATCGCCATGCAGGGCAGGTAGGGCATGCTGATCTGGGTCAGGACGACGGCGAGCTTGTACTTCACCGGATCGTTCACGAAGCCCGGGTTGATGGCCATCATCAGCCACGGCATGGCCAGCTGGAAGGCGATGGTCAGCAGGATGGTGATGGCCGCCAAGGTCGCCAGGGCGTCGGTCGCCAGGCGGTCGGCGGCCTCCTTGCCCTCCTGGGCCAGCACCTTGGAATAGGCGGGCACGAAGGCGGCCGTGAAGGCGCCCTCGGCGAAGATGCGCCGGAACAGGTTGGGGAAGGCCAGCGCGGTGTTGAAGGCGTCGGCGGCCGGCGTGGCGCTGGCCCCCAGCCGGGCGGTCAGGAACAGGTCGCGGACCAGCCCCATCACCCGGCTGACCATGGTCAGGCCGGAGAACACCATCGACGACCGGATCAGGCCGCCTTTCGGCTTCGGGGCGGGGGAAGGCGGCTGCTCGGCGCTCACGTCGCGCTTGTGCGACGGGCTTCAGGGGCGGTCAAGGCAGGTGCGAAGAAAGGAGATCGTTCCTGCACACTCCCTCCCCGCATGGGGAGGGTGGTCGCGAAGCGACCGGGTGGGGCAAAGGTGATGCAAGGTCGGCGCTGAACGCGGCCAACTGGTTCCCCACCCGTACGGCCTGCGGCCGTCCACCCTCCCCATGCGGGGAGGGAGCCGGCTTACCGCGCCGAGCTCGCCCGGGCCCGCTCCAGCTTCCGGCCCTTTGCCGCCACGACGGCCTCGTCGCCCTCCAGCACCTCCAGCAGCGCCTCCTTGAGCGCGGCCGAGCGCTTGGCGTCGGTCAGCTTCCCGCCGCCGGCCGTCTGGACGTAGAAGGCGTCGACCGCCCGCTCGCCGTAGCCGTCGATGTGGGCGCTGACGATCGACAGGCCGGCCTCGGACACGGCCCGGGCCAGCGCTTCCAGAAGGCCCGGGCGGTCACGGCCGGAGGCTTCCACCACGGTGGCGTCCTCGCTGGCCTCGTTGTCCAGCATGACCGTCGGCACGATGGAGAAGGCGGCGGCGCGGCCCAGTTCCGGCGTCTTGCGGGGTTCGAAGCTGGGCGGCTCGCCCTTGCCGGCGGCTTCCATGGCGTCGGCCAGGCGGCGCAGGATGCGGGGGTTGTCGCAGCCGATCGGCGCCCCGGTGACGTCCTGGACGTGGAAGACGTCCAGCGCCTGGCCCTGGGCGGAGGTGAAGACCCGCGCCCCGACGACGTTGCCGCCCAGGCCCGAGATGGCCAGCGCCAGGTCGGCGAACAGGCCGCGACGGTCCTTGGCGGCGACGGTGATTTCGGCGGCGTTGCGGTCGGGACGGATGCGGGTCTCTGCCGCGGCTCCGCCCTGGATCTGCGCGCGGCGGGCCAGTTCGGCGTGGGCGGCCAGCTCCTCGGGCGCGAAGGCCGTGAAGTAGGCGTCCTCCATCGAGGCGGCCCAGCCCTTGGCCACCGGGTCGGCGGCGATCAGGGTGGTGCGGGCCTCGGCGGCGACGGACGACTGGTGGCGACGGGCGCTGGCCGCCGGATCGCTGCCCCGGCCGCCGCGGAACACCGCCTCGGTGGAGGCGTAGAGCTCGCGCATCAGCTGGCCCTTCCAGCCGTTCCAGACCCCCGGCCCGACGGCGCGGATGTCGGCGACGGTCAGAACCAGCAGCAGGCGCAGCCGCTCGGGGTTCTCGACGATGCGGGCGAAGGCGGCGACGGTGGCCGGGTCGGTCACGTCGCGCTTCTGGGCGTAGTCGCTCATCACCAGGTGATGCTCGACCAGCCAGGCGATCAGTTCGATCTTGCCGCGCTCGACGCCCAGCCGTTCGCAGGCCGAGCGGGCGGCGCGGGCGCCGGCCTTCTCCTGGCCGCCGACCCCGCCCTTGCCGGTGTCGTGCAGCAGCATGGCCAGGAACAGGCTCTCGCGGTCGTCGATCAGCGGCATGATCGAGACCGACAGCGGATGGTCTTCCTCCAGCCGCCCCTCGGCGATGTCGGCGATCACCCCGACGGCGCGGAGCGTGTGCTCGTCGACCGTATAGGAGTGGTACATGTTGAACTGCATCTGGCAGACCACCCGGCCGAACTCCGGCACGTAACGGCCCAGCACGCCGGACTCGTTCATCAGCGTCAGGGTGCGGTAGGTGCGCTTGCCGCGCGCCAGGATGTCGAGGAACGCCTTGGCCGCCTGCGGATCGCGCCGGGTCTTGGAGGTGATCAGCGGCAGGCTGCGCGTCACCGCCGTGAAGGCGTCGGGGTGCAGGTCCAGGTTCCGCTGGTCGGCGATGCGGAAGATGCGGATCAGGTCGACAGGATCGCGCTCGAACACCTCCGGGCCGTCGATGTTCAGCCGCCCGCCGTCCTCGTGGAAGCCGGGCAGGTCCAGCGGCTTGCGCTTGGGCCCGCCCTGGCCGGGCAGGAACCGCGACAGGCCCTTGGGCTTGGCCTTGAGATGCTCGTCCTCGAGCTTGGCCGAGAAGGCGCGGGTCAGGGCGCCGACCTCGCGGGCGATCAGGAAGTAGCGGCGCATGAAGCGCTCGACGGCCGGATTGTCGGCGCGGTCGCCGTAGCCCATCCGGCGGGCGATCTCGGGTTGCAGGTCGAAGGTCAGCCGCTCCTCCGGCCGGCCGGTGGCGAAGTGCAGGTGGGCGCGGACGGCATGCAGGAAGTCGAACGCCCGGACGAAGGCGGCCACTTCCCGCCGGTCGAAGTAGCCCAGACCGAACACGTCCTCGGGCTTGTCGACCGGGTGCAGGTACTCGGCGATCCAGAACAGGGTGTGCAGGTCGCGCAGCCCGCCCTTGCCCTCCTTGACGTTGGGCTCGACCATGTAGCGGCTGGCGTCGGCGCGGCCGTGGCGGCCGTCGCGCTCCTTGAGCTTGGCGGCGACGAACTCGGGGCCCGTGCCCTTCATGACCTCGCCCCGGAAGCGCTTCTTCAGCTCCTCGGCCAGGTCGTCGTCGCCGGTCAGCTTTCGGGCCTCGAGGATCGAGGTGCGGATGGTGAAGTCCTCGCGGGACAGCTTCACGCATTCCTCGACCGTGCGCGAGGCGTGGCCCACCTTGAAGCCCAGGTCCCACAGCGCGTAGAGCATGAACTCGATCACGCTCTCGGCATGCGGCGTCTGCTTGTAGGGTCGCAGGAACAGCAGATCGATGTCGCTGTAGGGCGACAACACGCCCCGGCCGTAGCCGCCCACCGCCAGCAGGCACAGCCGCTCGCCCTCGGTGGGGTTGCGGGCGCGGAACATGTGGACGGTGGTGAAATCGTAGAGGGCGGTGATCACCTCGTCGGTGACGCCGCTCAGCAGCCGGGCCGTCTCGACCCCGCCGGCCCCGTTCTCCAGCCGCTCCTTGGCGATCATCCGGCCGCGGAACAGGGCGGCCTTGAGGATCTCCAGCGCCTGTCGGCGCTGCTCGGGCTCGTTGCCGATGGCGTCCAGAGCGGCGGCCGACAGCCGGGCCCTGAGGGCGTGGCCGTCAACGACGTGTTCGAGGCGGGTGGGTCGGAGGCGTGGCGGCATGACGGCTAATATGGTCCCCCCGAACCGTTAGAGCATCCCCCTGAGGCGATACAGCGCTTCCATCGCCTCGCGGGGGCTCATGCCGTCCGGATCGAGCGTGCGCAAGGCTTCCTCTACGGGACTTGGCCCGGTTTTCGCCGGTGTCGGCGCCGTTGCCGCGAAAAGCGGCAGGCCTTCGAGGCGCGCGGGGGACTCGGCTTCCGCCTCGAGACGCTCCAGCACCTGGCGGGCGCGGGCCACCACGGCGGGCGGCACACCCGCCAGCTTGGCCACCTGGACGCCGTAGCTGCGGTCGGCGGGACCGGGTCCGGCCTCGTGCAGGAAGACCAGGTCGCCGTTCCACTCCTTGGCCTTGAGGCTCAGGTTGGAGACGTAGCTGAGCTTTTCCTCGAGCGCGGCGAGCTCGTGATAGTGGGTCGCGAACAGGGCCCGGCAGCGGTTGGTGGCGTGCAGCGACTCCGCCGTCGCCCAGGCGATCGCCAGACCGTCCCAGGTGGCGGTGCCCCGGCCGATCTCGTCCAGGATCACGAAGCTGCGCGGCGTCGCCTGGGTCAGAATGGCGGCGGTCTCGACCATCTCGGCCATGAAGGTCGAACGGCCGCGCGCCAGGTCGTCGCCCGCCCCGACGCGGCTGAACAGCCGGTCGACCACGCCCATCTTCAGCGAGCGGGCGGGCACGAAGCAGCCGGCCTGGGCCATCACCGCCAGGATCGCGTTCTGACGCAGGAAGGTCGACTTACCGGCCATGTTCGGCCCGGTGACGATCGACAGGCGGGCATGGGCCTCGCCCGAGCCGTCCAGGCAGCAGTCGTTGGGCGTGAACGGATCGCCGGCCCGCTTCACCGCAGCCTCGACCACCGGGTGGCGGGCACCGACCGCCTCGAAGCAGAACGAGCGGTCGATCCGAGGCCGCACCGCCTGCTGGTCCTCGGCCCACTCGGCCAGGCCGGAGTCGACGTCCAGCGTCGCGAGGGCGCGGGCGGCGGCCTGGATCAGCGGGGCCATGCCGACGGCCAGCTCGCGCCAGCTTTCGAAGGTCGCCATCTCGATGGCCAGGGCGCGCTCGCCGGCCTGGGCGATGCGGGCGTCGAGGTCGGCCAGCTCGACGGTGGTGAACCGCACCTGGTTGGCCAGGGTCTGGCGATGGATGAAGGTGGCGTTCAGCGGCGGCTGGAACAGCGGGTCGGCCTTGTTGGCCGTGGTCTCGACGAAGTAGCCCAGCACCGCGTTGTGCTTGATCTTCAACGGCACGCCGCTCTCGGCCGCCAGTCGGCTCTCCAGGGCGATGATCACCCGGCGGCTGTCGTCGCGCAGGCCGCGCGCCTGGTCCAGCTCGGGCCGGATCCCAGCGGCGACGAAGCCGCCGTCCCGCGCCTGGGCCGGCAGGTCAGGGCCGAGGCCGTCCATCAGCTGCGCCAGCAGGCCCGACAGGTCGGCCGACAGCGACGGATTCACCGCAGCCAGCGACTGATCGATCTCGGCCGGCGGCGGGGCCAGCTGGGCGCCTTCGTTGAGCAACAGGGCCGACAGCGCCTCGCCGGTCTTCAATCCGTCGCGCAGCGTGCCCAGATCGCGCGGACCGCCCCGGCCCAGCGCCAGCCGCGACAGGGCCCGCGCCAGGTCGCCGGAGCGGCGCAGGGCCTCGCGCAGCTGTTCCCGCAGGCGGCGGCGCTCGACCATCCACTGCACGGCGTCCAGGCGCGCGTCGATCGCCTCGGGCGACAGCAGCGGCCGGGCCAGCCGGGCGGACAACAGGCGCGAGCCCGCCGCCGTCACGCAGCGGTCGATGCAGCCGAGCAGCGAGCCGTCGCGCTGGCCCGACAGGGTCTTCTCGATCTCCAGCGAGCCCCGGGTGGCGGGGTCGATGGCCATGACGTCCGCCTCGCCCGCGCGGCGGGGCGAGGACAGGGCGGGCAGCTTGCCGGCCTGGGTCATCTCCAGGTGGGCGGCGATCAGGCCCAGAGCCGAGATCTCCGCTCCCGCCAGACCGCCGAACCCGTCAAGGGTATCGACGCCGTAGAGCCGCTTCAGCCGCGCCTCGGAGGCGGAGGGCTCGGCCAGGGCCTGGGCCACGGGCTGGACCACGCCGCCGGCCGCCTTCAGGGCCAGGTTGACGGTCTCGTCGGAGAAAAGGCGGTCGGGGACGAGGATCTCGGACGGCTGCAGCGCGGCCAGCGCGGCGGCGAGGCCGGATGGCGCGATCAGCAGGCTCTCGACTTCGCCGGTCGACAGCTCGACGCTGGCCACCGCCGCCTGGCCGGCCCGCAGGGCGATGGCCGCCAGCCGGTTGGCGCCGCGCGCGTCAAGCAGGCCTTCCTCGGTCAGGGTGCCCGGGGTGACGATGCGCACCACGTCGCGGGCGACGATCGACTTGGAGCCACGCTTCTTAGCCTCGGCCGGGGTCTCGATCTGCTCGCAGACGGCGACCTTGAAACCCGAGCGGATCAGCTTCGCGAGATAGGCCTCGGCCGCATGGACGGGCACGCCGGCCATCGGGATCGGCTCGCCGTTGTGCGTGCCCCGGAAGGTCTGGGCGATGCCCAGCGCCGCCGCCGCCTTGATCGCGTCGTCGAAGAACAGTTCGTAGAAGTCACCCATGCGGAAGAACACCAGCGCGTCCGGCTGGCGCGACTTGGCGTCGAAATACTGCTGCATGACGGGCGTCGCGCCCTTGGCGTCGGGCGTGGTCGCGGCGGGATCGGCGTGGGCGTTCATCGCCGGCGAACCTAGCGGCGTTCGCGGGGGGCGTTAAGGGTTTGCACGTCCGGTTGCGCCGATGTCGCCGGCGTGGAAACGTCGCCGCGTTTCACGGGGGTGTTGCGTGCGAAATTTGCTTCTGGTCCTGGCCGCGTTCGGCCTCACGGCGTTCACGACCGTGGAGGCCCGGACGCCGCTGGCCGGAACCGAAACACCGAACGCGGATAGCGCCCGGATCACTAGACCGGACTGGAAGAGCAAGCCCTCGGGCGAGGATATGGCGCGCTATTTCCCGGAGCGGGCGCAGCGCCAGGGCGTCGAGGGACGGGCGACGATCGCCTGTTCGGTCGAGATCGACGGGGCGCTGAGCCGATGCGAGATCGTATCCGAGAATCCCGCCGGCTACGGCTTCGGCGAGGCCGCGCTGAAGATCTCCGGCGCGTTCCGAATGAAGCCACAGACCCTGGACGGAATCCCGGTGGCCGGCGGCGAGGTGAACATCCCTATCGTCTTCAAGCCGCCGCCGGAGCCGGCCGCGCCGTCTCCGCCCGACCCGCGGGTGGTCATCGCCGTCGGAGCGGGGCTGATCATGCTTGGCCTGCTGATGATCGGCGCGCTGCTTCTGATCGTGTGGCTGCTCTCGGGCGGCCAGCGCCGGTCGGCGGACGCCTGACCTAGGACGCGGCCCCCGTCACGTCTTCCCAGAACTTCCTGGCCTTGCCCATGAAGCCGGCGGCCTGCGGCTGCTGCTGGTCGCCCATCAGCTCGGCCAGTTCGCGCATCAGCTCCTTCTGGCGGGCGCTGAGGTGGGTCGGGGTCTCGACGAACAGCTCCACGACCAGGTCGCCGCGCTGGGGACCGCGCAGCGAAGGCATGCCGCGCCCTTTCAGGCGGATGGTCTTGCCGGTCTGGGCGCCTTCCGGAACCTTGACCGTCTGGCGGCACTGGCCGTCGCAGTTGTCGCCGCCGCGCAGGCAGGGCGCGTCGATCTCGCCGCCGAGCGTCGCGGTGGCCATGCTGACCGGCACGGTGCAGAGCAGGTCTAGGCCGTCGCGCTCGAACAGGTCGTGCGGGGCCACCGACAGGAAGATGTAGAGGTCGCCGCGCGGACCACCGCGCTGGCCCGCGTCGCCTTCGCCGGCGAGGCGGATCCGCGCGCCGTCGTCGACGCCGGCAGGGATGCGGACCGACAGGGTGCGTTCCTTCCGCACCTGGCCGTGGCCATGGCAGGTCGCGCAGGGGTCGAGCACCAGCTTGCCCGAGCCGCCGCAGCGGGGGCAGGTGCGCTCGATGGCGAAGAAGCCCTGCGAGGCGCGAACGCGGCCCGCGCCGCCGCAGCCGCCGCAGACGGTCGGGCTGGTGCCCGGCTTGGCGCCGGAGCCGTCGCAGGTCTCGCAGGTGATCGAGGACGGGACGATGATCTCGACGTCCGAGCCAGCATAGGCCTGTTCGAGCGAGATCTCGAGATCGTAGCGCAGGTCCTGGCCCCGGGCCGGGCCGTTGTTCGGGCGACGGCGGCCGCCGCCGAACATCTCGCCGAACGCGTCGCCGAACACCTCGTTGAAGATGTCGTGCACGTCGCCGAAGCCCTGGCCGTTGCCGCCGCCGTTCTGGCCGTTGACGCCGGCATGGCCGTAGCGGTCGTAGGCCGCGCGCTTCTGGGCGTCGGAGAGGACCGAATAGGCCTCATTGACTTCCTTGAAGCGCGTTTCGGCGTCACCACAGCCGCCGTTGCGGTCGGGATGGTGCTCCATCGCCTTCTTGCGGAAGGCGCTCTTGAGACCGGCCTCGTCGCAATCGCGCTGGACGCCGAGAATGTCGTAGTAATCACGCATCTGCGGACATTCTGAAAAGCTTGTCTTGTGAAGTGGTAGAGCGCCCGTCCCTCTGCAAGTCCGGGGCCGGATCAAACCGGCTGAACGAGAGGGACGGGACTTCTGCCTTCGCGAAGGCGGCGGCGACGGTCCCCGGGCAGGCTTGTGTCATATCCCGGGGCGCCGTCGCCATGAGGCGGAACGTCACGCCGACTTCTTGTCGTCGTCGTCGCTGACTTCCTCGAACTCGGCGTCGACGACGCCGTCGTCCGCGGCCTGCTCGGAAGCGTCTGCGGCATCGCCGCCTTCACCCTGCTGGGCCTTGTACATGGCCTCGCCCAGCTTCATCGAAGCCTGGATGAGGGTCTGGGTCTTGGCCGCGATCGACTCGGCGTCGCCGCCTTCCAGGTCGGCCTTCAGGTCGGCCAGGGCGGTTTCGATGGCGCCCTTCTCATCAGCGCTCACCTTGTCGCCGTGATCGGCCAGGGCCTTCTCGGTCGAGTGGATGACCGCGTCGGCCTGGTTGCGGGCGTCGACGGTCTGCTTGCGCTTCTCGTCCTCGGCGCGGTTGGACTCGGCTTCCCGGACCATCTTCTCGATGTCCGCGTCCGAAAGGCCGCCGTTGGCCTGGATGCGGATCGACTGTTCCTTGTTGGTCGCCTTGTCCTTGGCCGTGACGTGCACGATGCCGTTGGCGTCGATGTCGAAGATGACCTCGACCTGCGGCACGCCGCGCGGAGCCGGCGGCAGCCCGACCAGGTCGAACTGGCCCAGCATCTTGTTGTCGGCGGCCATCGGGCGCTCGCCCTGGAAGACCCGGATCGTCACGGCCGACTGGTTGTCGTCGGCGGTCGAGAAGGTCTGGCTCTTCTTGGTCGGGATGGTCGTGTTGCGCTCGATCAGCGGCGTGAACACGCCGCCCAGGGTCTCGATGCCCAGGGTCAGCGGCGTGACGTCCAGCAGCAGCACGTCCTTGACGTCGCCCTGCAGCACGCCGGCCTGCACCGCGGCGCCCAGCGCCACGACTTCGTCCGGGTTCACGCCCTTGTGGGGCTCACGGCCGAAGAACTCCTTCACCGCGTCCACGACCTTGGGCATGCGGGTCATGCCGCCGACCAGGATCACTTCGTCGATGTCGGT
>JBIICO010000011.1:0-44560 GCA_044238855.1 Caulobacter sp.
GCTCCTCGGTGCAGCGATCCAGGTCGTCGATGTAGAGGACGATGCGTTGCGGAATTTCGGGGTCGATCCGTTCGGCCGGTGACTTCCGGAGCTCGCGCCTGACGATGTCGTCGACGGCCTGGAACAGCCGCCGTGTCCGTCCGATCAGGCCGATCTCGGCCTGCAGCGCCTTGGTGTCGGGATCGTCCTCCAGGACGTAGCGCAGCAGCCGGGGCGGATTGGGCGCGCCCCCGGGATCGATGTAGCGCGCCAGCGAGCGGTCGGACCGGGTCGCCGCGTCCTGCAGCGCCAGCGCCTCCTCCCGGGCCGCGCGGAGGGCGAGTTCCTTCTCGAGCAGCGTGCGGGTGGCCGCCGTATCGGCCTTGTCGACCTCGGCGGCGATTCCGGCGCCCCACTTGGCCACGGATCCGACCAGGCGCAGGGCGGGAAGGGCGGCCCCCGCCGCCGTCGCCACGGCGCTCAGCGCCGCGAACAGCGCGATCAGGTCGCCGGGCGCGAAGCCGGCGATCAGTCTCCAGCCCACGAAGCCGGTCAGAGCCACGGCCGCCAGCGCGGCCAGCCCGGCGGTCCAGATCCGCTTCGGAGACTTCGACAGCGTCTTGAGCACCGCCTTCGCCGAGCCGAGCCCGGATTTCGTCTGGCTGACCACATCGAGCAGGGTCTCGACGGCCTCGCCGGTGTCCGTCCCGGTGGTCGCCAGCCCCAACGCGGTCAGGTTGCCCTTCTGCTGCTCATAGGCGTCGCCCAGCCGGTCGATCAGCGCCTGGCCTAGGGCCGCCGTGCTGGCCTCGCGCGCGGCCCTGGCGGCGACGTCACGTTCCTTCTGCGCGGCCAGCAGCGTCTTGTCGCCCGCGATAGCCGCCTTGCGGCTCTCGTCGGCGTCGGCCGCCAGGGCGTGGACGTGCAGGTTGACCTTGTCGACCAGCGCGCCGTGTCGCGCCTTGTCGGCGCGCTGCCAGCCGCCCGCGCGCAGCTGGTCGAAGAACTCGGCCGTCAGGCTGGCCCACAGGTTGGCGTCGACGAACTGCCAGGCGTTGAAGCGGATCTGGACCACGCGATTGACGAACCGCGCGCCGCCGTCCGTGGTCGGACCATCGGCCGGCGCGGACCGGGCGGCGATGCGCTCCACCGCCGAGTCGAGCCGGTCCATGAAGGTCGACTTGCCGGACCCCCAGCCCCCGAACACGGCGATCGCCAGCGGCGCCGCCTTCTCGAGGCACATCAGCCGCGCCAGCGCGGTGACGTCTCCCGCCGAGCCGAGCAGGTTGTCATCGCCCCGCCGAACGGCGTCGGCGGTGAACCCGGCCATTTCCTCGCGTGACGGTTTAGGCAAGGCGTCGTGGTCACCGGAAAGCCGTAGCGTGCCTTCCCATGCTGTCCGGGTCTCCCCCTTCTCGGGATCGGCCATTATCCGTTCGACGAGCATCTGCTTGAGCTGGGTCGCGAGGTCGTCTGTCAGCCTGAGGTCGAACTCCTGCTTCAGCTGAACCGCGAGTGCGCCATTCTCTATCAAAGCTGCAAACAGATGCCGCATGTCGAAGCGAGGGCGTCCCACAGTGCGCGTGGCTATCAGGGAAGCAGGCTCAAGGAGGCTCAGTACTGAAACGGACAGAACGAGCGTATGGCCGTGGTCCAGCGCGGGTACGATCTCGCCGGCCTCGCTAACCCGCTTCAGTGCCTGGTCGACTGCATCATCCCCGACACTCTCCGCCAGCCATGCCGCGAACCAGGATGCGGTATTCCCCCATCGCAGGGAGCTTTCGTCGTCCCGTCCGGCGGATAGCAGGCCGAGGGTCAGCGCCCGCGTGTTGAACACGACCTCGCGGGCTGCGGTGTCGACAACCATGTAGCGCGCGCCGCGCTCAAGGGTGGATCGTACCGCGGGCGAGTCGTTCGCCAGGGGCGCCATCTGCGCGAACAGAGCTTCGGAGATCGACTCCCAGGACGTGTGGAGCCGCTTCTGAGTCGCCATGATCCGCCCGCCTCCCTGCCTCGCCCAGCCTGCATGCCCGCCGCGCGGCGCGCAATCCTTCCCGCTATCGGCGAGCGGCGCTCGCGTCCCTACCGCCTCGCCCGGAGATTCTCGCGGCTTCGTGTCGGAACCGCCCCCGCCCGTCCGTCCTATGTCCGGCACAACGACAACCGGAGGACTCCCATGCCCTATGTTGACGGCTTTCTGCTCGCCCTGCCGAAGGACAAGATCGACGCCTATCGCGAGATCGCCTCGCTGGCCGGCGAGATCTGGATGGAGCACGGCGCGCTCAGCTACGTGGAATGCATCGGCGACGACGTGCCCTACGGCGAACTGACCTCGTTCCCGCGCGCGGTCCAGGCCGCGGACGACGAGATCGTGGTCTTCTCCTGGATCACCTACGAAAGTCGCGAGAAGCGCGACGAGGTCAACGCCAAGGTCATGGCCGACCCACGGCTGAAGGGGGACTGCATGCCCTTCGACGGCAAGCGGATGATCTTCGGCGGCTTCAGGAGCCTGGTGGCAATGTAGGCGCCGCGCCTACTCCTCTTTCGGCGGCGTGCGGTCGATGTCCATCGACTTCAGCACCAGTTCGTCGCCCTTCACCGCCAGCCGGGCCGTGGCGGCGCCGCCGGTCGGGCAGCAGTTGGCGTCGCTGTCCTTCCACAGCCCGGTCATCAGCGACAGGGTCGGCCAGTCGTAGACGACGCCCTTCCAGACGCCCACGCCCTCGGGCAGGCCGGTGTCGAACTCCATGCGCCAGGCGTCGATGTCCAGGTCGCGCCAGCCGCCGTCGGGCAGGGGACGGAAGATCAACTCGGCGTTGAAGCGGCCGGTGCCGCCGTGCGTGGAGGGGGCGACCAGCAGCGGCCCGGCGGCGGTCCCGACCACGGACGGCGCATCGGGAATGTCGCCCTCGAAGTTCCAGAGCACGACCTTCAGCACGCCGCCGTCGTTGCGCAACACCACCAGGCCGCGCGCCCATTCGTCTTCGTCGGCCGGCGCCTGCAGCTGGTAGAACAGCCCGCCGTAGGGCTCCGAGCCCGGCACCGGTCCGGCGTCCTCGACCTTGCAGGTCTTGATCTCGACGTCGGCGCAACGGGTCTTCAGCTGGGCCAGAGGCACGGCCGCGACGGCGGCCCGGCGGTTGCGCGCGGCCTCAAGGTTCAGGCTTTCGATCCGGGCGCGATAGAGATCGGCCAGGGCGGCGGCGTTGATCGTCTTCGTCGGCTTGCCGTCCTGGTCGAAGCCGCGCTGGATCAGGAAGCTGCGCTGGCCCGCCTTCAGCGTCACGGGCGTGGGCGACCCGGTCTGGGCGGCGCGATAGGCGGCCGCCATCTGCAGATCCAGCGTCGCCAGGTCCGGCGTCGCGCAGATCGCCTTCTCGACCGCGGTCGAGGCCTTGGCGCAGTTGAAGCTCGGCCCGTCGGCCATCGCGGCGCCGGCCGTGGACAAGGCGGCGACGGCGGTCGCGACGGCGGCGAGGATCATACGCTTGCTCATCGGCGAACGATGATCGCGGATCGGGAAACCCGCAAGCGGTCTCCCGTCGCCCCCACCCCACGAATGGGGACATGCGCCTGGGGGCCGAGCGCATGTCCCCGGTCGGGGCCGGATCTAGCCGTCGGGACTAGAGGATCCAGCCGCCGACGTGGACCGGGTCGGCGTCAGTCACCGCCGGGGCGCCGGTGAAGTCGCCGCCCTTCAGGTTGATCTGGTAGTCGATCTGGCCATCGCCATCGACATCCAGCTGGATCGCCGTGTGGTTGGTCAGGGCGACGTAGACGACCCGCGCTTCGCCGGCGGTGTGCGAGAAGCTCGACACCAAGGTGAAGGACTGGTTGCCGCCGGTGTTGACGTTGGCGTCGATGGCCGACAGGTCGATGCGGTCGCCGTCGACAAGGCTGAAGTCGCTGACGGTGTCGACCTGATAGGTCGGGCGGCCGGTGTTGTTCAGGGTCGAGAGCGTCACCTCGGCGTTGCCGATCACGAACACGTCCGAGCCGGTCCCGCCGGTCATGCGGTCGTTGCCCGTGCCCGCGATGATCACGTCGTTGCCGCCGCGGCCGTCGATGACGTCGTCGCCGGCGCCGGTGGTGATCACGTTGCGCAGGTCGTTGCCGGTCAGCAACTGCTTGTCGGCGCTCGTTCCGGTCAGGTTCTCGACGTTGGCCGTCAGCGTGTAGCGCTGCAGGTTGGTCGAGACATGGTCCGTGCCCTGGCTGGCGCCTTCGACCACCATGTCGCCGGCGTCGTCGACGATGTACTGGTCGTCGCCCGCGCCGCCCGACATCAGGTCGGCGCCAGCGCCGCCGTCCATCTGGTCGTTGCCGGTGCCGCCGTCGAGGATGTCGGCGCCCGCCTGGCCGTGCAGGGCGTCGTCGCCGTTGCCGCCGTTCAGGGTGTCGATGCCGTCGCCGCCGAACAGCTGGTCGTTGCCGGCCAGGCCGTTCAGGGTGTCGTCGCCGCCGGCGCCGATGAGCAGGTTCGCGCCGATGTTGCCGGTGATGACGTTGGCGGCGTTGTTGCCGAAGCCGTCGATGTTGGCGGAGCCGCCGAGCACCAGGTTCTCGAAGTTCGGGGCCAGGAAGAAGGTCTCCGACGCCCGCACGGTGTCGACGCCTTCTCCGACCAGTTCGACCAGGGTGTCGACGCCGTCGAAGACGTAGGTGTCGTCGCCCGCGCCGCCGGCCAGGGTGTCGGTTCCCGCGCCGCCGTTCAGCAGGTCCGCGCCCGCGCCGCCGTTGAGCACGTCGTCGCCGTTGCCGCCGTTCAAGGTGTCGTCGCCGTCGTCGCCGTTGATCACGTCGTTGCCGTTCAGGCCATGAACGGTGTCGGCGCCGTCGCCGGCGTCGATCAGATCGCCGTCGGGCGTGCCGTTAATGGTTTCCGAGGCCGGCGAGCCCGGGATGATGGCGAACACCGGACGGGTGTCGACGCCGCTGATGGCGAGGCTTTCGGCCTTGGTCGAGCTGCTGCTCATGATTTTTCCCCACTTTTCAAAAGGTTGGGGAACATGCTCCGGGATCGGTCCCGGCATAACTGCAATAAATGAGCGTCGTTTTCGCTCGCGGCGCGACGACCGTCCGGCGCGAAATCCGGTCGATTAGCGTTAAGAGTCAGCCGCTTGAGGGCGACGGAACGTCACTGTCCCGGCGCCCCTTCAACCAGAGCGGTACTCGGAATGGGTAGCGTGCCGGCTCGCCTAGTGCAGCTTCAGACGCCCGGCCACCCGCTGCTGCAGAAGCCGGGCCAGCGCCAGCACGCCCGTCCGGCCCCAGCCCAGGATGGCCGCGTGGTGCAGCAGGTGCAGGCTCATGTAGAAGCCCTTGGCCAGCAGCCCCTCGACGAAGAAGTTGGGTCCGCCGAGCCCGCCCATCAGCGCCCCGACCCCTCGCGTGTCGCCCAGCGACACCAGCGAGCCGAAGTCCTTGTAGACGAAGGGCGTCTCCAGCCGCCGCTCGTGCATGGCGGCCCAGATGGCGGCGGCCAGATAGTCGGCCTGCTGGTGGGCCGCCTGGGCGCGGGCTGGAACGGTGCGTCCTTCGTGTCCGGCGCTCGTCCAGGGCGCCGCCGCGCAGTCTCCCATCGCCCAGACGCCGTCAACGGCGGTGCGCAGCCGGTCGTCGACCACGAACTGGTTGATGCGGTTGGTCTCCAGCCCCAGGGCGGCGTTCGCCTCGGCCGCCTTGACCCCGGCCGCCCAGACGATCAGGTCGGCCTCCACCGCCCCGGCGGAGGTCTCCAGCCGATCGGCCTTCACCTCGGCCACCTTGGTCCCGGTCAGCACCCGGATGCCCTTGCGCTCCAGCGCGGTGGTCGCCTGGGCCGACAGCTTCTCGGGCAGCTGCGGCAGGATGCGGTCAGCGGCCTCGACCAGGGTGATGTCCATCCGGAACCGCTGCTCGGGGCCCAGCCCCTCGTGCAGGGCGGCGTGCGCCTCGATCAGCTCGGCGGACAGCTCGACCCCGGTCGCCCCGGCCCCGACGATCGCGACGCCCAGCGTCCGCGACGGCGAGAAGGAGGCCCGGGTGAAGGCGGCCAGCAGCCGTCCGTGGAACCGCTCGGCGTCCTCGGTCCGCTCCAGCACATGGGCCTTCTCGGCCCCCAGCGTGCCGAACAGGTTGGAGCCGCTGCCGACCGCCAGCACCAGCCGCGTGAACGACAGTGACCTTTCCGGCGCCAACACCGCGCCTTCGGCGTCGCGGATCGCGCCCAGCGTGACCGTCCGCGCCGCCGTGTCCAGCCCGACCATCTCGCCCAGCGCGAAGCTGAAGCGGTTGCGCCGCGCCAGCACCGGATAGCTCAGCCCCTCCTGGTGCGCGTCCAGCGTCCCGGCCGCGACCTCGTGCAGCGTCGGCTTCCAGATGTGGAACGAGGACCGGTCGACCAGCAGCACCCGCGCCGGTCCGCGGGCCTTGCCCAGCCGCCGCCCCAGCCGGGCCGCCAGCTCCAGCCCTCCGGCGCCGCCGCCGACGATGATGGTGTCGTAATGCATGAGGGCTCCCGCCGGCGACCGTGCGGCGTTTCTACAGCGCGTCACGCGAACGGGCCAATCGCGAGAACGGCTCCGCCGGGGTGTATGGCTTGTTTTGGTGGGAACCGTTCACCGGGCCGTGCGTTCGTGCCTCGCGCATTGTACGCGCGGGGGCAGTCTTGCAGGTACTTTCTCTGATCCACGGCGCCGTTCATGGCGGAGCCGGGCGCGTCACGCGACCGGCCCGCCATTGCGAACATCCGGCCCGCCCGCACCCCCGACATCGAACGATTTCAATCCAGGGCCGCCATGCCAGCTAACAAATCCCGCGCCGGATCCGTCGCCCCGAAGGCCACGGACGTCTGGACCGTCCTCGGCCTGGTCATGGTGCTGATCTTCTTCCTCGTCAGCGGGCTGGTGGCCTATCGCAACGTCGAGGTCCTGCGCGCCAACAATCAGAAGATCATCCACACCCACCGGGTGATCGTCTCGCTCGACGCCCTGCTGGCCACGACCCAGGACGCCGAGACGGGGCAGCGCGGCTTCCTGCTGACGGGCGATAACCGCTACCTCGAACCCTATCGCGCCGCGGTGGGCGCCACAGGCAAGCGGATCGAGACGGTATCGGCGCTGACGCGGGACAACCCCCTTCAGCAGGCCAATCTCGGCCTGCTCGGGCAGCGCATCAACGCCAAGCTGGCCGAACTTCAGGAGACCATCGACCTGCGCCGCACCCAGGGCGCCCAGGCGGCGCTTGCCGTGGTCTCGACCGATCGGGGCAAGGGCGAGATGGATGCGATCCGTGAGCGGATCAACGTCATGCGCCAGGAAGAGAACCGCCTCCGCCAGCTCAGGCTCGACGAGATGGACCAGGCCTACCGCACGGCCCTGGTCAGCGGCGTGCTTTCGGGTCTGCTCGGCGCCTTCCTTACGATGGCGGTGTTCATCCTCCTCCGTCGCGCCGCCAACGCCCGCGCCCGCGAGGACTGGCTGCAAGCGGGCCAGATGGGTCTGTCCAGCGCCATGATGGGCGACAAGTCCGTCGACGATCTCGCCGACAGCATCCTCGCGTTCCTCGCCCAGTATCTCGGCTTCCAGGCCGGCGCGCTCTTCAAGGGCGAGGACGGCGCCTTCTATCGCGCCGCCGCCCTCGGCATGGTGGACAACGCCGCCACCCCGCTTCGCTTCAAGCTGAAGGAAGGCCTGCTGGGCAAGGTCGCGGCGGAGGGGCGGACCACCGTCATCCATGAGGTGCCTGAGGGCTACATGACGGTCGGCTCGGCGCTCGGCCAGGACAAGCCGCGCCATCTGGTCCTCGCGCCGGCGCTAGCCGACGGCAGGGTCAACGCCGTCATCGAACTGGGCTTCCTGCAAGCGGTGGACGACCGGGTCCTGCACCTTCTCGAGCGCGTTTCGGGCGCGATCGGCATCGCCCTGCGCTCCGCGCGCTACCGCGTCGAACTTCAGGGGGCCCTGGAAGAAACCCAGCGCCAGGCGGAGGAGCTCCAGGCCCAGAGCGAGGAGCTGCGGGTCAACAACGAGGAGCTGGAGGAGCAGGGCCGCGCGCTCAAGGAATCCCAGGTCCGGCTGGAACAGCAGCAGGTCGAGCTCGAACAGACCAACAGCCAGCTGGAAGAGCAGGCGCAGGCGCTGGAGACGCAGCGGGACGAGCTAGAGCGAGGCAACGCGGCGGTGGCGCTGAAGGCCCGCGAGCTCGAACAGGCCAGCCGCTACAAGTCCGACTTCCTGGCCAACATGTCTCACGAGCTGCGCACGCCGCTCAACTCTCTGCTCATCCTGTCGAAGCTGCTCAGCGACAACCCGGACGGCAATCTGTCCGACGAGCAGGTGAAGTTCGCCCAGACCATCGCGTCGTCGGGCAACGACCTGCTGGCCCTGATCAACGACATCCTCGACCTGTCGAAGATCGAGGCCGGGCATATCGAGGTGCGGCCCGAGAGCGTCGCGATCCAGCGTCTGGCCGGAGATCTGCGGCAGCTCTTCGAGCCGGTCGCGGCCGATCGCGGGCTGAGCTTCGAGATCAAGGTCGCCAAGGGTTGTCCCGCCGCCATCGCGACCGACCGGCAGCGCCTGGAACAGATCCTCAAGAACCTGCTCTCGAACGCCTTCAAGTTCACCGAGAAGGGCGGCGTCACAGTTGGCGTAGGCCCGGCCGGCGAGGACCGGATCGCGTTCGCGGTGAAGGACACGGGCATCGGCGTTTCGCCGGAGCAGCAGGCCGCCATCTTCGAGGCCTTCCGGCAGGCGGACGGCACCATCAGCCGCAAGTACGGCGGCACGGGGCTGGGGCTGTCGATCTCCCGCGAACTGGCGCGGCTGCTGGGTGGTTCGATCACGCTCGACAGCAAGCCCGGCAAGGGCAGCACCTTCACCATCACCGTCCCGCTCGTCTACGACCCCGCCCGGGTGGGGCCGCGCGAACAGCCCGCCGCCGCGGCGGCGGATGCCGCCGCGTCTCCAGGCGTCGAACCCGCCGCTTCCACCGCCGCCACACCCCTGCCGCAACCGGTCGAGGACGACCGCGACCGGCTGGGCGACGCCCGGCGGGTTCTGCTGGTCATCGAGGACGACGAAGCCTTCGCCGGTATCGTGCGCGACCTCTCCCGCGAGCTCGGCTTCCAGTGTCTCGTCGCCGGCACGGCCGAAGAGGCCCTGAAGCTCGCCCGCCGGCACAAGCCCAACGCCATCGTTCTCGACGTGGGCCTGCCGGACGAGTCGGGCCTGATGGTGCTGGACCGCCTCAAGCGCGACGACGCCACGCGGCACATCCCGGTTCACGTGGTGTCGGGCTCCGACCACGTTCAGACCGCCCTGTCGCTGGGTGCGGTCGGCTATCAGCTGAAGCCGGTGAAGCGCGAGGACCTCGCGACCGTCCTCGAAAGCCTCCAGGCGAAGCTGGCGAGCAGCGTCCGGCGCGTCCTGATCGTCGAGGACGATCCGGTGCAGCGTGACGCCGTCGGCAGGCTGCTGGCCTCGCGCGATGTCGAGACGGTCGGCGTCGGCACGGCCGCCGAGTGCCTGGAAAAACTCCAGCAGCAGACGTTCGACTGCATGGTGCTGGACCTGTCGCTGCCGGACGCCTCGGGCTTCTCGCTGCTCGAAACCCTGAGTCAGGACGGCGACCGGGCCTTCCCGCCGGTCATCGTCTACACGGGCCACGACCTGTCGGCGGACGACGAGCAGCGGCTGCGCCGCTATTCGAGCTCGATCATCATCAAGGGAGCCAAGTCGCCCGAACGCCTGCTCGACGAGGTCTCCCTGTTCCTGCACCAGGTGGTGTCGGAACTGCCCGCCGAACAGCAGAAGATGATCAAGAAGGCCCGCAACCGCGACGCCGTGCTGGAGGGCCGGCGCGTGCTGATCGTCGAGGACGACATCCGCAACGTCTACTCGCTGAGCAACATCCTCGAGCCGCGCGGGGCGAAGGTCCAGATCGCCCGCAACGGCCAGGAAGCCATCGACGCGCTCGCCGCGTCGCGGGCCGACGCATCGGGCGCGATCGACCTGGTGCTGATGGATGTGATGATGCCGGTCATGGACGGCCTGACCGCCACCCGCCAGATCCGTCAGGATCCGAACTGGGCGAAGCTGCCGATCCTGATGCTGACGGCGAAGGCCATGCCCGACGACCAGGAACGCTGCATCGCCGCCGGCGCCAGCGACTACATGGCCAAGCCCATCGACGTGGACAAACTGCTGTCGCTCGTCCGGGTCTGGATGCCACGATAGCCGCCGTGACCGAAACCCTCGTCGACCTCGAAATCGAGCTTCTGCTGGAAGCTCTGTACCAGCGCTACCACTACGACTTCCGTCACTACGCGCGGGCGTCGATCAAGCGGCGGCTCGTGCAGGCGCGCGACCAGCTGGGCTTCGCCAGCATCTCCGCGATCCAGGAGCGCGTGCTCCACGAGCCGTCGATGCTGCCGCGGCTGCTCGACTACCTGACCGTCCAGGTCAGCGAGATGTTCCGCGACCCAAGCTACTTCCGGGCGCTGCGCGAGAAGGTCCTGCCGCACCTGCGGACCTACCCTTCGCTGAAGGTCTGGATCGCCGGCTGCAGCGCGGGCGAGGAGGTCTACTCCCTGGCGATCCTGTTCCGCGAGGAGGGGCTCTACGACCGCACGCTCTTCTACGCGACGGACATCAATCCGGAGGCGCTCGCCGCGGCCGAAGCCGGGGTCTACGCGCTGGACCGGATCCGAAAGTTCACCGAGAACCACCAGCAGAGCGGCGGCAAGACATCGCTCTCGGACTACTACACCGCGGCCTACGGCGGGGCGGTCTTCGACAAGGCGTTGCGCGAGCGGGTGGTGTTCTCCGACCACAGCCTGGTGACCGACGCGGTCTTCGCCGAGGCGCACCTGATCTCCTGCCGCAATGTGATGATCTATTTCGACCGCCAGCTTCAGGATCGCGCTGTCGGCCTCTTCAGGGACTCGCTCGCCCGCAAGGGCTTCCTCGGGCTTGGGTCCAAGGAGAGCCTGCGCTTTTCGGTCCATTCGACGGCCTTCTCCGAGTTCGTCCCGGGCGAGAAGATCTACCAGAGGCGCGACGCATGACCGGCGCACCGATCCAGGCGGTGGCGATCGGCGCCTCGGCGGGCGCGGTCCAGGCGCTGTCGGTCCTGCTTCCGGGCCTGCCCGCGGACTTCCCGCTGCCGGTGTTCGTGGTGGTGCATGTGCCCCCGACGCGGGACAGCGCGCTCGCCCCGCTGCTTCAGGCCAAGTGCGCGCTGACGGTCAAGGAAGCCGAGGACAAGGAGCCGATCGTGGGCGGCGTGATCTACTTCGCCCCGCCCGACTACCACCTGCTGATCGAGGGGCGGGAGAGCCTCGCCCTGTCGGCCGACGAGCCGGTGAACTACTCGCGCCCGGCGATCGACGTCCTGTTCGAGAGCGCGGCGGACGCCTACGGCGAGGGGCTGCTCGGCATCATCCTCACCGGGGCCAATCACGACGGCGCCGCCGGCCTCAAGGCCGTCGTCGACGCGGGAGGGCACGCGATCGTTGAGGATCCGGCCACCGCCCAGTCCCGCGCGATGCCGCTCGCCGCCATCGAGGCCTGCCCGGCCGCGACGGTCATGACCCTGGATGCGCTGGCGTCCCACCTGCTCGCGACGGGGGCCGCATGACCAGCGCGGACAAGCCGATCAACTTCCTCCTCGTCGACGATCTCGAGGAAAACCTCCTCGCGCTCGAGGCCCTGCTCCAGCGGGACGGGCTGGTCTGCCTCAAGGCGCGGTCGGGCGAAGAGGCGCTGGAACTTTTGCTCGTGCACGACGTCGCCCTGGCCCTGCTCGACGTCCAGATGCCGGGCATGGACGGTTTCCAGCTCGCCGAGTTCATGCGCGGCAACGAGCGGGCGCGGCACATTCCGATCATCTTCGTCACCGCCGGCATCGCCGACAGCCTGCGGCGCTTTCGCGGCTACGAGGCCGGGGCGGTGGACTTCATCCAGAAGCCGATCGAGCCGGATGTCCTTCGCAGCAAGGCGAACGTCTTCTTCGATCTCCACCAGCAACGACGCCAGATCGAGCGGCAGCGCGACGAGTTGGAAGTCGCCGCCGCCGCTCTGCGCCAGGCGGACCGGCACAAGGACAACTTCCTCGCCGTACTGGCCCACGAACTGCGCAATCCGGTCGCCGCGCTGACGGGCGGCCTTCATCTGCTCGGCAAGGACTCGGCCACCGATCGGGCGCCGAGCATCCGCGCCGAGATGCAGCGCGTCCTCAGCCATCTCTCGCATCTGGTCGACGACCTGCTCGACGTCTCCCGCGTGAACGAGGGCAAGATCTCGCTGCGAAAGGCGCGGATTGAACTGGATGACGTCCTGCGCTCGGCGATCGAAGCCAGCCGCCACAACATCGAAGCCGCAGGGCATCGCTTCGAAATCGATATCGCCGACGAACCCATCTGGCTCAACGCGGATCACACCCGCCTGGCCCAGGTTGTGGCCAATCTTCTGAACAACGCGGCCAAGTACACGCCGCCGGGCGGCGTGATCACCCTGACCGGCCGGCGCCGGGGCGACGCCGCCGAGATCCGGGTTTCGGACACCGGCGTCGGCATCCCGCCGGAGGTGCAGTCGCGGATCTTCGAAATCTTCGCCCAGGTCGAGGACCATCTCTCGAAGGCGCAGGGCGGCCTCGGCATCGGCCTGGCGCTGGTCCGGCAACTCGTCGCGCTACACGGCGGGACGGTGGAGGTCGAGAGCGAGGGCCACGATCGCGGCAGCGCCTTCACGGTCCGGCTTCCCGCCGAGAGCTGATCCGGCGGCCTCCCTAGTCCTCGCGCGGGATCCAGCGGCCGGAGGTCACGGGGGCGCCCGGCGCGTTCAGCGGGCCCGGGCCGGCGCCGGTCGCATAGGGCGCGTCGGGGCCGTAGCCGTAGGGGGTCGCGTAGCCGCCGTTGCTGCCGCTGATGGAGACGGCGACGCGGGCGCAGTCGCCGACCGGCATTTCGACGGACACGCCGCCGGCGCGGTAGTCCTGGGTGCCGACCGCGCCCCAGACCTCGCCGTGCGGCTTGCGGTCCTCGGGCGGGGCGCAGCGGCCGTCTCCGGGCGCGGCGTCGCGGGCCGGGCCCAGGCGCTGGAAGGCGGTCAAGGGATCGACGGTCTCGGGACCGTTGGAGGGTTCGGGCTTGGGGGCCTCGCCGGAGCCGGTGCTGACCGCTTCCTCGGGCGCGGCCAGATCGGCGGCGGCGGCCGGCGGCGCGGCCAGGGCGCTGACGGTCAGGCCCAAGGCCACCCAGAGCGCGGTGATCGTCCAGTCCATCGGCTTGGGCCTCCCTTTTCCGTACCGAGCCATCATCCCTCGCAACATGGGCCGGAATGCGCCCGCCGCAACCGCCCTTTGTTGCAATCGCGCAGCGAAAAACCCCTCCCCGCCGGGCGGAGAGGGGTTCGAACGCATTGTCGCGGGCGCGCCCTAGTACTTGCGATCGGTTTCCTTCTCGATCGCGTCGGCCTTGGCTTCGCCGGCCTTCTCGACCTGCTCGGCCTGCTTGTCGAGAGCGTCGCCCTTGGCGTCGGCGGCGTCCTGAGTCGCCTGGCTGGCGCCGTCAGCGGCCGCGCGGGTGGCGTCGGCCTGGTCGCTGATCGCGTCGGCCTGGGCGTCGGCCGCCTGTTCGGTGGCGTCGGCCTGCTTGTGGGCGGCGTCCTCGGCGGGGCCGCTGCAGGCGACCAGGGCCAAGGTGCCGGCGGTGGCGGCGAGGGCGGCGAGCGGGGTGCGGAGTTTCATGGCGTTGTCCTCTCGTTGTCGTGACTTGTTGTGATCAGACAACCCGCTGAGGCCGCGGACCGTTCCCGCCGGTGGGGCGAGAAAAATCAGTTCCTCTCCCGTGGGAGATGTGGCCTCGCGGAGCGAGGTCGGAGAGGGGCGCGGCGCCGGGCAGTTGCACGCCGCCCCTCCCTCTCAGTCACCGCTTCGCGGCGACAGATCTCCCAGCGGGAGAGCAATCGTTGTGGCGCAACGAAAAAGGGCCCGGCGTTTCCACCGGGCCCCTGATCTCGTCGCCGCGCCGCCGTCACTGGCAGGCGAGGCATTCCTCGTAGTCGGTGCGGGCGCTGGCGGCCATGTCGACGACCTCCGCGGTGTCGGCGCCCGCGTGGGCGGCGCGCTGCACGGACTTGGAGCGCAGGTAGTAGAGGCTCTTCACGCCCCGTTCCCACGCCTGCCAGTGCAGCATGTGCAGGTCCCACTTGTCGACGTCGCCCGGGATGAACAGGTTGACCGACTGGCTCTGGCAGATCTCCGGCGTGCGGTCGGCCGCCAGCTCGACGATCCAGCGCTGGTCCAGTTCGAAGGCGGTCTTGTAGACGTCCTTGTCGTCCTGGCTGAGGAAGTCGAGGTGCTGAACCGAGCCCTCGTTCTCCAGGATCGAGTCCCAGACGGCGGCGGTGTTGTGGCCGGTCTGGTCGAGCAGGCGCTCGAGGTAGGGGTTCTTGACGGCGAACGAGCCCGACAGGGTCTTGTGGGTGTAGATGTTGGCCGGGATCGGCTCGATGCCGGCCGAGGTGCCGCCGCAGATGATGCTGATCGACGCGGTCGGGGCGATGGCCAGCTTGTGCGAGAAGCGCTCCATCACGCCGCGCTCGGCGGCGTCGGGGCAGGCGCCCTTTTCCTCGGCCAGCTTGACCGACGCCTTGTCGGCCTCGCGGCGCAGGTGCTTGAACAGCCGCATGTTCCACGACTTGGCCAGGGCGCTCTCGAACGGAACGTTCTGGGCCTGCAGGAAGCTGTGGAAGCCCATCAGGCCCAGGCCGACCGAGCGCTCGCGCTGGGCGGCGTAGACGGCGGCCTTGGCGTCGACCGGGGCGTTCTTGATGAAGTCCTCGAGCACGTTGTCGAGGAAGCGCATCACGTCTTCGATGAACCGGGGCTCGTCGCGCCACTCAAGGAAGGTCTCGGCGTTGACCGAGCTCAGGCAGCAGACGGCGGTCCGCTCATTGCCCAGGTGGTCCTTGCCGGTGTGCAGCATGATCTCGGAGCACAGGTTCGACTGGCGGACCTTCAGTCCCAGATCCTTCTGGTGCTGCGGCATCGCCCTGTTCACGTGATCGCTGAAGATCAGGTACGGCTCGCCGGTCTGCAGCCGCAGCTCCAGCACCTTCTGCCACAGGGCGCGGGCGTCGACTTCCTTCAGGACCTCGCCGTTCTTGGGCGAGCGCAGGCCGAACTTCTGGCCGTCCCGCACCGCTTCCATGAACTCGTCGGAGATCGAGATGCCGTGGTGCAGGTTCAGGGACTTGCGATTGAAGTCGCCCGACGGCTTCCGGATCTCGAGGAACTCCTCGATCTCGGGATGGTGGATATCCAGGTAAACCGCCGCCGAACCGCGGCGCAGGCTGCCCTGGCTGATCGCGAGGGTCAGGCTGTCCATCACGCGGATGAAGGGGATGATGCCGCTGGTCTGGCCCGCGCCCTTCACCTTCTCGCCGATCGAGCGGACGCCGCCCCAGTAGGTGCCGATGCCGCCGCCGTTGGCGGCCAGCCAGACGTTCTCGTTCCAGGTGCCGACGATGCCGTCGAGGCTGTCGCCGACAGCGTTCAGGAAGCAGCTGATGGGCAGGCCGCGCGCGGCGCCGCCGTTGGACAGCACCGGGGTGGCGGGCATGAACCACAGGCGGCTCATGTAGTCGTAGACACGCTGGGCGTGCTCGGCGTCGTCGGCGTAGGCCGTCGACACGCGGGCGAACATGTCCTGGTAGGACTCGCCGGCCAGCAGGTAGCGGTCTTCCAGGGTGGTCTTGCCGAAGTCGGTCAGCAGGGCGTCACGCGAACGATCGACCTCGACCTTTCGCACAAGCGACAGCGACGGACGGTCGCCGGCGGCCCAGGCAGCATCACCCGCTGCTTCGCCGAGAGGAATCTGCCGTGCCGCTTCGCCCATCATGACCCTAAAACCCTTGACCAATCAGAGAGTTCGCCAACGTCCGCGAAGCTCTCCAGCCCCTATATGTAGTGGGCGAACCGCCCCCTGAACCCACTATATGGGGCCACGAGCCCTAATGACTCGTCAACGGCCTGATCGTCCGAGGGGCGACTTTTTTCGTTAGCAAAGTGTTAACAACCGGGCCCATTCCAAGCCCTGCAAGGGGTTGCCGCAAGCCCCGCGTCGTGAGGTCGCGGGACTGTGATCGGGCTGCTCGCGTCGGGGGCGAGCAGCGCTGGAACACAAGATATTGGGCCGCCCCCTCGCGCGCCTCGGCGGTGCCGTGCGATGGTGGGCCGATGACCCCCGACCAGCTCTACGCCAGCAAGCGCGTCACGCCCGCCGAAGCGGTCGACTGCATCGCATCCGGCCAGCGCGTCGCCATGGGCATGGCCCTGGCGGAGCCGCCGGCGCTGCTCGCAGCCCTGGCGGCCCGCGCCGAGGCGGAGGAGATCGACGAGATCCGGTTGTTCTACTTTCACTCGACGCCGCATGCGGCCTCGACGGTGCTGCGCTACGAGCTGATGGACCGTATCCGGCCGCACTGCCTGTTCCTGGGCCCGGTGGAGCGGGCGCTGCTGGCGCGGGGCGAGGCGGAGGGGCGCAAGACCATCCACTTCGTGCCGGGCGCCTTCAGCCAGGCTCCGCGGCTGCTGTGCGAGCGCGCGCCGATGGACGCCTTCGTCACCACCGTCTCGCCGATGGACCGCCATGGCTACTTCAGCCTCGGCACGAACAACGACTACGGCGCGTCGCTGGTGAAGTCGGCTCGGCGGGTGATCGTCGAGGTCAACCGCCACATGCCGCGCGTGCGGGGCGGGATGATCCACGTCAGCGAGGTCGACGCCATCGTCGAGAACGACCAGCCGCTGTTCGAGAGCCCGGGCCGCGAGCACTGCCCGGAGGACGACGCCATCGGCCGCATCGTCGCCGGTCTGGTCGAGGACGGCGCCTGCCTGCAGATGGGCATCGGCGCTCTTCCGGACGCGGTCTGTTCGGCGCTGGAGGGCCACCGCGACCTCGGCGTGCACACCGAGCTGCTGTCGCCCGGCCTGGTGAGCCTGATGCGCAGGGGCGTGGTCACCGGCGCCCGCAAGGCGACGGACCCCGGCCTGTCGATCTTCACCTTCGCGATGGGCGACAAGGGTCTGTACGACTTCATCGACGACAACGCCTCGGTCGAGAGCCGCCCGGTCGACTACGTCAACGACCCGGCGGTGATCGCTCGCAACGACCGTGTCGTCTCGGTCAACGCCACGCTGCAGATCGACCTGTCGGGCGCCTGCAATTCCGAGCACCTCGCCGGCCGCCAGTTCAGCGCCGCCGGCGGCCAGCTGGACTTCGTGCGCGGCGCCTATGCCTCGAAGGGCGGCAAGTCGATCATCGCCTGCCATTCGACGGCCAGGGACGGGACGGTCTCCCGCATCACCACCCGACTGGACGGCCCCGTCACCACGCCGCGCAACGACACCCACATCGTCGTCACCGAATATGGCTGGGCGGACCTGAAGGGCATGAGCGCATTCGAACGCGCCAAGGCCCTGATCGGCCTCGCCCATCCGAAGTTCCGCGAGGAATTGACGGCCGCGGCAAAAGCGCAGGGCAGTCTCTGACGCTTGCGTCTGTCCGCGCCTGCCGCTATCAGCGCCCCCGTCACTGGGGAGTAGCCGCCTGCGTATCCAGCAGGGGGCGCGTCAACAAACTTGAGGCTTCGGCCTCATGGCGCGTTCAGTCCGAAAGGACCTGGCGAGACCTTTGGCTTTCACGCGCGGCCTGCGGGGCCGGGGGCGTGGGATGCCATTGGTCTGTCTGCACGGCCCCGCCAGGTACGTATCTTCATGGAAGCCTTCCTCGTCTCGACCGGCCTCGTGGCCATCGCCGAAATCGGCGACAAGACCATGCTGCTGGCCATCGTGCTGGCGGCGCGATTCCGAAAGCCCTGGCCGATCCTGCTCGGCATCCTCTGCGCCACCTTGGCCAACCACGCGCTGGCCGCCACGGTCGGGGCCCTGGCCGGGAACTTCCTGCAGGGCCCTTGGATGAAATGGGTGCTGGGCCTGCTGTTCATCGCCTTCGCCGGCTGGGCGCTGATCCCCGACAAGTTCGAGGACGACGAGGCGCCGAGCACGGTCAGGGCCGGCTCGATCTTCCTGACCACCCTGGTGGCCTTCTTCCTGGTCGAGATGGGCGACAAGACCCAGGTGGCGACGGCCGCGCTGGCGGCGCGCTTCCACAACATTCTGGTCGTATCGGCCGGCACCACCCTGGGCATGATGATCGCCAACGCCCCGGCGGTCTTCATCGGCGAGGCGGCGGCCAAGCGTCTGCCTCTGAAGTACATCCGCTGGGCCGCCGCGACCTGCTTCGCCGCGATCGGGGTCTGGATCCTGATCGCCGGATGAGCCGCTACTCGTGAACCCAGACCGGCGGGCGCCGTTTCAGCAGCCGGGCCAGGAGGGCGCGCAGGCCCGTCGGGGTCTTGTCGGTCGCTGTCGGAGCCGTCGGTCTGGTCATCGGGTATCCTTGATGGAGGGGAAAAGGATGCCCCCGGAGGGCTGGAAGACTCCGGGGGCGAAAGCGCCTAGGCGATCGCGCCGCCGTCGACGTTCAGGGTCGTGCCGGTGATGTAGCTGGCCGACGGGCTGGCCAGGAACGCCACCGCGGCGGCGATCTCTTCCGGACGGCCGTAGCGGCCCAGCGGCACCATCTGCTTCATGCCGGCGGACAGCGGGCCGTCGTCGTCGGGGTTCATGTCGGTGTCGATCGGCCCGGGCTGGACCACGTTGACGGTGATGCCCCGCTTGCCCAGGTCGCGGGCCCAGACGCGGCTGTAGCCGGCCACGGCGGCCTTGGTGGCGGAGTAGTCGCCCATGCCGTCGAAGCCCTTCACGGCGACCACCGAGCCGATGGTGATGATGCGGCCGTTGTCCGGCAGCAGCGGGGCGGCGGTGCGGACCGCCGTCGCGACGGCCTTCACATTGACCGCGAACTGGTGATCGAACGCGGCCAGGTCGTTGACCGCCTGGTCGACCGGGCCGGGCACCGCCACGCCGGCGTTGTTGACCAGGATGTCCAGCTTGCCGAAACGGTCGGCGACGGCGCGGACCAGCGCCTCGACCTGGTCGGTCTGGGCGGCGTCGGCCTGGATGGCCTCGGCGCGGACGCCCAGGGCCTCCAGTTCGCCCACGACGGCCTTGGCCTTGTCGGGGGAGGCGCTGTAGCTGATCGCCACGTCCGCGCCGTCGGCGGCCAGCTGACGCGCGATCGCCGCGCCGATGCCGCGCGAGCCGCCGGTGACGAGGGCGACCTTGCCTGAAAGGGGTTTGCTCATATCGTGATCCTCGGATCGAAACCTTCAGTCCCGCGGGATGCGGGTTCTGTAGTGCCCGCTACAGATTGGAAGGTGGCGCCGGGGCCGCAAGGCTATTATGTAGTGTTCGATAAAAAATATTCCGGGAGACGATACGGCGATGGGCAGACCCCGCGCCTTTGACCGCGACAAGGCCCTCGACGACGCCACCGCCGTCTTCTGGCGGCACGGCTACGAGGGCGCGTCCCTGGCCGAGCTGACCGCGGCGATGGGCATCAATCCGCCCAGCCTTTACGCGGCGTTCGGCAACAAGGAGGGCCTGTTCCGCGCGGTGCTCGATCGCTACGCGGCCGGCCATGCCGACTTCATGGACGATGTGCTGGGAGCCCCCACCTCGCGCCAGGTCGTCGAGCGCTACCTGCGCGGCTCGGCCGACATGGCGCTGGAGCCGAGCAAGCCGGCCGGCTGCCTGGTGATCCAGAGCGGCATGACCTGCGGCAAGGGCGGCGAGGGCGTGGCCGAGGCGCTGACCGAGAGCCGCAAGACATCGGAATGCGCGCTGAAGGCCCGTTTCGAGCGCGCCCGCGACGAGGGCGACCTGCCGCGCGGGACCGATCCGGAAACCCTGGCCCGCTATCTCACCGCCGTACAGCAGGGCCTCTGCATCCAGGCCGCCGGCGGCGCGTCCCGACAGGCGCTGCAGCAGGTCGCCGAGATGGCGCTCGGCGCCTGGCCCGGCAACTGATCAGACCACCAGAAACGAGGAAACCCGCATGCCCGCCTATGTCGTCATGATCCGTGACAAGACGCTCGACCCGGCCGAGTTCGCCACCTACGGCCAGAAGGCGAAGGACGCGCGCGGGGACCACAAGATCACCCCGCTGGCCTTCTACGGCGCGCACCAGGTGCTCGAAGGCGCCGATACCGAGGGCGTGGTCATCCTCCAGTTCGAGGACACCGCCGCCGCCCGGGCCTGGTACGACAGTCCCGCCTACCAGGAAGCGCTCCAGCATCGCCTGAAGGGCGCGGACTACCGCGTGATCATCGTCGAGGGGGTGTAGGGCTCACCGCGTCCTTCGAGACGCGATCCTGAGGGATCGCTCCTCAGGATGACGAAAAGGCGCCTCTATCCCAGCCCCTTGACCATCAGCGCCACGCCGGTCGTGCCGGCGTGGCGGTCCTTGCTGATCTCCTGGTAGCCGTCGCTGTCCATCCAGGCGCGCAGCGACGCCTCGTCCGGGAACGACATCAGGATCACCTTCTGGTGCGGCCAGTCGCCCTCCAGCACCGTCGGCGCCTCGTCGGCGGCCAGCATCGTGCCGCCGAACCGCGCCCACACCGTTCCGAACCCGGCCCGATAGCGATCGTAGGCCTCGCGGTCGTGGATGCTGATCTGGGCCAGGCAGTAGACGGTCACTCGGCGGCGACCTTCGCCCCCGCGGGGCTGGCGGCGTCGATGGCGGCGACCCGGCCGATGGCGGCGTGGGCCTCGGCCATCAGGCGGCGGACGATGTCGCCGGCCGGCAACACGTCGTGCACGCCGCCCGCGCTCTGGCCCATGGCGAAGCAGCTCTTGTCCGGGTCGAGGTTCTCGGTCTGGCCGCCGATGCCGCCCAACGCATTGTTCTGGATGCTGATGCCCGCCTGGATCGGGAACGGCTGAATGTCCTGCGGCCGGCTTTCCCAGTCGTCGACATAGGCGTTCTTCTGCACCCGCATCGGCTTGCCGCTGTAGCAGCGGGTGCGGATCGTATCCTCGTCGGCCGCCGCCACGATGGTCTGGCGGTACAGGTCGCCCGCGTGCGCCTCCTCGCTGGCGATGAAGCGGGTGCCCATCCACACGCCTTGGGCGCCCAGCGCCAGGCAGGCGGCCAGGCCGCGGCCGTCGTACAGGCCCCCGGCGCCGACCACAGGGATCTTCACCGCCTCGACCGCCTGCGCGACCAGGGGCAGGGTCCCGACCAGGCCGGTGTGCCCGCCGCCTTCGCCGCCCTGGCAGATGACCGCGTCGCAGCCGGCCTGCTCGGCCTTCACGGCGTGCTTCACGGCGCCGCAGACGACCATCACCTTCAGGCCGGCCTTCTTCAGCTTCTCCATGATCGGCATCGGCACGCCGAGACCGGCGATGAAGGACGAGGCACCCTCCTCGATGATCACGTCGACGCTGGCGGTCAGGCTCTCGGGGCTGGCGGCCAGCAGGTCGACGCCGAACGGCCGGTCGGTCAGCGCGCGGACCTTGCGCATCTGCTCGCGGATGAAGTCGGGGCTGGTGCCGGCCATGCCGAGCACGCCGTAGCCGCCCGCGTTGCTCACGGCCGCCGCCAGCTCGGCGTAGGACACCCCGCCCATCCCGGCGAGCAGGATCGGGTGCTCGATCTCGAGCAGGTCGCAGAGCGGCGTGTGAAGGGACATGGCGCGTTTCCTTGGTCTTGTTTGGAAACCATCCTGCCGCGACGCGGCCGGCGGCTCAATGGTGACGCCGCGTCATCATCTCAATCCGCGCCCACGCCTTCCATTCGTCATGGCCCGACCTGGTCGGGCCATGACGTGAGCTCCGGGCGAACGAACTCACCCCGGGTCGCTCCGCTAGAAAATCGCGTACCCGCCGTCGATCAGGAAGGTATCGCCGGTGTGGAACTTGGAGGCGTCGGACGCCAGGTAGACGGCGATGCCGCCGAAGTCCTCGGGGGCGCCCCAGCGGCGCATCGGCACGCGGCTGATGACCTTGGTGGTGAATACGTCGCTGGCCTGGCCGCCGGCGGTCATCTCGGTGGCGATCCAGCCGGGCAGGATCGAGTTGGCGCGCACGCCGTAGCGGGCATGCTCGACGGCGACCGACTTCATCAGCGAGATCACCGCGCCCTTGGTGGCCGCATAGGCTTCGTTCTTGGCGGCGCCCTCGATGGCGGCGAGGGAGGCGACGCCGATCAGCGAGCCGCCGGGATCGCCCGCCTTGGCCCGCTCGACCATGTGTTTGGCCGCCTCGCGCAGGGTCCAGAACACGCCGTCGAGGTTGAGGGCCATGTTGTAGTTCCAGACGTCGGTGGACATCTCGGCGAACGAGCTGGCGCCGCGGCCGCGACCGGCGTTGGCGATCACCGTGTCGATTCGGCCCATCGCCGTGGCGGCCTCGGCCATGCCGGCCACGACCTGGGCTTCGTCGGAGCAGTCGACGATCTGGGCCTTCACCCGCACGCCGTGGGTGAGCAGCTTGCCCTCGGCCGCCTGGGTCTTTTCCGGGTTGGAGCCCCAGATCACGATGTCGGAGCCGGCGGCCGCCAGCGCCTCGGCCATGCCCAGGCCGATGCCGCCGTTGCCACCGGTCACCAGCGAGACCTTTCCGGTCAGGTCGAAGGGCTTGTAAGCCATGGCGCGTCTCTCCCGTTGAAACAGATGTTTGAGGCGCAAGAAGGCGGGTGACGCGGCGGTCGTCAAGCGCCGAAGCGGTCGAACGCCTCGGCCACGACCCGGCGGGTCTCGTCCCATTCGATGACGGCCATGGCCTCCTCACGGGTGAAGAAGGCGGCGTCGGCCGCGTCGTCGCCGGCCGTCGGCTCGCCGCCGGTCCAGCGGGCGGCGTAGTCGATCATCACATAGTGCCGCGTGACCTCGCCCGACTCGCGGGAGGTGAAGACCCCGTCGACCACGTCCAGCAGGCCGGTCAGCTCGGCGTCGACGCCGGTCTCTTCCTTCAGCTCGCGCAGGGCGGCCTCGGTGACGGGCTCGGACCACTCGATCCGCCCGCCCGGGAGGCTCCACTGGCCCAGGCGCGGCGGCGTGCCGCGCTTGATCAGCAGGACCTGGTCGCCCTTGAGGCAGACCACGCCGACGGTGGGAACGGGACGCTGGATAACGGGAACGACGGTCACAGGAACTCGGCTTTCAGGTCGACGCTGGACTGCACGCCGACGGACTTCAGATGTTGCGCCAGCCAGTCGTCGGCGGCCTTGCGGCCCCGGTCGCGCAGCCCGGTCAGGAAGCCCCAGTCGGTGTTGAACTTGGACGCCATCGTCAGGTCGCTGAGGTGACCGTCGGCGGTGATGGCGTGCATGAACATCCGGCGGTAGCGACCCCTGGCGTTGTCCTTGAGCAGGCCTTCGTCGAGCAGCTTCTGCACGAACGCGATGGCGCGAAGCTCGGCCGACAGGGCGGCGTTGAACGTGATTTCGTTCAGCCTGTCCATGATTTCTCCCGGCGTCTTGGGCGTGTCCTCGCGCGCGAAAGGGTTCAGGCCGACCAGCAGCACGTCGTCGGGCGTGTCGGCGTAGAACAGCGGCCACAGCGGTGGATTGGCTAGGTAGCCGCCGTCCCAGTAGGCCACGCCGTCGATCTCCACGGCGTGGAACAGCGTCGGCAGGCAGGACGAGGCCAGCAGGTGGTCGGCGGTCAATTCCTCACGCCTGAAGATCCGCGCTTTGCCTGTCCGGACGCCGGTGGCGGCGATGTAGATCTGGATCGGGCAGCGCTCGCGGATCGCCGTCACGTCGATGGTCTTCTCGATGACCTCGCGCAGCGGGTTCAGATTGAATGGATTGACCTCGTAGGGGCTGAAGCTGGCGCCGAAGCTCTCGGCCCAGCGCCAGGCCGGCGTCGCCTTCAGCCAGTCGGGCTTCATCATCGCGGTCCAGACGCTGGAGTCGCCGAAGATGGTGCCGTTGCGGCTGTCGCTGTTGCTCACCGCGCGCCAGAATCTGGCCAGCGTGTCCTTGGCGCCCTCGCGGCCGCCGGTGGCCAGACCGCTGGCCAGGGCGGCGGCGTTCATCGCGCCGGCGGAGGCGGCGGTGATGGCGCCGAACGTCAGCTTGTCCTCTTCCAGCAGCCGGTCGATCACGCCCCATTCGAAGGCGCCGTGGGAACCGCCGCCCTGAAGCGCCAGGCTGATCGGCCTGGGCTTGATGGGGCGGGGCTTCACGCCGCCGTCCAGCCGCCGTCCACGGTCAGGGACGCGCCGTTCACCGACGCGCCGGCGTCGGAGACCAGGTACAGCAGCAGGCCGCCCAACTGCTCGACGGTCACGAACTGTTTGGTCGGTTGAGCGGCCAGGATCACGTCGCGGACGACCTCGTCCTCGGTGATGCCGCGGGCCTTGGCCTGGTCGGCGATCTGGCCCTCGACCAGCGGGGTCTTCACATAGCCCGGGCAGATGGCGTTGGCGGTGATGCCCTGCTGGGCGACTTCCAGCGCCACGGTCTTGGTCAGGCCCAGGATGCCGTGCTTGGCGGCCACGTAGGCGCTCTTGAAGGGCGAGGCGACCAGGCCATGGGCGGAGGCGATATTGACGATCCGGCCGCGCCCGGCGGCCTTCATCGGCGGGATCGCCGCCTTGGTCGCGTGGAAGGCGGAGGTCAGGTTGATGGCGATGATCCGGTCCCACCACTCGGTCGGGAACGCGTCGACCGGGGCCACGTGCTGGATGCCGGCGTTGTTGACCAGGATGTCGAGCCGGCCGAAGGCGTTGCGCGTCGAGCTGACCATGTCGGCGATGCGATGCGGTTGGGTCATGTCGGCGTCGTGGTAGAGCACCTCGACCCCGTTGCGGGCGGACATCCCGGCGCGGGTCGCCTCGATGGCCTCCGGATCGCCCAGGCCGTTCAGGACGATGTTGACGCCCTGCTGCGCGAGCGTCTCGGCCAGGCCCAGGCCGATGCCGCTGGTCGACCCGGTGATGACGGCCACCTGGCCCCTGAGACCATAGTCCATGACGCGCTCCGCCGCTTTCTTGTATGTTGCGGTGCAGCGTAAACGAGGCCGCCACACCCTGCGACCTCATATAATTCACCATTCGGTGAATTCTAGGCGGCCCTGGCCTCGACCTGGGCGCGGAGGAAGACCCAGTCGGCTTCCGACGACAGGTCCTTGCGCCAGGCGTAGCCGGCGACGTCGAAGCCCTTCAGGTCGGCGGTATTCTCGACCCGGTTGTCGATCGCGTAACGCGCCATCAGGCCGCGCGCCCGCTTGGCGAAGAAGCTGATCTGCTTGGTCACGCCGGCCTTCTCCTCCAGGAAACGGCAGGTCACGACCGGCAGCGTCAGGGCGCGGGCGTCCACGGCGCCGAAGTATTCCTGGCTGGCCAGATTCACCAGGGTCTTGTCCTTGTGGCCCTCGGCCGCCTCGTTCAGCGCCACGGCGATGCGGTCGCCCCAGAAGTCGTACAGGCTACGGCCGCGCTTGGTCTTCAGCCGCGTGCCCATCTCCAGTCGATAGGGCTGGATGGCGTCGGCCGGCCGCAGCAGGCCGTACAGCCCGGACAGGATCCGCAGCCGCTGCTGCGCCCAGGCGAAGGCCTTGGGGTCGAGCGAGCGCGCGTCGAGCCCGTTGTAGACGTCGCCGTTGAACGCGATGGCCGCCTGCAGCCCGTCCTCGACGCTCGGGTCGAAGGCCTGGAACCGCTCGTGGTTCAGCTTGGCCAGCGGCTCGGAGATGTCCATCAGCCGGCGCAGGTCGGTCGGCCGCAGCTTGCGTGTCACCGCGTCGAGCAGGGCGATGTCGGCCTTCATCGCCGGGGTGGTGAGGGGCAGGGTCCGCTCGGGCGGCGTGAAATCGAGCGCCTTGGCGGGCGAGATGACCATCAACATGATCGGGCAGATAGGACGCCCGGCCCTGGAAGGCCAGCCGCCTGACGGTCACAGTCCCGTTCGAACGGCCGCGAAGCCCAGAACGGAAGCGAACGACAGCCAGGCCAGCGAGGGCGCAACCCACGCCGCCGCCGTCTTCGATACGGTCGACAGCCGCCAGGCGGTCACGACCGCCAGGCCCAGCGAGAACAGGTTCAGCCAGGCGCTGGCCTGCGTGTCCACGAAGGCGGTGACGATCGGATAGGCCAGCGCCCAGCTGATCAGCGCCGCCGCCCACCAGGACTCGGTGCGTCCGGTCGTCCCGGCCTGATAGGCCTTCCACCGCGCCACGCCCCACATCGGGAAGATGGCCAGCCAGATCACCCCGATCACCCAGCCTGGCGGGCTGAACGACACCGCGTCGTAGGCCGGATCCTCCGCCCCCCAGCCGGTCGCCAGAATGATCAGGTTGGCGAGGCCCGCCAGGCCGACAGGAATCGCCGCGCTCAGGGCGAGGCCGAGCTTGTCGGACCGGTTCATCGGATTGCTCAGCGAGCGGGGCAGGTGAGGGGCGTGCGTCATGCCTGCCCAACGCACTGTATGAAGTTCCGGTTGCGGCCCGCCGCCGGCCCGCGCAAGGATCGCGGCCTCGACAGGAGGCCAGACATGCTCCGCCGCACCCTCGTTCTCGCCCTCGCGGGCCTCTCCCTGGCCGGCTGCGGTCTCGCCAGGATCGATCCCGAGGCCGATGGAAAGGCCCGGGCGTTCTATGAGCAGGTTCGCACCGGGGCCGACCTGAGCGCCAATCCCGACCTTGCGCCGTCGCTCAAGAGCCCATCCACCCTCGCCGAGCTGGCGGCCGTCCGGCGGTCGCTTCCACCGGGGGCGCCGACCGGGGCCGCCACGCGCGGCTACAACTTCAGCAGCGTCAACGGCCAGACGACGGCGACGCTGACCCACGCCTACAGCTATCCGGCCGCCACGGTGCTGGCTGAAACGGTGCTGGGCCGGGGCAAGGACAAGGTCTGGAAGATCATCGGCTTCCACGTGAAGGTGAGCGACGGCGACGGCCCCATCGGCCCGAGCGCCCCGCCCGCGGTAACGGTCGAGAAGACCCAGGACATCTGATGCGCGGGCTCGGCGCCGCGCTCACGCTCCTGATCGGCCTTGCGGCCGGTCCCGCCAACGCCGAACTGAAGATGCGGGACGGCGAGATTTGCCACGACCTCGTGGTGATCGGCGAGGTGACGGGCTACGGCGAGTTCCTGAGCTACCACGAGATGGATCCCTCGCCGGACGAGGACGCCATCTACCTCGGCGGCCGTCAGCAGATGAGGGTCCAGGTCGAGACCGTGGTCGCCGGCGAGGCGCCGCCGCCCACGATCGAGGTGCGCGCCTTGATGGGCGCGGCCTACCGGTTGCCAACGACGATGATCCTCTACCTGCAGCGCGAAGAGCGCGGCACATACTGGGCGGCCGACTGGCGGCGGGTCGAGCGGGGCTTCGCCGGCCGTGCCGAAGCGGCTGACGCCGTTTCGCCCCGCTGCAAGGCCTAGAACAGCACCCGGGGGTTCATGATCCGGCCCGGGTCCAGCGCCGCGCGCAGGGCCCGCAGCGCCTCCACCTCGACCGGCGACTTGTAGCGCAGGGCGTCCACGGTCTTGGCCGCGCCCAGGCCGTGTTCGGCGCTGATCGAGCCGTCCATCGAGGCGACGATGTCGTGGACGATCCGGGAGCCTTCGTCCCGGCGCTCGTTGTGCGCCTCGTCGGTCGCTCCCTCGGCGCGGATGACGTCGTAGTGGACGTTGCCGTCGCCGACGTGGCCGAAGGCGACGATCCGCAGCGTCGGGTCGATCTTCATCACCGCCGCCGAGGCCTGGTCGATGAAGTCGGCGATGCGCGACACCGGCACCGACACGTCGTGCTTCCAGGCCGCGCCCTCGGCCTTCTGGCCGCCGGACTGGTTCTCGCGCAGGTTCCAGAACGCCCTGGCCTGGCCCTCGGTCTGGGCGATCGCGGCGTCGAGGATCAGCCCGTCCTCCAGCGCCCCGCCCAGCAGCCGTTCCATCGCCGCCTCGGCCGCGCCCGGCTCGCCGCTGGCGGTCTCGATCAGCACGTACCAGGGATACGCGTCCTCGAGCGGCTCACGCACGCCGGGGATGTTCCGCACCGCGAAGCCGACCCCCATCCGGCCCATCAGCTCGAAGGCCTCGACCGCGCCGCCGGTCTCCTCCTTGGCGCGGGTCAGCAGCGTTACCGCGTCCCGCGGCGTCTTCAGCCCGACCACCGCCGTCGCCCGCGACGGCAGCAGCGTGAACAGCTTCAGGCTCGCCGCCGTGATCACGCCCAGGGTGCCCTCGGCCCCGATCAGCAGCTGCTTAAGGTCGTAGCCGGTGTTGTCCTTGCGCAGGCGCTTCAGTCCGTTCCAGATCTCACCGTTGGGCAGCACCGCCTCGACGCCGAGCACCAGGTTCCGCGTCGTGCCGTAGCGCAGCACCTGGGTCCCGCCGGCGTTGGTCGAGATCACCCCGCCCACCGTGGCCGAGCCCTCGGAGGCCAGGCCCAGCGGAAACCGCCGCCGCACCGCCCCCGCCGCCTCGTGCACGGCCGCCAGCGTCACCCCGGCCTCGGCCACGATCACGTCGTCGAAGGCGTCGATGTCGCGGATCGCCCGCATCCGCTCGGTGGACAGCAGGATCTCGCCCTGCGGGATCTGGCCGCTGACCAGCCCGGTGTTGCCGCCCTGCGGCGTGATCGCCGTGCCGCTCTCGGCGCAGATGCCGACCACGGCGGCGACCTCGGCGGTGGTCTTCGGCAGCGCCAGCAGCGGCGTCTGCCCGGTCCAGCGTCCGCGCCACTCGACCAGCTTGGGCGCGATGCGGTCCGGATCCTGGCTCCAGCCGCCCTCGCCGAGCACGGCCTTCAGGCGGGAGATGACGTCTGCGGGAACTGGGATGGTCATGGCGGGAACTCTACGCCCTTCGTCGCCGCGCGTCAGCCGACGTAGCCGGCGGCGCGCTTCAGGCGGTCGTTGATCGCCTCGCCCAGGCCCTCGCGCGGGATCGGGGCGACGGCGATGGCGACGGGCTTGGTCCGGTCGGCGGCCCGCAGCATGGCGAACAGGTTGGCCGCCGCCTCGGCCAGGTCGCGCGTGGGGCTCAGGTTGAACGGGCTGTCGCCCGGTCCGAACGCCAGGAAGGCCTCGCCGTCCGCCGGCGTCTCGACCTCGATCCGAACCGGCGCGTCGGGCGCGTAGTGCAACGCCAGCCGGCCGGGCGAGCGCTTGGCGTCGGCCTCCGCTTCGGCGAGCGGCCCGACCACGGCCTCGACCTGGTCCCGCGTCACCGACCCCGGCCGCAGCAGTCGCGCCGGCTCGCCGGGCAGCAGGGCCACGACGGTCGATTCCAGTCCGACCTCGCACGGTCCGCCGTCCAGCGAGGCCGCCGCCTTGTCGCCGGTCTCCTCCATGGCGTCGGCGTAGCGCGTCGGGCTCGGCCGGCCGGAGCGGTTGGCGGAGGGGGCGACCACCGGCCCGCCGAACGCCGCCAGCAGCGCGCGTGACAGCGGATGACCCGGCACGCGCACCGCCACGGTCTCCAGCCCGGCCCGCGCCAGGTCGCTGACCGCCGCCGCGTCCCTGACCGGCGCCACCATGGTCAGCGGCCCCGGCCAGAACGCCGCCGCCAGCGCCTCGGCCCGGTCGTCGAGCACGGCGATGCGCCGCGCCGCCTCGACGCTGTCCACATGGGCGATCAGGGGGTTGAAGCTCGGCCGGCCCTTGGCTTCGTAGACGGCGGCCACAGCGCGCGGGTTGGCCGCGTCGGCCGCCAGGCCATAGACCGTCTCGGTCGGCAGGATGACCAGGCCCCCGTCGCGCAGCGCCCGGGCGGCGCGCGCTATTTCGCCCGCTTCGCCGTCAGGCTGATGTTCACGGTCGCCGTTCCCGGCACGACCTCGGTCGTCTTCCACTCGCCCTGTCCCACGCCGAATGCCAGGCGGTTGATCCCCACGCTGGAGGTCATCTTGGCCGTGTCGCCGGTGATGACGAGGGTGAAGGGCAGGGTCAACGGCTTCGTGACCCCGCGGATCGTCAGATTGCCGATCGCCTGGTACTTGCCGCCGCCGAGCGCCTTGAACGAGGTCGCGGTGAAGGTCGCCTTCGGGAAGGCCTTGGCGTTCAGCCACTCGGCGGTCGGCAGGGTCGCGTCGCGGTCCTTGTCGCCCGTCGCGGCGGAGGCGGTGTCGAAGGTGGCGGTCACCGACGAGCCGGCCAGGTTGTTCGGATCGAACCGCACGGCGGCGTCCCAGCGCCGGAACGAGCCGGTGAACGCTCCGCCGTCGAAGCTGGACGAGAAGCCGACGCGCGAGGCGGCCTTGTCGACGGTCCAGGCGGGCGCCGGCGCGGCCAGGACGGGCGTGGCTGTCGCCAGCAGGGCGACGGCGGCGATGGGGCTCAGCAGAGACTTCATGATTACGCTTCCTTGCGGGCCAGGAACGGGATCATCCGCGCCAGCTCGTTGTCCTTGTCGATAAACTGGTGCTTCAGCGCGCCGAGCACATGCAGCGGGATCAGGCCGTAGATGATCACCTTGGCGATCAGGTGGTGCGCCTCTTCCAGCGTCTCGTGCGTCGCCTTCATCTGGTCGGCGGGCAGATTGGTCAGGAACGACAGCGCCGGCCAGTCGAACAGGCCGAACATGCTGATCGGATAGACGGTGATCAGCTTGCTGGCCGACACCATCGCCCAGCCGGTCAGGGGCAACGCCAGCAGGATGACGTAGAAGCCCCAGTGGACGGTGACGGCCAGCGCCCGCTCCCAGGCCTTCAGGTCGGGGTTCAGCGGCGGCGCCCGGTGCGTCAGCCGCCAGGCCAGCCGCGCCAGCGTCAGCACCAGGATGGCGATGCCCACCGGCTTGTGCAGCTGCATCAGCGCCACCTTCTCGGCGCCGGTCTTCTCGTCGGCGATCCAGGCCAGCGCCACGGCCGCGACCAGCAGCACGGCGATGGTCCAGTGCAGGACGACCGCGACGGTCGAGTACCGGGCCTGGGGTGTCTCAAGCGACATGGGGCGCTCCGTGCAGGGATTATTTCTTGAGGAATTCGAGTTCGAGCGTCAGCTCGACCTGGTCGCCGACGAAGCCGAGCGGCGGGTTCAGCAGATGGTCGATGCCGAAGTCGGAGCGCTTGATCGTCGCGCGGGCCGAGAACCCCGACCGCTGGCCGAAGATGCCGGAGGCGTAGCCGTTCCAGGTGACGTCGAACGTCACCGGCCTGGTCACCCCATGCAGCGTCAGGTCGCCGGTCATCTTGCCCATGCCGGTCTCGCCCGGCTGGATCGAGGTGGAGACGAAGGTCGCCGTGGGGAACTTGTCGGTGTCCAGGAAGTCCTTGGCCAGCCTGGCGTCATTGGTCGGCGCGCCGGTATCGAACGACTTCGTGTCGACCGTCGCCCGCACCTCGGCCGTCTGCGGCGAGGCGGGGTCCCACGTGTAGCGAGCCTCGGTGATCCGGAAGCGCATGGTGAAGCGCGAGAAGCCCTGGTGGTTCACCCGCGCGATCAGGCTGGCGTGGTCGGGATCGAGGACATAGAGCCCGGCCGGCATCTTCGCCGGATCGGTCGAGGGCGCGGCCCACGTCGACGACGCCGTGAAGGCCAGCGACAGCGCGAGCGCGGCGGCGAACGGGCGGATCATATGGCCTCTTCTGCAATCGATGCGGTTACGGATATGGGCGCCCATCGCGGCAATGGAAGGGCCGTTTGTTTCCGCCACGGCAGGAAACAGTCTTTCGGGCGCCCGGTCATAGGTCCTAGAACGCGCCCGACACAGGAGATGCTCCATGACCTACCGCCCGCCGCTTCGCGATCTCGCCGCCGCCCTCCAGGCCGCCGGCTATGGCGGACTGGCGGAGGCGTTCCCGGACGCGGACGCTGACACGGCCGCGGCGATCCTGGAAGCGGCGGGCGATTTCGCGGCCGGGGTGATCGCCCCGCTGAACCGCCAGGGCGACCTGAAGGGCGCGACCTACGCCAACGGCGCGGTCACCGCCGCGCCCGGCTTCGCGGACGCCTATCGCCGGTTCGCGGAGGGCGGCTGGAACAGCCTGTCGGCCGATCCGGCGTTCGGCGGCCAGGGCTTGCCCAAGACGCTGGAGATCGGCGTCTTCGAGATGATCCAGGCCGCCAGCCTGGCCTTCGGCCTCTGCCCGATGTTGACCCAGGGCGCCATCGAGGCCCTGACCGCCCACGGCACGGACCGGCAGAAGGCGCTGTATCTGCCGAAGCTGGTCAGCGGCGAATGGACCGGGACCATGAACCTGACCGAGCCGCAGGCCGGCTCGGACCTGGCTGCCCTGACCACCCGCGCCGAGCCGGACGGGGAGGGGACCTACCGCCTGACCGGCCAGAAGATATTCATCACCTGGGGCGACCACGACGCGGCGGACAACATCGTCCATCTGGTCCTCGCCCGCCTGCCGGACGCCCCGGCGGGCAGCCGCGGCATCTCGCTGTTCCTGGCGCCCAAGGTGATGGTCGCCGACGATGGGGCGCTCGGCCATCGCAACGACGTGCGGCCGGTCAGCATCGAGCACAAGCTCGGCATCCACGCCTCGCCCACCTGCGTCATGGCCTTCGAGGGCGCCAGGGCGGAACTGGTCGGCGAGGAGAACAACGGCCTGGCCGCCATGTTCACGATGATGAACGCCGCCCGCCTGCAGGTCGGGACCCAGGGCGTCGCCATCGCCGAACGCGCCTACCAGCAGGCGCTCGATTTCTCGAAGGAACGCCGCCAGGGCCGCTCGGCCTGGACCGGCCAGAACAACGCCCCCATCCACGATCACCCGGACGTCCGCCGCACCCTGTTGCTGATCAGGGCGAAGACCCAGGCGGCGAGGGCGGTCTGCCTGGCCACGGCCGTCGCCGCCGACCTGTCGCGCCATGCCGCCACGCCCGAGGCGCGCGAGGCGGCGAAGCTGCGTGAGGAACTGCTGACCCCGATCGCCAAGGGCTGGTCGACGGACGTCGGCGTCGAGGCCGCCTCGCTGGGCCTGCAGATCCACGGCGGCATGGGCTTCATCGAGGAGACCGGGGCGGCTCAGCACTATCGCGACGCCCGCATCCTGCCGATCTACGAGGGCACGAACGGCATCCAGGCCATCGACCTTGCCGGCCGCAAGCTGAGCCTGGCCGGCGGCGAGGCGATGCGTTCGCTGATCGAGGAGATCCGCGCGGAGGCGGAGGGCGACGACCGCCTGCTCGCCGGTGTGGCGGCGATGGAAGAGGCCACGGCCTGGCTGACCGCCCACAAGGGCACGCCGGACGCGCTGGCCGGCGCCACGACGTTCCTGAAACTCTGCGGCGACGTCGTCGGTGGCTGGTTCCTGGCCCGGATGGCGAAGACGGACGAAGCCTCGGCCCCGCTCCACCGCTTCTACGCCGAACAGGTCCTGGCCGCGGTCCCGGGCCTCGTCCCGGCGGTCGTGCAGGGCGCGTCGGCGCTGGAGGTGGAGCTGTAGCGTCCCCTTTCCCACGAGGCGAGCGAAGCGAGACGAGCCGGGTGGGGCGAAGGCCGAACGCGGCCGACCCCGCCCGGCCGCCTCGCGGCCTCCCTTCCCAGGCCGGGCGGGAGGCGCGCTAAATCCTACAGCTGCGCCAGCATGTAGTCGGCGGAGGACACCTTGAACTCGCCGCCGGCCTCGACGTTCAGCGTCTCGACCACGCCGTCCTTGACTGCGCAGGCCCATGCCGAACTTGCTGCCGTCCATCTCCAGGCCCAGGGCCTTGGTGAAGTCGCCGTTGCCGTCCGCCAGCATGAGGATGTCCTCGCCCACGCCTTGGTCGGCGCCCCAGGCCTTCATCACGAACACGTCGTTGACCGACACGCAGGCGATGGCGTCGACGCCCTTGGCCTTCAGTTCGGCCGCGTGCTCCTTGAAGCCCGGCAGGTGCTTGGCCGAGCAGGTCGGGGTGAAGGCCCCCGGCACCGCCAGCAGCGCCACGGTCTTGCCCTTGAAGATCTCGTCGGTGGTGATGGGCTTGGGCCCCTCGGACGATGCGGTCATGAAGACTGCGTCGGGCAGCTTGTCGCCGGCCTTGATGGTCATCTGGTCTCTCCCTTGCGGATGTCACCGCTCGCCGACCGAAATAGAGGCAGTGGCGCATTCCGCCAAGCGCGCGACTTGAAACCGTCGCCTTCAGGCCCGATCCTCTAGACATGTCACAGCCTGCCGACTCCGAGTTCCTCTCCGGTCGCATGCTGATCGCGATGCCCGGCATCGGCGATCCGCGCTTCGAGCGATCGGTCGTCTTCCTCTGCGCCCACGACGAGGAGCACGCCATCGGCCTGGCGGTGAACCGCCCCGTCGACGGCCTGACCCTGGAAAGCCTGTTCGAGAAGATCGGCGTCGACCGCCCGATCGGCCGCGTCGCCGATGAGCCGGTGCTGATGGGCGGGCCGGTCGAGCGTGAGCGCGGCTTCGTGCTGCACACCAGCGACTACCTCTGCGAGGGCGTCAGCATGCCGGTGAGCGCCGGCCTGGCCCTGACCACGACCAAGGACGTGCTCCAGGCGCTGACCGGCGACGGAGCGCCCCGCAAGGCCTTCCTCGCCCTCGGTTACGCCGGCTGGGGCCCGGGGCAGCTGGAACAGGAGGTCCGCGACAGCGCCTGGCTGGTCTGCGACTCGGACGAGACCCTGCTGTTCGGCGACGACCATGAGCACAAGTGGGGCCAGGCGCTGGAGAAGCTGGGCATCAGCCCCGCCATGCTGGCCATGGAAGGCGGCCGGGCCTGATCCTGACTCCCACCCGGGTCGACGCTCTGGAGGCGGAACCCGCCGCCGCCCTGGTCCGTGACGGCTATCTGCTGCTGAGGGGCCTCGTGCCCGAAGCCTGGCTCGCCGCTCTGCGCGATGCATTCGAGGCCGGCGTCGGCCACGCCGGACAATGGACCACGCCCCGCGGCCCGGACTGGCGACACGCCCTGGTCGATCTGGATCCCACCGTGCGGCGGACCTGTCGCCTGCCGTCCCTGCTGGCGGCGGCGGGCCAGATGCTGGCCTGCCCCTTTTTCCTCAGCCAGGTCGAGGGCCGCGAACCGTTGCCGGGCGGCGGCCATCAGCCGCTGCACCGCGACGGCGCGGGCCTGAACGCCGTCGCCGCCCTGGTCTTCCTCGATCCCTACGGCCCGGACAACGGCGCCACGCGGGTGGTTCCACGTCGCCTGGACGGGGGCGAGCCGGACGAGGCCCTGGCGCTGATTCTGTCCGGCGAGGCGGGGGATGTCCTCGTGTTCGACGCGGACCTGCTGCACGGCGCCACCCGCAACCACTCGGGCGCGCGGCGCCGTTCGCTGCTGCTGAACTTCATGCCGGAGGTCAATCGGGCGGGCGACGAGGCGACCCGGTTCGTCCGCGATGTCCGCATGGACACCCGCGAGGTGTTCGCGCCGTAGCCGGCGTCAGCCCTGCCGCCGCACCGGCGCGGCGCCGTCGACATAGCTTTCGTTGAGGTAGACCTCGGCCTCCTGCGGCGACAGCGCCGGCGCGTAGCCGAAGCCCTGGCCGTAGTCGCAGCCCAGTTCCATCAGCTGCATCGCCATGCCGGCGTTCTCGACGCCCTCAGCGACCACTTCGAGGTTCAGGTCCTGGCCCAGCTTGACCACCGACCGCACGATCTTGGCTGAGCCCTCGTTGGCGCCCATGGTCCGGACGAAGTAGCGGTCGATCTTCAGGGTGTCGAACGGCAGTCGGGTCAGGTAGCTCAGCGAGCTGAACCCGGTGCCGAAGTCGTCGAGCGCCAGCCCCGCGCCGCCCTCGCGCAGGGCTCGCAGGATCGCCGCCGCGCCCTCCGGATCGCGCATGATGTCGCTCTCGGTGATCTCCAGCTTCAGCGAGCCGTGCGGCAGGCGATGCTTGGCGATCAGGCCCGAGACGTCGTCGATCAGGCCCGGGCGGTGGATCTCGCCGGTCGACAGGTTGACGCTGACGGTCAGGTTGCCGGCCGCGGGGTGAGTCTTGCGCCAGGCGGCCAGCTGTCGCGCCGAGGCGCGGATCATGTGCTCGCCCAGCTCGGCCATAAGGCCCAGTTCCTCGGCCAGCGGCAGGAACTCGTCGGGCGGGATCACCCCGCGCCGGGGATGCCGCCAGCGCACCAGCGCCTCGAAGCCGGACAGGGCGCCGTCGGCCAGCCGCACGACAGGCTGGAAGTAGGGCACCATCTCGCCGCGCGCGACCGCGCCGCGCAGGTCGGATTCCAGGGCCAGCTGAGACAGGCCGTCGCTCTCCATGGAGCGGCCGTAGGCGGCCCCGCCGCCGCGTCCCGCCGCCTTGGCGGCTTCCACGGCCAGCTCGGCCCGGCGCAGCAGTTCGGCGGCCTCGGGCGCGTCGATGCCGCCCTCGGCCTCCACGGCCCCGACGGCCAGCGTCGGCAGGATGTCGAAGCCTGCGACCCGTAGCGGCTGTTCCAGCGCCTTGCGCAGGCGCTCGACCGGGTCGGGATCGCCGCTGACCATCACCGCGAACTCGTCCTCGCCGATCCGGGCCAGCAGCGCCTCGCCGCCGAAGGCCGCGGCCAGGCGTGAGCCCAGCGCCGCCAGCACCAGGTCGGCGCGTTCGTGGCCCAGCGCCTCGTTCAGCCGGCGCAGGCGGTCCAGGTCGGCCACCACCAGGGTCTGGCGCAAGGGCGCTATCAGCCGCTCCCGGGCATGGATGACGAAGCTCTTGCGGTCGAGCAGGCCGGTCAGGTTGTCGCTCTCGGACGCCGCGAACCGTGTCTCGGGGGCGACCACGCCGGACGCGCGCACGCCCTCCTCGAGCCACACGCCCCGCCACAGGCAGGTCTCGCCGCCGCGCATGCGCAGCCGCAGCGCGACCTCGGTGCCCGGCTCCTGGGTGCGCAGCAGCTCTTCGGCCGACGCGCGGTCGGACGGCAAGGCCAGGGCGCGGAAGGCGGCGGAGGAGCACTCGGGCGCGAGCGGGCCCAGCCCGAGCTGACGCGCCGCGCCGTACAGGCGCAGGCTGTCGTTCTCGGGTTCCCAGACCCACAGCGCGACCTGGGCGCCGCCGAGCGCCTCGAGCGTCGCCGCCGCATCCCAGATTCTACGGTCCTGCCCCTGCAGACGCATCCGGTTCAGCCCGGAAGGCCCTCCCTTGGGCGTCCACGCGAAGGCTCGCGGGAGATCAACCCAAACAAGCGATGGTCTCGCCAGTCGCCGTTAATTTTCAGATAAGCCTTCGCGTATCCTTCCTCGGTGAAGCCCGCTTTCAGCAGCAGGTCGCCGGAGGGCTTGTTGGTCGGCAGGCAGGCGGCCTCCAGCCGGTGCAGGCCCAGCGGGCCGAAGGCGAACGGGATCGCCGCCCGCAAGGCCGCCAGCGTATGACCCTTCCGCGCCGTGGTCTGACCGGACCAGTAGCCGACCGTCGCGGTCTGGGCGACGCCGCGCCGCACGTTGTTCAGGGTGATCCCGCCGGTCATCGCGCCGTCCGAGTCGCGGAACACGAAGAAGGCGTACATCTGGTCCAGCTCCCGCCCGCGCCGCCAGGCGGACAGCCGCCGCATGAAGGCGTTGAGGGTCAGCTCGTCCGGCGCCCACGTCGGCTCCCACGGTTGCAGGAACGACCGCGAGCCCTGACGCAGGGCCGCCCACTCCGCATAGTCCTTGCGGCGCGGCGGACGCAGCTTCACGCCCTGCCCCTGAAGGGTCAGCCCCGGCTCTGTCGAGATCCATTCCAGAAGCGACATCGGACCGAAGGTGGAGCGCTGCTCGCCAAAATCAAGCGAAGAGCGCGGCTTCGAACGCCTGGGGCGCCGTCAGCGCGGCCTTGGAGCCCAGAACGGACACCACGCAGCGCCGGTCGCGCGTCATCCGCTCGCCCAGCCGCACGAAGTCGGCGGCGGTCACCTGGTCGATGGCTTCGGCGATCTCGGCGGCGGGGAACAGCCGGCCGAACAGCAGGGTCTGGCCCGCCGCCTGCTCGGCCCGGGACAGCGGCTGCTCGCGGCCCATGAACATCGAGGCCTTCAGCTGGGCCTTGGCCCGCGCCAGCTCCGCCGCGCCGACGGCGCCCGCCAGGCCGTGGATCTCGCCCGCGCATATCCGCGCCAGCTCGGCCGCGTCCGCCGCCGCGCAGCCGGCGTAGACGCCCAGCATGCCGACGTCCTCGTAGGTGTCGGCATAGGCGTCGATCGTGTAGGCGAGGCCCCGGTTCTCGCGGGCCTCCTGGAACAGGCGCGAGGACATCCCGCCGCCCAGCGCCTCGGCGAACACCCGCAGCACGAAATAGTCGTCGTCGTTGGCGCCCACGGCGGGCAGCAGCAGCACCACATGCGCCTGCTCCAGCCGACGACCCTTGGCCGCCGTCCCGCCCACGAACCGCGCCGGTTCGATCAGCGGCTCGCCGGGCGTCGCGGGCAGATGCCCGAACGCGGCCTCGGCCAGCTTCAGCACCTCGTCCTCGTCGACGGCGCCGGCGGCGCTGACCACCAGCCGGTCGGGGGCGTAGAGCGCGGCGCGCCAGTCGGCCAGCGATGCGGGATCGGCGGGCTTCAGCGACCGCAGCGTGCCCAGGATCGGCCGTCCCAGCGACTGGCCGTCGAAGGCCTCGGCCTGGGCCAGCTCGAACACCAGGTCGTCGGGCGTATCGGCCGCCTCGGCGATCTCCTGGGCCACGACCTGCTTCTCGCGGATCATGTCGCCTTCGTCGAGCGTCGGCCGCAGCAGCAGGTCGGCGGTGACCTCCATGGCCAGCGGCAGGCCGCCCTTCAGCGCCCGGGTCTGGAAGCTTGTCCGCTCGTAGCCGGTGGCGGCGTTCAGCTGACCGCCCTCGCTCTCGATGGCCTCGACGATCTCGCGCGCGGTGCGGCTTCCCGCGCCCTTGAACACCATGTGCTCGAGCAGGTGCGACCAGCCGGAATGGCGCTGGTCCTCGTAGCGCGCGCCCCGGCCGGCCACGACCGACAGCGCCAGGGTCTCGAGCCCCGGCATCGGGTCGCAGACCACCCGCACGCCGTTGCTCAAGGTGTGAAGTCGCGTGGTCACTTGGCAGCGAACGCGCGGACGTAGGCCTTGATCGCTTCGGCGTCGGCCGGCAGGCGATCGTAGCGTTCGGCCTTGCCCTCAAGGCCCCGCGCGGCGGCCGGAATCTCGGGCTCGGCGCCGGTGGCGGCCAGCACCGCTTCCGGGAACTTGGCCGGATGGGCGGTCGACAGCACCACCAGCGGCATGCCCTCGGGCAGCTTGGCGCGATTGGCGGCGGCCACGGCGACGGCGGTGTGCGGGTCGATGAGCTCGCCGGTCTCGTTCAGCGTCGACAGGATGGTGCGGCTGGTGTCGTCCTCGGAGACGGAGGTCCCGCTGAACAGCGCCTGCATCGTCGCCAGGGCGGCGGGCGGCAGGTCCAGCACGCCGGCCTCGCCGAAGGCGCGGAAGGCGCGGCTGGTCTCGACGCCGTCGCGACGGGCGGTCTCGAAGTACAGGCGCTCGAAGTTGGAGGCGATCTGGATGTCCATGGCCGGCGACTGGGTCGCGGCCACGACGCCCCGGGCGTAGCGGCCTTCCTCGAAGGCGCGGGCCATGATGTCGTTGCTGTTGGTCGCCACGATGATCCGCGCGATCGGCAGGCCCATCTGCTTCGCCACCCAGCCGGCGAAGGCGTCGCCGAAGTTGCCGGTCGGAACGCAGAAGGCGATTTCACGCTTCGGCGCGCCCAGGGCCACGGCGGCGGTGAAGTAGTAGACGGCCTGGGCGATGATCCGGGCGAAGTTGATCGAGTTGACGCCGGACAGGTCGACCGCCGTGCGGAACTGGTCGTCTCCGAACATGCCCTTCACGATCGACTGGCAGTCGTCGAACGTACCCTCGACCGACAGGCAGGCCACGTTGGCGTCGGCGGCGGTGGTCATGAACCGGCGCTGGACGGCGCTGATCCGGCCTTCGGGGAAGAGGGCGACGATGCGCACGTTGCCGCGACCGCGGAAGGCCTCGACGGCGGCGCCGCCGGTGTCGCCGCTGGTCGCGCAGACCACGGTCATCTTCCGGCCCTGGCGCGACAGGGCGTAGTCGTACAGCCGGCCCAGCAGCTGCATGGCCACGTCCTTGAACGCCAGCGACGGGCCGTGGAACAGCTCGAGCAGGAACTGGTTCGGCCGCAGCTGCTTCACCGGGCAGGTCGCCGCGTGGGTGAAGCTGCCGTAGGCCTCGGCGCACATCTCCAGCAGGGCGTCGTGCGGAACCTCGCCGCCCGCGAAGCGCGACAGGATGTCGGCGGCGACCTCGGCGTAGGGTTTTCCCGCGAAGCCGGCGATCTCGTCCTCGGTCAGCGTCGGCCAGGTCTGCGGCACATACAGGCCGCCGTCGGGGGCCAGGCCGGACAGGATGGCGTCGAGAAACCCGACGGGCGCGGCCTCACCGGCCGAGCCCATGCGCGTGGAGACGTACTTCATCAGCTCTTCAGTCTGCGTCGGAGGAGGGCGAGGTAGACCCCGGTCAGGGCGGCGGCAAGGCCGTACCAGGTCAGGGCGTACTCGAGATGGCGGTTCGGAACCTCGGGCGGCAGCGGCGCGGGCGTCACGCCGGCCGGCGGCGGGCTCTCGCGCTCGACCATCAGCATCAGGTCGGGCGAGCCTTGGGGACGGGAGGCCAGGGCTTCCTTGGACAGGTCGGCCAGCGGCGTTAGCACGCCGGTGGCCTCGATGACCGCGCCCAGGGTCGGCGACGGCTTCTCGACCTGGCCGGTGGCGGCGTCGACGACGCCCCGGTCGACCAGGATGGCGCCGTAGGGCGAACCCTCGGGCAGGCGGCAGGTGGAGGCCACGCGCCAGACGATCTCGCCGTCGCGCACGGCGTTGCGGACATGATCGGCGGCCGGCGCGCCGGTCGGGGCGGCGCAGGACACGCGGACGCGGGTCCAGGCGACGTCCTCGCCGGCCTTGGCCAGGGCGAGTACGGTGGCGATCGGCTGGGCCGGGGCGGCCTTCAGCTGCTCGATCTTGGCGATCAGGTGGGTCTTCCACTGCAGCCGCTGGACCTGCCAGGTCCCCAGGCCGATCAGCACGACCAGGGCAAGGCCGTAGCAGACCGTCAGGACGACCGGAAAGCGGCGCGGGGCAGGGGTGGCGTCAGACATCGTTGCGACCGGTTTCGCGGGCCCGGTTGGCGAACTGGGCGGCGATCATCAGCCCCTTGAAGGGGCGCAGCAGTCCCGCGCAGACGATGGCGGTGAGCGGAAGCCAGACCAGCAGCTGCAGCCAGATCGGCGGGCTGAAGGCGATCTCGACGAAGACGGCGCCGAAGGCGACCAGGAAGCCGCCGATCAACATAACGAAAACGGCCGGTCCGTCTCCGGAATCGGCCGCCTTCAGATCGAGGCCGCAGGCCTCGCAAACGGGGGCGACCTTCAGGAAGCCCTCGAAGAGTGGTCCCTCGCCGCAGCCGGGGCAGCGTCCGGCCGCCCCGGCTGCGTAAGGGTTGGTCATCGTCAGATGGTCCCGAAGACCACGTAGATGAACGCGAACAGGAACAGCCACACCACGTCGACGAAGTGCCAGTACCAGGCGGCGGCTTCGAAGCCGAAGTGCTGCTTGGGCGTGAACGCGCCGTTGTAGAGGCGGATCAGGCAGACGGCGAGGAAGATGGTGCCGATCAGCACGTGGAAGCCGTGGAAGCCGGTGGCCATGAAGAAGGACGAGCCGTAGAGGCCCGAGTTGACCGCCTCTTCCGAGAAGAACAGCTTCTCGTGCAGGATGTGCTGGTACTCGTAGACCTGGATGCAGGTGAACAGCACGCCCAGGACCACCGTCAGGATCAGGGCCAGCTTGGCGCCCTTGCGGTCGCCCTGCTGAAGCGCGTGGTGCGCCCAGGTGACCGTGGTGCCCGACAGCAGCAGGGTCAGGGTGTTGATCAGCGGCAGCTGGAAGGCCGGCACCAGCTCGATGCCCTTGGGCGGCCACTGCTTCCAGGCCTCGGCCACGCCTTCGAAGTTACCGACGGCCGGGGTCAGGGTGCGGTGTTCCTGGAACAGGACCATCTCGAAGAAGATCCAGAACCAGGCGACGAAGAACATCACTTCCGAAGCGATGAACATGATCATGCCGTAGCGCAGGTGCAGCGACACCACCGGGGTGTGGTCGCCCGCGTTGGCTTCCTTGACCACTTCGATCCACCAGCCGGCCATGGTGTAGATCACGCCGGCCAGGCCGGCGAGGAACAGCCAGGGATGACCCTTGCCCAACAGGGCGGCCACCAGGGCGCCGGTTTCCGGCGTCACCGGGACGAGGCCCTTCATCCAGACCACGGCGCCGATCATCATGATCATGGCGGCCATCGAGCCGACGAACGGCCAGGGGCTGGGGTTAACCAGGTGATAGTCGTGCTTTACGGCGCCGTGGGCCATGATCGTGCCTGAACCTCTTAATCCCCCAGGACGGCGCGCCGTCCCGAAATTTCCCGTGTGCTATAGCCCCGCCCCGGCGCTTCCGCCAAGAGGCGGCTGGCCGCTTCCTTCCGTGGACGGGAAGAAGGTGTAGGACAGGGTGACTTCTGGAGCCCCTTTCGTCTCGAAATCCGTCGCGAATTTCGGGTCGACGAAATAGACGACGGGAAACTCCATCGTCTGGCCGGGCTGGATGGTCTGGTCGGTGAAGCAGAAGCACTCGAGCTTCTGGAAGTAGAGACCCGCCGATTCGGGGATCACGTTGTAGCTGGCGCGGCCGGTGACGGCCGTCTTGCCGTGGTTGGTGACCTTGTAGAAGGCCAGCCCCGTTTCGCCGATCCGCACTTCCTGGCTGACCTGCTCGGGCTCGAAATCCCAGGGCAGGTTCCGGACGTTGGCGTCGAAGCGGATGGTCAGCTTTTCGTCCAGCACCTTGGTCGGCGCGACGTCGGCCTTGCGCACGGTGCCGTCGAAGCCGGTCAGCTGGCAGAACGCCTTGTACAGCGGCACCGAAGCATAGGCGGCGCCGACCATGCCGAAGAAGGCCGCGGCGCAGATCAGCGCGACCTTGGCGTTCCGGTCAATGCGCGGCTTCGGCTTAGAAGGGGCGTTCTGCGACATAGCCTCCCATCCGGGTCAGGGTGACGACGTAGACGATGACGATGAAGGTCACCAGGCCGACGGCCAAGGCGATGTTGCGGCCCCGGCGGGCCTTGTCCAGCGCCGCGCGGTCGACCGGCTTGGTCTCCTCCGGCGGTTGGGTGTCTTGCGGCTCGCTCACTTCAGCAGCTCCAGGGGGGCGATCCCGGCCAGATGCTCCGCCAGCAGCGAGGCGAAGAGCAGGGTGAGGTACAGGATCGAGAAGGCGAACAGGTTCCGGGCGTCCTTGGAGCCGGCGCGGACGGCGTAGAGGCGGTCCTCGCCCTCGATGCGCTCGTCCGGCGCATCGCCGGCTCGCGAGCGGAACACCCGCCAGGCCAGCAGCAGGAACACCAGCCCGCCCAGGGCCGCCACGACCAGGTAGAACGGGCCGCCCAGGCCCGTGAAGGCCGGGATCAGGCAGATCGGCGTGAAGATCAGCGAATAGACGAAGATCTGCCGTCGGGTCGAGGCCGCGCCCTTGGCGACGGGCATCATCGGCACGCCGACCTTGGCGTAGTCCTCGGAGGTGTAGAGCGCCAGCGCCCAGGCGTGGGGCGGCGTCCACATGAAGATGATCAGCACCATCAGCCAGGCGTTCAGCGGCGCGTCGCCAGAAGCGGCGGCCCAGCCGATGGCCGGGGGCAGGGCGCCCGCCAGGCCGCCGATGACGATGTTCTGGGGCGTCCAGCGCTTCAGCCACATCGTGTAGACGACGGCGTAGAAGAAGATGGTGAAGGCCAGCAGGCCCGCGGCCAGCCAGTTGGTCGTGATGCCCAGCAGCATGACAGACAGCAGAGACAGCGCGATGCCCATGGCGGCGGCCTCGGCGCCCGGCACCTTGCCGGCCGGAACCGGACGGGCGCGGGTGCGGCGCATGTGGGCGTCGATGTCGGCGTCGTACCACATGTTCAGCGCGCCGGACGCGCCGGCGCCGACGGCGATGCACAGGATCGCGATCAGCCCCAGCAGCGGGTTGATCGGCTTTCCGGCGCAGACGAGTCCGGTCGCGGCCGTGAACACCACCAGCGACATCACGCGGGGCTTCAGAAGCTGCAGATAGTCGGACCACACTGCCGGCTGACCGGCGGCGCGACCCTGGAGGGCGGCGGGCTTGCTCATGTGTGGGCGCTTAATAGGCGAAGGGCGCGCCGGGGTCCAACCCCGACGCGCCCTTCTTTGTGCTTCCGCTTGTCGCGGGGACCTTAGTGGTGGTCCGGCTTGATGACAGGCAGCTCGTTGAACTGGTGGAACGGCGGCGGCGAAGGCAGCGTCCACTCCAGCGTCGTGGCGCCTTCGCCCCACGGATTGGCTTCCGCCGGACGGCGGCGGATGAAGGCTTCCAGCAGGATGATCAGGAAGACGCCCACGCCGGCGGCGGTGATCAGGTAGCCGATCGTCGAGACGTGGTTCCAGAGCCAGAAGGCGTCCGGGTAGTCCACGTAGCGGCGGGGCATGCCCTGCAGGCCGAGGAAGTGCTGCGGGAAGAAGATCAGGTTCACGCCGACGAACATGACCCAGAACTGAACCGCGCCGAGGAACTCGTTGTACTTCACGCCCCAGATCTTCTCGAACCAGTAGAAGAAGCCGGCGAAGATCGCGAACACGGCGCCCAGCGACAGCACGTAGTGGAAGTGAGCGACCACGTAGTAGGTGTCGTGCAGGCTGTAGTCGATGCCGGCGTTGGCCAGGACGACGCCGGTGACGCCGCCGACGGTGAACAGGA
>JBIICO010000084.1:0-12956 GCA_044238855.1 Caulobacter sp.
GCCCCTAGAATGGAATCTCGTCGTCCAGGTCGGCCGAGAAGCTCTCGCGCGGGCCGGAGGGCTGGGTGCGGCCGCCGCCGCCCGAACCGCCACCGCCCGAGTAGCCGCCGAAGTCGCCGTCGCCGCCACCGTAGGACGCGCCGCCGCCGGCGCCGTCACCCCGGCCGCCGAGCATGGTCAGCTCGCCGCGGAACTTCTGCAGCACGATCTCGGTCGAGTACTTCTCCTGGCCCTGCTGGTCGGTCCACTTGCGGGTCTGGATCGCGCCCTCGATGTAAACCGTCGAGCCCTTCTTCAGGTACTGCTCGACCACCTTGACGATGTTGTCGTTGAACACGACGACCCGATGCCACTCGGTGCGCTCCTTGCGCTCGCCGCTGGCGCGGTCGCGCCAGGTCTCCGAGGTGGCGATCCGCAGGTTGGCGACGCGGTCGCCGGAGTTGAGGGTACGGATCTCGGGATCGGCGCCGAGATTGCCGATCAGAATGACCTTGTTGACGCTGCCCGCCATGGGGATCTCCTCACGCCCGGCGACCAACCCATCGTGACATCCGCCATCGGATGTCCGGGCGCGCCGGAATCTGACGCCCAAGCTAGCGGGCGTTAATGCAACGTAAAAGATATGTTCACTTTCTGTTCCGAAGCGCAAGGGGGCTTATGCACAGCTATTTGGTCGCGGCGGGCGCGCTGCCTCCCTCCCCCTCGGGGAAGGGCGCGGACACGGCTTCGCCGCCTCACGGGTTTCGCCCTGAGGGTTGGGGAGGTGGCGCGGAGCGTCCCGGCTGTCGCCGGGGGTGAGCAGGTCGAGCAGGTGCGAGCGGTGGCGGCAGTGAAACGCTCCGCGAAGCTCGTTATCCGGAAGCAGCCGGTAGGCAGCCGTATTCGGGCTTAGCCGCCATGCCTCCGACGGGCGGGCAAGGCAGCGAGCCTTGTCCCCGGACCGCGTGAGCAACCCCCTCATCCCTGTCCCCGTTCGAACCCCGTCCCGTCGCCGCAAGGTCGCTGGCCATCGCGCCCTCCCCGTGCTTCGGAACGTGCTCAGGATGCGGCGGACTGAAACGGCGGGGATAACTTTCTGACTCCCGGCCGGAGGTTCATCGAGAAGCCGAGCTGAATCAGTCAGTTACCCCGCCGCATCCCATTATTCACCGCCCATCCTCACGGAAGCGGGTACGCTGGTTTCGGATTCGCTGCGTTGGTGGCGGCGCCCTGTCCTGATGGACTCGCGGCCATCAAGCCTGGGTCCCCGCTTTCGCGGGGATGAGCGGAGGGGGGGCGGAGCATCCCTCTCCGACCGTTCTCCAGCGGGAGAGGCGGGCGACCCCAGACGGCAGACGCGCGTGGTGAGCTTCCCTACTCGTACTGGACGGCGCCGGGCTGGATCAGGCGGCCGTCGCCCGAGCGGACGAGCAGGATGTACTGAGAGGCCTTCCAGCCGCTGGAGCGGTAGACGCCGCCGCGCTTCAGGAACAGGAAGCTGCCCTGGTAAGCGCCGACCATCTCCGCCTGGGTGCCGCCCATGCGCAGGAAACGCAGGCGCATGCCCTCCAGTTGGGCCGCGCATTTCTCGATGCTGTCGACGTTCCGGGCCACGACGTTGAACTTGTAGGTCCCGTCAGGCTGCGCGCCCATGTGGAAGCACACGCCGCGGTCGTAGGGCGGCTCCACGGTCTTCTCGCAGGCCGCGAGGCCGAGGCCGGAGAGCACGAGGGCGGCGGTCAGGACGATGCTACGCATGGAGGAAGCCTATCTGGGGGACCGAAGGCGCTCAACCCACCGCGGGGATCGAGCAGCTGTCGTCCTGCTCGACCAGGGTGCGGAAGCGGCGGTTGTCCGGCGAGATTTCGATCTTGCCACGCACCCGGCGCAGCGTCTGCTCGCCCCAGCGGCCGTAGGTGGCCGCGCCACGCTTCTCGCACTGTCCGGCGAACAGCTGCTGCACACAGGCGTTCAGGTCGCTCGACCCGGCCTGCGACCAGGTCCCGCCCGCGTAGCGCCAGCAGGTCGAGCCCGAGGCCGGCGTGGCGGCCGGCTGCTCCGGCGTGGCGACCGGCGTGCTCGGCTGTGGCGCCGTCTCCTTCGGCGGCAGCGGGGCCAGGATGGTGCCGGCCGCGTCGGCGGCGGCCAGGGCGCCCGTCTCGTCCACGCCCACGTCGAGGGCGCCAGTGGCGACGCCGTTACGTTGCGCGCACTGGGACAGGGTGATCTCGCCGACGAACTGGCCGGCGACGAAGCAGCGGATCGGCCGCGCGGGATCCAGCTTGGTGTCGTCATCGCGGCCGGTTTCGACCACCAGACCGCCCTGCGAGGCGGGCGGCGGCGCCTCCGGGCCGTCGCTGCCGCGCATGATGGTCACGGCGATCAGGATGCCGAGCAGGACGGCGACGCCCGCTCCGATGGCAAGAACGATCCGGCGGTCTTTGAGGAATTCCATGGCCCCCACCGCTAGCCTGCGGTGGTGACGCTTTCAAGTCCGCGTGATCGAGATCAGCCGCCGCCGGTGAGGCGATTCAGTGCAGCCTGATAGTTGGCGATCTGGCTGGTCAGGTAGGCCGGAGCCGTTCCGCCGGCGCCGGGCGAGGACACCACCGCCGGCTTGGCCGCCGTCTCCAGCGCGCGATAGGCGTCGCGGACCTTGGTCAGGGACTTGGCCAGCAGCGCCACCGCGTTCTTGACCGCGTCGCTGTCGCGCAGGTCCAGGTCGGTCGGCAGGCCGATACCGAACACCGGCCCCTTGCCGTCGGCCGAGACACTCTTGCCGTCGTCGTCGATGATCGTCTTGCGGACCACGCCGGCGGTCAGGCCGAGGGCTTCCAGCGCGTCCGAACCGCCCTTCCCCGGCAGGATCTCCACCGTGGCCGAGTCGACCGCCGGGGTGATCTTCAGGCGGCGGAACTCGCCGTCCGCGACGACCTCCACCTTGGCCTTGAAGCCGGCGAGGCGCTGGACCTTGGACTTCAGGGTCTCCATCGTCTCATTGGCCTCGATGGTGACGGTGGCGAGGCGGCCGCCCTGGGCGGTGCGGATCTGGAAGTTGTCGCCGGCCCGCAGCGAGGTGGCCGAGGTCAGCTTCGTCGAGTCCTGCCACAGCATCGTGCCGCTGGGCAGGCCGAGCTTGTCCAGGGCGCTGGCGCCGTTTGCGTCCACCGCGATCGAGGTGGCTGTGGCGTAGCCGTCCTTGCCGGTGACGCGCTGCGACTCCACCGCGCCGGTCGCGACGTCGATCTTGGCCAGGTAGCCGTCCTTGGTGGAGATCTTCTCCGAACCGGGCTGGTCGGCGCTGGCCTGACCGACCACGTAGACCTTGCCGTTCGACACCGCCATGCCGGCCACCGTGTCGTTCGCCGCTCCGCCGAAATAGGCGAGGTTGTCGGCCGAAGTGTCTGTCAGCGTGGTCGAAATACGCGCGGCGAACGCGTCCTGGCCGCCGGTGTAGTCGCTGGTCCTGTTGCCGACCGACAGGCTGCCGTTGGCCGTCTGGCCGGCGATGTAGAGGTAGCCGCCCTCCATCGCCAGCCCGGCAATCGAGCCGCCGTTGAGCGCCCCCAGGTCGCGGGTCGCGCCCGCCGTGACGTTGACCGCCGAGGTGTGGACCGTGGTCGTCGTCTTCACCGGAACGTCGCCGCCATTGTCGGCTCCGTAGTCCACCGAGGTGGTGCTCGACGCGCCGTTGACCGTCGTCGTCGTGGTGATGTTGGTGAAGCCGTTGTCGTCCGTGCGGACGGTCTCGACGCTGGTCGGGCTGACGTTCCAGCTGCGCAGCACCGCGCGGCCGTCCTCGGTCCCGGCGACGGTCACGGTATCGCCGTCGACCACGATGCCGCCGACCGTGTCCGCGCCGGCCGTGCCGAACTGCTGGGTGAAGAGCGTCTTGGCGACGCCCTTCTGATCCGGCGCGACGGCCATCAGGTAGTTGTCCCAGCCTCCGTTCGAGCCGCCGCCGCCCGGCAGCGCCGACTTGGTGCGGCCGGCGACATAGACCAGGCCGCCCTCCCCGAACGCGACGGCCGTGGCCTCGTCGTCGTCCACCGCGCCGCGGCGCTGGGTCCACATCTCGTCGCCGGCGGCGTCGAAGACGGTTACGAAGCTGTCGCTCTTGCCCGAGGTGTCAGAGGAGTTGATCGGGCCCTCGGCCGCGCCGTTGAGATTGCCGGTGACCTTGCCGGCGATGGCCACGCGGCCGTCGTCGGCGATGCTCATCGCCAGACCTTCGGCGCTGTCCGCAGCGCCCAGGGTGCGGGCGTACATCAGCTTGCCGGCGCTGTCGTACTTCAGCAGCGCGACGTCGCGCTGGCCCTTGACCGTCTGGCTGTCCACCGTGCCGGTGACGTCCGCGAGCACGTAGAGCGAGCCGTCCTCCCCGACCATGGTCTTGCGGACCGTGTCGACCGTGCCTTCCATCGTGCCGGAACTGATCTTCGAGCCCTGCACGCCGAGCGTCGTGCCGTCCAGCTTGACCAGGGTGTTCTCGAACACCCCGTCGTCGGTCTTGGTGTTCTTGTCCGGGTCCGGATTGCCGGCGTAGGTCGTGACGTAGACCGCCGGCTTGGTGGCGGCGGCCGTGAAGGTCAGTTGCTCGGTCGAGTCGCCGCTGATCTTGAAATTGTAGTCGTCGGCGAGGGCCGGCAGGGTGACGGTCGTGCCGCCCGTGGTGATCTTGCGCGGCTCGCCCGGGGTGCGCTCGACGCTGAAGCGGGTGCGGATGCCCTCCGCCTCGAGCTTGCTGTTGATGAAGGAGGCCACGCCGCCCATCGACCGGTCGCCCGTCATCTCCGACAGGTCGATCGACATGGTCTTCGTCGTCTTGCCCTGCTTGACCGTGATGTCGAACTTCACGTCGCCCTGGAAGGCCTCGACCGGCGCGCTCTGGGCGCCGGTGTGCAGCTTGCCGGTCTTGTAGGTGTAGGTGGCGCGGGGCACGCCGACCGCCGACTTGTCCGACAGCATGGTGTCGCCGCGGGTCAGGCGCATCTGCTCGAGCTTGAGCTTGTCCACGTAGCCCGAGATTTCCGACAGGCCCTTGGAGAACACGCTGTTCAGGCGGTTCAGCTCCGTCGTGGTGATGGTGCTGCTGTTGGCCTTGTCGGCGATGCCGCTGAGCGCGTTCAGGCCCTGGTAGAGGGCGAACAGCTTCTTGTAGTCGGTGCTGGCGCCGGGCAGGTCGAGCTGCGCCGAATCCTCGTTGATGAAGCGGCGGCCGGCCAGCGCCTGCTTGACCAGTTCGCTGGTCTGGGCCGCGCCCGAGGTCGTCGACCAGGGCGGCGTCGGGGCATAGATGCGCTTCCCGTTGACGATCGCGCCGCCGGTTCCGCCCGTCTGGACGGCAGCCGTCGCGCCGCCGCCGACCAGCGCGCTGTTCGTCTTGGCCTGGAAGTATCCCAGGAGGACGCTGTTATCGAACTGGACCGCCATTCAATCCCCGAGCGGTTTCCCGCAGCGACACCTTGCCGCACAAGGCCTGCCAAGGCGTTAAGGCAACTGGTTAAGCGGCGATGAGACCCGCTTGCGAAAGCTGTTTGCGGGCGGCGGGCGCGCGGGCGTTCCACTCGTCGCGCAACATGCCGAGCTGGACCACGTCGTGCGGCTCGCCGTCCTTCAGGACGTGGCCGCGCAGGTAACCCTCGCGGCGGAAACCGAAGCCGGCGAGGGTCTTCAGGGCGGCGTCGTTGTCCGCCATGACCTCGGCGTAGACCTTGTGCAGGTTCAGTTCGCCGAAGGCGCGGTCGAGGCCGAGCACCTGGGCGGCGCGCCCGACGCCGCGGCCGCGGGCCTCGCGGTCGCCGACGAACCAGTTCCAGGCGGCGCGGCGGTGATGTCCGGTCAGGCCCGTGAGGGTGAGCAGGCCCGAAGGCCGCCCCGCCCGCTCGATCATCCAGCCCTTGAGATCAGGATCCGTGCGGAGATGCTCGAACCAGGCGCGGTGAGCCTCGCGGCCCGACACGTCGGCGTCGGACATCCAGCGGGCCACCTCCGGCTCGCTTCGCCAGAGGAACAGCCGCTCCTCGTCTTCCGGCGCGAGATCGCGCAACTCGATCATAACGACGCTCCGCCCCACCCCGGACCGCTAATAGCGGGCCAGCCCGTCAACACTATGACGGGCCGGGCCTTCATCAGCCCTTGAACAGCGACAGGATGACCTGCGGCTGCTGGTTGGCGATCGACAGCGCCTGGGCGCCGAGCTGCTGTTGCACCTGCAGGGCCTGCAGGCGGGCGCTTTCCTTGGCCAGGTCCGCGTCCACCAGGTGGCCGATGCCGGTGTTCAGCGCGTCGCTGAGCTTGCCGACGAAGGTGTTGTGGTTCTCGATCTGACGCGACTGGGCGCCGAGATCGCCGAGCGCCTGGTTGACGTTGCTGATCGAGGCGGTCAGCGCCGTCTGGATGCTGGTCGCCAGGGTCGCGGTGCTGATCGAGGCCGTGGCGGCCAGGGTCAGGATCGTGCCGCCCAGCGACAGGTTCTTCGGCTGCAGCGTGATGTACGAACTGGAGTCCGCGTTCGCGAGGAAGCGGATCGAGGAGCCCATCGCGCCGTCCAGGATGTTGGCGCCGTCGAACTCGGCGTCGTTCACCACCTGGCTGATCTGCTTGAGCAGCGCCTTGAAGTCCGAGTCGAGCGCCGTGCGGGCGACGGTGTCCAGCGACGGGTCCATCGCCCCCGTCACCTTCTCCTTCATCTGCAGCAGCAGGTCCGAGACCGTCTCGCCGGCCGTCATCGCCACGTCGGCGATCGACTGCGCCCGGTCGAGGCTCATCTTCACCGCGCTCAGCGCCCCGAGGTCGGCCCGCTGCGCCTGGGCGATACCCCAGACCGAGGCGTTATCCTTGGGACCCTGAACCTTCAGGCCCGTGCTGATGCGGTTCTGCGCACTGGCCAGGTCGTCGTTGGTCTTGTTCAGGTTTTGCAGCGCGATCAACGCTGACTGGTTCGTGTGGACGCTGATCGCCATGGGTTTCTCCTAGCAAGGCGCTTCGCAGTTCATGCGGCGCGACTCACCCGGCCGCCCCATGGAGCAAGCTGGCTGGAGATGGTGTGCGTATGGTTAACGCGCATAAACCATAGTTACCGCCACCGGCGGACCGGTGTCGGGCAAGGACTTGCGGGCGCCGCGACCCGTGGTCGCGGCCATGGCGCGTCTGTCAGGACCGTGAGTCGACCACGTCGCCGGGCTGGTAGCTGAGCTCATCCTTCAGCCGCAGGACTTCCTCGCGCGGCAGTTGACGGACGACCTCACCGGTGCGGCGGTCGAGAGTCTTGTAGACGATGGTTCCCGTCGCCTCGTCCTCCTCGATGATGAGGCGGAGGTCCGCGGTTTGCTGCGCGGGCTGTTTCGACGACCTGGCGGCGCCGACGCGTTCCACTTTCGGGGCCGGAAAGGCTCCCGTGTCCTGGATCGCCGACGTGGGTGCGATGGCTTTCATCTCTCCTTACGACGGCCCGTGCCGACCGGCGTCTCCGAATGCGCGAACGGCGAAGGTCCGTGAACGGAACCTCCGCCGCAGCGACGAGAGGCGGACGGCGAAGCCGCCCGCCCCCATTGTCAGTACCGCTAGCGGAAGAGGCCCAGCAGCGACGAGGTCGAGCTGTTCGCGATCGACAGGGCCTGCACGCCGAGCTGTTGCTTGGTTTGCAGGGCTTGCAGCTTCGCGCTTTCCTTCGCCAGGTCGGCGTCCACCAGGTTGCCCACGCCCGCGTCCAGGGTGTCCTGCAGCGTCCCGACGAAGGTCAGGTGAGCGTCCAGGGCCTTGGCGCCCGTGCCGAGCTTGGCCAGGGCCGCGCCAACGTTGGTTATGGCCGTGTTGACGGTCGTGATCATCGAGGCGGCCGCGGTGGCCGAGTTGATGGTCGCGGTGGCGCTGAGCGCCGAACCGAGCGTCGTGCCGCCCAGGGCCAGCGAAACCGCGGCCACGGTGATCTTCGAGGTGCCGTCCGAGTTGGCCAGAGCCGTCACGGTGGAGCCCGACGCCTTGATCATGTTGGCGCCGTTGAAGTCGGCGTTCGACACGGCCTTGCCGATCTGGTCACGAAGAGCCTTGAAGTCTTCGTTCAGAGCCGAGCGGCTGGCGGTGTCCAGGGTGGTGTCCGACGCGGCCAGGGCCTTTTCCTTCATCTGCACGAGCAGATCGGAAACGGTCTCGCCGGCGGCCAGAGCGACGTCGATGGTGGATTGACCGCGCTGGAGCGAGTCCTTCACCGCGTTCAGGGCCGAGGAAGAGCCGCGTTGCGTCTGGGCGATGGCCCAGATGGCGCCGTTGTCCTTCGCCGAAGCGACCTTCTTGCCGGTGTTGATGCGCGACTGAACGGTGTTCAGCTCGGCATTCGTGGAGTTCAGGTTTTGCAGGGCGATAAGCGCGCCCGAGTTCGTGTTAACGCTGTTCAGCGCCATGACGATGGTTCCCTTTCAGGTGTCCGGCGTCGTTTTGACGGCCGGGGGCGTTTTGCCCACTGAACTGGGAAGCAATCGCCGGGCCAAATCGGCCGAGTGCGGGGCGCTCCGCAAGGCGTTGAAATTACTGCGTTATATGTCTGTTAGGAATGATGTTGCCCGGCAGTTTTTGCCGATCTCCGGGCATGCCAGGCAGTTCCTGCCGGGTCACCCGGAGGAAAAGCCTGCCGGGCGGAGTCCAAGCTCCGCCCGGCGTCGCGGCCTAGCCCCTGAACAGGGACAGGAGACTCTGCGTCGACGAGTTCGCGATACCCAGCGCCTGAACCCCCAGCTGCTGCTTGGTCTGCAGAGCCTGAAGCTTGGCGCTTTCCTTCGCGAGGTCGGCGTCCACCAGGTTCCCCACGCCGGCGTCCAGCGTGTCCTGGAGCTTCCCGACGAAGGTGAGGTGCGTATCGAACGCCTTGGCCTTGGTGCCGAGACGCGCGAGCGACGCGTTGACGTTGCTGATCGAGTTGCCGACCGTCGTGAGCATGGCGGTCGCGGCGGTCACGCTGTTGATCGTGCCGGTCGCGGCCACGGTGACGATCGAGGCGCCGAGAGACAGGTTCTCGGGGCTGACCGTCAGCTTGGACGAGCCGTCCGCGTTGGCGAGGGCCGCGATCGTGGTGCCAGAAGCCTTGATCAGGTTGGCGCCATTGAAATCGGCGTTCGACACGGCCTTCGTGATCTGGTCACGCAGGGCCTTGAAGTCCTCGTTGAGCGCGGCGCGGCTGGTGGTGTCGAGCGTGGAGTCCGACGCCGCCAGGGCCTTCTCTTTCATCTGGACCAGCAGGTCGGAAACCGACTCGCCGGCGGCCAGAGCAACATCGATGGTGGAACGACCCCGATCGAGCGATTCCTTCACGGCATTCAGGCTCTGCGACGAAGCGCGTTGCGACTGGGCGATAGCCCAGATGGCGCCGTTGTCCTTCGCCGTGGCGACCTTCTTGCCCGTGTTGATGCGCGATTGGGTCTGGTTGAGCTCCGTGTTGGTCGCGTTGAGGTTCTGGAGCGCGATCATCGCGCCCACGTTCGTATTCACCGAATTGCTGATCATCGGCTGGGTCCTTCCATTCTGGTCGGGTGATGTCCCGGCTTTTGCCGGCGAGCGTTCTCGCTCGGGATCAGGCATCGCAAGCCACGGGCCAGATCCGGCCCCGGCGGTAACTTTTTAGATGTCTGAATTGTTTCGGGTTTTTGCCGGCAAAGGCGCGGCCGCGTTTACCCCGAAACGCAAACCGCCCGGCGCGAACGGCCGGGCGGAATCTTTTGCCTGAACGGTAGGGAAAAAGCGGCCGTCAGGCGGCGTCCGCCTGGCCGGCGAGGCCCTGCATCATGATGCGGTTGATGTCGATGAGGGGCTCGATGTCCTCCTCCTTGCGGATCACCGCGCTGGTGTGCTTCCCGACCCAGATGCTGAGCGAGATGATCTGCGCGCGCAGCGGCATCGGCAGGCCGTTGGCCGAGTCCGCGCAGTCGGTCGCCAGGACCGACCACAGGCGCCGGTTCCAGTCGAGCGCGTCGATACGACCACGCACGTCGTCGGCGGGAAGCTCGGCCGCCGCCATCAGCGCCCGGGTGACCTGGCCGAACAAGCGATACTCCGCGTCTCGCGGAGCCTCGCTACGCGCCGCGGTCTGCTGGTACGCTTGAAGGGACATTCCCCAACCTTTCGTCTTCGTACTCGATCAGCTTCCGGCACAACATCAGCGCCTTGTAGTATTCCTTGGCCATCGCGTGCTTCGAGATCGACACGCACTCGGCCAGGACGTCCGGGTTGCGGATGACGCCCATGAACTCGGACAGGCGCCGCACGAACTCGTCGTAGTAGCGCATGGCGCCGGGCTCATCGAGGTACATCATCATCACCGGGAAGTAGATCAGGCGCGCCGGAGTTGTAACCTCCTCCGGCTGCATGATGTCCTTCTCGCGCAGGACGGACGCCTTGTTCTGCAGGACCAGAACGCCCCGGCGGTCGCCATTCTGGACGACGGCCCCGTTGAGAACGAACTTCTCTCCCGGCTTCAGCGACAATTTCAGCGGCACGACGTCGAACTCCGGTCTTGGACGTGCGCGGCCATCGTGGCTTTCGCCCCGAGGGAATCCCGCCCGCCCGATTGATGGCAAGCTACGGTCGCACAGTTAACGGGACATTGCCCGCCCTGTGGCGCAGCGTCGCGGGTTAAAGCGACCTTAAGCATAACCGCGCGATGCGGAGAGCGTCGCTACCAGCCTCCCCCCGGAGTCGTTTCCGCATGTCGCCGACCTTCAACGCCTCCGACAGTCCGCACCCGTTCGCGGCCGGGCCGCGGATGGTCGCGCCGGTCGCCGGCGAAGCGGGGTCGCACGCGGCCCTGGCCCGGATCGACGCGGCCGTGGCCGAGCTGAAGGCCCTCGCCATCCAGCCGCTGCTGCAGCGCGCCGTGGCCGCCCTGCTGGCCGACGACTTCGTGCTGGGCGGCGATCTGGCCATGCAGGCGCTGAACACCGACGAGCGCAGCGGCATGGCCTGGTATCTGATGGCCATCGCCCGCGAGCGGGCCGGCGACTTCGCGATGTCGCTGCGCTGCTACGAGTCGGCGCTGGCGCTGATCCCGGAAGAGGCCGAGGTCGCCAACGACCTGGGCCGCCTCGCCTATCGCATGGGCATGGTCGAGACCGCCGAGAAGCTGTTCAGGCACTATCTGGCCGCCCACCCGGACTCGCACGAGGCGGCCAACAATCTGGCCTGCGCCCTGCGTGACCAGGCTCTCTTCGCCGAGGCCATCGACGTGCTGAGCCCGGCGATCGCGGCCAATCCCGACAAATCGCTGCTCTGGAACACGCTGGGCACCGTCGTCGGCGAGCAGGGCGATCCGGCCACCTCCGCGACCTTCTTCGACGAGGCCCTGCGGATCGACCCGGGCATGAGCAAGGCCCGCTACAACCGCGGCAACGCGCGGCTGGTGCTGGGCGACGCGGCCGGCGCCCATGAGGACGTCCAGGCGGCGCTGGCGGAGACCACCGACGTCAGCGAACGGCTGATGATGCAGCTGTCGCGCTCCACCATCCGGCTCGTGCTGGGCGACACCGCCGGCGGCTGGGACGACTACGAAGCGCGGCTGCACCCGCAGTTCGGCGACGTGACCCACTTCATCTGCGAGAGCCCGCTGTGGACGCCCGAGGTCGACCTGGCCGGCAAGACCCTGCTGGTCTACGGCGAACAGGGCCTGGGCGACGAGGCGATGTTCGCGGGCCTGATCCCCAACGTCATCGAAGCGCTGGGGCCCGACGGCAAGCTGATCCTGGCCGTCGAGGGACGGCTGGTCCCGCTGTTCCAGCGCTCGTTCCCGGCGGCCCAGGTCGGGCCGCACCGCACCGGCATGATCGAGGGTCGCACGTATCGGGGGGCCGAGTTCGTCACCGACGCCTCCGCGATCGACCTGTGGGCGCCGATGGGTTCGCTGCTGCGCCGGTTCCGCACCTCCGTCGAGGCCTTCCCGGCCCATGACGGCTACCTGAAGCCCGACCCGGCCCGCGTGGCGCACTGGCGGGCCCAGCTGGCCGCCCTGCCCGGCCCCAAGGTCGGGCTGCTGTGGAAGAGCGCGATCAGCAACGGCGCGCGGCACCGCTTTTTCTCGCCGTTCGAGCAATGGGCGCCCGTGCTGGCCACGCCAGGCGTGACCTTCGTCAACCTGCAGTACGGCGACTGCGCGCTGGAACTGGCCGAGGCGAAGAAGCACCTGGGCCTGGAGATCTGGAACCCGCCGGGCATCGATCTGAAGGCCGATCTCGACGACGTCGCCGCGCTGTGCCGCGCCATGGACCTGATCGTCGGGCCGGCAAACGCCACCAGCAGTATCGCCGGCGCCTGCGGCGCGCCGATCTGGATCCTGTCGACACCGGGCTCCTGGACGCGGCTGGGGACCGACCACCTGCCCTGGTATCCCCAGGCGCGCGTGTTCGTCGCCCCCGGCGTCGGCCAGTGGGAGGAGCCGATGCAGGACATCGCCGAGGCGCTCTCCCAGGCCGTGACGGCCGGAACCGGGGCCTTCGCGAAGGGTTGATTCCGGGACCAGGGGCGCAACGTCCCGCCAGTCCAGGAAGCCATTCCCATGAACCCCGAAACCGACTTCGAATATGAGGCCCAGGACCGCGCCGAAGTCCTGGACGAAACCAACCTGACCGAAGACGGCGAGGACATCGCCAACTTCGACGAGATCGACGACGTCTACGACGTCACCACGGCCGAGGACGACGACGACCTCGACGATGAGGACGAGGACTTCGACGACGACGACGTCGACGAACTGGACGACGAGATCGAGGGCCAGCGCGACGACGAAGGCCTCGACATCGCGCGCGAGCCGTTGGCGGCCGACGGCGTCCGCACCGGCGGCGTGCCGACCGACGCCGACAAGCCCGCCGACATGGAGCGCGGGCCGGACCCGTTGGCCGACGTCGACGAGGACTCCGACCCCCACACCAACCGCCAGCTCGACAAGGGCCTGAAGGAAACCTTCCCGGCCAGCGACCCGGTGTCGATCAACCCCGGCG
>JBIICO010000289.1:0-3794 GCA_044238855.1 Caulobacter sp.
CGGCTTCGACGTCGACATCGGCCCGCTGTTCCAGACGCCCGCCGAAGCCGCCCGCCAGGCGGTGGAGAACGACGTCCACGTGGTGGGCGCCAGCTCGCTCGCCGCCGGCCACCTGACCCTGGCGCCGGAACTGAAGGCCGAGCTCGCCAGGCAGGGCCGCCCGGACATCATGACCGTCATCGGCGGCGTGATCCCGCCGCAGGACTTCCAGGCCCTGCTCGACGCCGGCGTGACCTCGATCTTCCCCCCGGGCACGGTGATCGCCGAGGCGGCCATCGACCTGCTGGACAAGCTGAACCGCCAGCTGGGCTACGAACAGAGCGTCGCGGCGGAGTAAGCGCCGATGGCTATCCTCCCCGCTCGCGGGGAGGTTTCGCGGAAACGCTCCGCCTAACCCACTGATCCAGCGCCGCTTTATGTGAAATCACCGGCGGGCGCTTCTCCCGCCCCAATACTCATGACGTTCCATCGCATGGGGAGGGCGCTCGGCCGGCGAACCTTGCGGCGACGGGACGGGGATTCGAACGGGGACAGGGATGGGTGGGAAACTCATCCGGTCCGGGAAGCCTTGCCAGGGTCCCGCCCGTCGGAGGCGCTCCGGCCAAGCCCGAATACGGCTGCCGAGCGGAAGCTTCCGGATAACGAACCTCGCGGAGCGCTTTGGTTCTACCCATTGCTCGAACTGCTCACACCACAGACTTCCGGGTCGAGCCCGGAGCGCTCCGCACCACCTCCCCCACCTTCAGGGCAAAACCCGTGAGGCGGCGAAGCCGTGCCTCAGGCCGGCGCCCCGCGCCGTTGCAGCCCACGTCGCAGGACGCTCAGAACGAACAGCAGCACCATGGTCCCGTAGAGCAGGTACTGCAGGTCGACGCCCATCCCGCCCATCGGCAGGCTGGCGTTCAGGAAGGCGTACTTCAGGCCGTGCGGCAGCAGCTCATTGAAGTCGGACGCCCAGACCGCGAAGCCGAAGGCGATCACGACCAGCAGGGCCAGGACGCTCATCCCCGTCCGCCGGCGCTTGGGGCGGTGCAGGACCGAGTCCATCCCCTCCGGCGCGCCGTGCCGCGTCTCGATGTCCTTCTGCAGCGTGGTCGCGGCCATCAGGTGGCCCTGCCAGAGCACGTCGGCGACATCGCCCACGATCGGCACGTCGGAGACGATCATGTCGACGCCCAGGAAGCCGGCCATCTTGACCAGGGTGCCCAGCGAGGCCCCGCTCCGGAAAGCGCTCCACAGCAGGAAGGCCCCCGCGCCGAAGCTGTAGACGATGCCCGCGCCCGGGATCCAGGTCAGCAGCCCGTCCATGCCGATGCCGAACGGTCCGAAGCCGATGACGCGGTCGGACAGCTTCTTGACCGTCTCGGCCGAACGATAGGCGCTGTGGGCGTGTTCGCGGCTCATGTCGTCCCCTGCATGACCCGGTTAACGTTAGGCACGGCTTCCGGGTTTCCGCCAGAGGGCGGACACGCTTCAGGCGGCCGGTTTCGAACTCTTGCCCAGGAACACGACCCGCCGCTTCTCCTTGCCGGCCCGGACGCGGGTCATCAGGTCGCGATACTCGGACGAGGCCTGGGCCTGCTCGCGCGTGCCCTCGAAGTAGATGGTCTCGTCCATGTGGCGCAGCAGCAGGTCGGCCGCCCATTTGTGGCCGGTGAACAGGGCGTCGATGATGCCGCCGGCCTTGGGGATGAACGGGGTCAGGGTGTCGATCGCCAGGATCAGCGTCATCTCGGCCAGAACCATCGGCGCGGCCCGCGCGCGCATGCCGTCGATGACCAGGATCGCCCCGGCCCCGGCGCTGTAGGCGGCGCCGAGCGGCGGCACGAAGCCGAGCAGCGCGTCCAGGCCGACCCCGAACGGGCCGATCTTGATGACGCCGTCGGACATCTGCTTGGTCCGCTCGATGCTGCTCTTGATGTTGTGCAGATCGAGATGCGACTGGGCGAAGAACATCGAAGGCTTCCCCGGGGCCCCGACGCCCCGCCGAGCCGCACCATGCCTCAGCCGTGTTAATCCTCAAAGACCGTTGGTCCGCTTTTCGCGCGCCACGCAACGCCTTGCCCCGCAAGGTTCGCCTGCGAGGAGAACCCTCGCACCGAAAGCCGTTTAAGCTTAATAGTTGGGCGGGAAGTTTGGGAGCCGGCGATGCTGATCACGACCACCCCGTTCATCGAGGGTCGGCCTGTGAAGGAATACAAGGGCGCGATCTATTCCCAGTCGATTCTGGGCGCGAACTTCGTCTTCGACCTCATGGCCTCGATCCGCGACTTCATCGGCGGCCACTCGCGCTCGTACGAGCGGCTGCTGGCCCGCGCCCGCGAGGACGCGATGAAGAACCTGATCAAGGAAGCGGAGAAGGCCGGCGCCAACGCCATCATCGGCGTCGACCTGGACTACAACACCGTCGGCCCGCAGGCGCAGATGCTGATGGTTTCGGTTTCGGGAACCGCCGTGGTCATCTAGACCCGTGGGGTGACCCGCATCCCCGACATCGCCGATCTCGAGGCCCGCATCCTGACGGGCGACCGCGCCGCGCTGGCCCGGGCGATCACCCTGGTGGAGAGCCGCCGCGCCGACCACCAGGAAGCCGCCCGCGCCCTGCTGGAGCGGCTGATGCCGCATACCGGCGACGCCCAGCGGCTGGGCATCACGGGGGTGCCCGGGGCCGGCAAGTCGACGACCATCGAGGCGCTCGGCGTCAACCTGACCACGGCCGGCCACAAGGTCGCGGTGCTGGCGGTGGATCCTTCCTCCAGCCGCACCGGCGGCTCGATCCTCGGCGACAAGACCAGGATGGAGCGGCTGGCGGTCGATCCGAACGCCTTCATCCGCCCCTCCCCGTCCGGCGGCACGCTCGGCGGCGTGGCGCGCAAGACCCGCGAGGCGATGCTGCTCTGCGAGGCGGCCGGCTTCGATATCGTCATCGTCGAGACGGTCGGCGTCGGCCAGTCGGAGACGGTGGTGGCCGACATGGTCGACCTGTTCATGGCCGTGCTGATCCCGGGCGGCGGCGACGAACTTCAGGGTATCAAGAAAGGCCTGATCGAGATCGCCGACCTGATCCTGATCAACAAGGCCGACAGCGATCCGCCCCGGGCGGAGCGGTCGGCGCGCGAGTACCGCACGGCGCTGCACATCCTGACGCCGGCCTCGCCGGACTGGACGCCGCCGGTGCTGACTGCCTCGGGCTTGAACAACGCCGGCCTGGACGTGCTCTGGCAACAGATCGAGCGCCACCGCGAGATCATGACCGCGAACGGCGACCGCGCCGCCCGCCGCGCCGGCCAGAACGCCCGCTGGATGTGGGCGATGGTCACCGACCGGCTGGAGGAGGCCTTCCGCCACCACCCGGAGGTGGCCCGGCTGTCGCCCGAGCTCGAACGCCAGGTCCGCGCCGGCCGCGTCCCGGCCTCGGCCGCGGCGGACCGGCTGCTGAAGGCGTTCGGACTCTAGGCAGGGACTGCTTCGCGAAGCGTAGCTGTCCCCGGCTCAGTGCGCGGCCGTTTCGGCATAGCGCTTGGCCTGGGCGATCCAGGCCTCGCGGTCGATGCGGCCCATCAGCTTCATGTCCTTGTCGAACGCCTCGACATCGGCGGCGGTCCAGGCGGCGATGTCAGCGAAGCGGGTCACGCCCCGCTCGGCCAGCGACGCGGCCAGCTTGGGACCAATGCCGGTCAGTTTGGTCAGGTCGTCGGCGACCGCTTCCACGGCGTCAGCGACGGTTTCGACGACCTCCGGCGCGGCCTCGGCCACGGCTTCGACGGGCTCGGCGGCCAGTTCGTCGAACGCCA
>JBIICO010000290.1:0-3786 GCA_044238855.1 Caulobacter sp.
GCAGGTCGGTCAGCAGCTTCTCGAACAGGCTGAAGGCCTCGGTCTTGTACTCGTTCAGCGGGTCGCGCTGGCCGTAGCCGCGCAGGCCGATGACGTTGCGCAGGTGGTCCAGGTGGACCAGGTGCTCGCGCCACTGCATATCGATCATCTGCAGCAGGAAGTTCTTCTCGACGGCGCGGGTCTGCTCCGACGACAGGATCTGCTCGCGCTCGGCGGCGCGCGCGTTGGCGGCGGTGGCGATCCGCTCCCGGATCTCCTCGTTGGCGATGCCTTCTTCCGCGGCCCATTCCTGCAGCGGCAGCTGCAGCCCCAGCAGCGCCTGGACGCGCTCGTCCAGTCCCTCGACGTCCCACTGCTCGGCATAGGCCTTGGGCGGCATGAAACGGGCGACCAGGTCGTCGATGACGTCCTCGCGCATCTCCGAGACGAATTCGGAGAGGTCGGTCGCCTCCATGAACTCCTGGCGCTGCTCGAACACGGCCTTCCGCTGGTCGTTCACGACGTCGTCGTACTTGAGCAGGTTCTTGCGGATCTCGTAGTTCCGCTGCTCGACGCGCTTCTGGGCGGTGGCGATGGCCTTGTTCAGCCACTTGTGGGTGATCGCCTCGCCTTCCTGGACGCCGAACGAACGCATGATCGCGTCCAGGCGATCGCCGGCGAAGATGCGCAGCAGGTCGTCCTCGCAGCAGAGGAAGAACTTCGAACGGCCCGGGTCGCCCTGACGGCCGGTCCGGCCGCGGAGCTGGTTGTCGATGCGGCGGCTTTCGTGGCGCTCGGTGCCGAGCACGTACAGGCCGCCGGCTTCGAGCGCCCGGCGCTTGCGGTCGGCGATCTCGGCTTCGAAGCGCGCCTTCTCAGCGCGCTCGGCTTCTGGGTTGTGTTCGAGGCCCAGGCCGACCTGCTCCTGGCGCCATTTGGCCATGTGCATGTCGCTGTTGCCGCCCAGCTGGATGTCGGTGCCGCGGCCGGCCATGTTGGTGGCGATCGTCACCGCGCCCGGCACGCCTGCGTCGGCCACGATCAGGGCTTCCTGCTCGTGGTAGCGGGCGTTCAGCACGCTGTGCGGGATGCCCTTGATCTTCTTGCCGTCCATTTCGAACTCATGGACGTTCAGCAGCTCGGACAGGGTCTCCGACTTCTCGATCGACACGGTGCCGACCAGGATCGGCTGACCACGGCGGTGGCAGTCCTCGATCTGCTTGATGATCGCGGCGTTCTTCTCGGCCGCGGTGCGGTAGACCTCGTCGTCCTCGTCGATCCGCTGGATGACGCGGTTGGTCGGGATCTCGGTGACGTCCATCTTGTAGATGTCGCCGAACTCCTGGGCCTCGGTCGCGGCGGTGCCGGTCATGCCCGAGAGCTTCTTGTAGAGGCGGAAGTAGTTCTGGATCGTCACCGAGGCCAGGGTCTGGTTCTCGGGCTGGACCTCGACGCCTTCCTTGGCCTCGATCGCCTGGTGCAGGCCTTCCGACAGGCGGCGGCCGGTCATCATGCGGCCGGTGAACTCGTCGATCAGGATCACCTCGCCGGCCTTGACGATGTAGTCCTTGTCCCGCGTGTAGAGCACGTTGGCGCGCAGGGCCTGGTTGACGTGGTGCACCACCGAGACGTTGGCGGCGTCGTAGAGGCCGGCCGTATCCTCGCCCAGATGGCCGCCGGCCATCAGGATCTCCTCGACCCGCTCCGAGCCCCGTTCGGTCAGCAGCGCCTGGCGCTGCTTCTCGTCGTGCTCGTAGATGCCCTCTTCCTTGATCAGCTCCTTCACGACGCCGTCGATGACCCGGTAGAATTCCGAGCGGTCCTCGGTGGGGCCGGAGATGATCAGCGGGGTGCGGGCCTCGTCGATCAGGATCGAGTCCACTTCGTCGACGATAACGAAGTTGTGGCCGCGCTGGACCATCTCGTTCACGTCGTAGACGAGGTTGTCGCGCAGGTAGTCGAAGCCGAACTCGTTGTTGGTGCCGTAGGTGATGTCGCTGCGGTACGCCTCCTGGCGCTGGCCCTGCGACAGGCCGTTGACGATCACGCCGACGGTCAGGCCGAGGAAGCGGTACACCTGCCCCATCCACTCGGCGTCGCGCTTGGCGAGGTAGTCGTTGACGGTGATGACGTGGACGCCCTTGCCCTCGAGGGCGTTCAGGTAGGTCGGCAGGGTGCCGACCAGCGTCTTGCCTTCACCGGTCCGCATCTCGGCGATGCCGCCTTTGTGCAGGACCATGCCCCCGACCATCTGCACGTCGTAGTGACGCTGGCCCAGCGAGCGCTTGGAGGCCTCGCGGACCACGGCGAAGGCTTCTTCCAGGATGTCGTCGAGCGTCGCGCCCTTCGCCAGCCGCGCCTTGAACTCGTCGGTCTTGGCGCGCAGCTGCTCGTCGCTCAGCGCGGAGAAGGCCGGCTCGAGGGCGTTGATCTTGGCGACCCGGGCCGTCATGGCCTTGACCTTGCGGTCGTTGGAGGAGCCGAAGAGATTTTTGGCGAAGCCGAGCATGCGGTGAGGAATCCAGTGAAAAGCGGTGCGCGGCGGCGGCTCGGGGTCGTGCAAGGCCTTCCGCCCGCTCGAAAAACCGCCCGTGTCAGCGCGCCGGAGACTTAAGCAGCGGTCAAGGGAGTGTCAACGCGGCGGCCCCGACGCGCAACGCCGTCGTGTCCTCGGCGCCGCATGTTTCTCGCCCGGCGCCAATCGGGTCGGCGCCCCAGCCTCTCTGGGGCCTTCGCCGGATTGAGCCGGATAACGGCGGTTGCTAGAAATTGATGCGGCGCCTGCTGACGACGCCCCGACCACCTCTCGACGACAATCGACGCCGGCCGCCCCCCGCCATCCCGCGGGTCCGGAGACGTGCGTCCAGACCACGGAGATTCCGACAGTGGCCCTGCGACCCGAACGCCTCGAACCGCTGCAGCAGGCGCTGCAGTTCCGCCCCCGCTGGAACGTGGATCCGGTCCCGTGGTGGATCTTCGAACGCCTAGACGAGCGCGTGATCCTCGACCTGGCCCGGGTTCAGCTGCAGTTCCAGCACGACGTACTGGCCGCCGAACTGAAGGCCAACGAGGCCGGCCAGAAGGCTCTGGGCGGCATCCGATGACGCCCGCGCCCGGCCGGGGTCCCCACGATCCCGGCCGGGCGCTTCTTTTTCCGACCATCAGCAGGTGACGACCATGACCGGTCCACGCCCCGCCGTGACGCTCATCGGCTTCCAGAAGATGGGCAACCTGGGCCTCGGCTATCTGTCCGCCGTCCTGCGCCAGGCCGGCTATCGCGTGCAGGTGGTCGACATCGAGGCGCCGGAGGACGAGATCCTCGCCGCCGTGAAGGCCGCCGACCCGGTGCTGGTCGGCTTCTCGCTGATCTTCCAGTTCTACATCCGCCGCTACGGCGCGCTGATGCGCATGCTGCGCGACCATGGCGTCGCGGCGCACTTCACAATGGGCGGCCATTATCCGAGCCTCAGCCCCGAGCCGACGCTGGCCGCCGTGCCGGAACTGGACAGCATCGTGCAGTATGAGGGCGAACTGACCGTCGTTGAGCTGGCCGACGCCCTGGCCGCCGGGCAGGACTGGCGCGGCATCGAGGGCATGGTCAGTCGCGGCCCGTCCGGCGAGGCGGTGATCCACAAGGCCCGCCACCTGCTGCCGGATCTGGACGCCCTCCCCTGGCCCGACCGCGACTTCGACCCCGCGGTGATCCTCGGCCGCTTCAGCATGCCGCTGCTGGCCAGCCGGGGCTGCGCGCGGACCTGCAGCTTCTGCTCGATCCACACCTTCTACCGCACCGCCCCGGGCAAGGTC
>JBIICO010000291.1:0-3784 GCA_044238855.1 Caulobacter sp.
AGGTGCTGTACGACGAGGCCGGGAACAATCCGAAGTTCCAGATCAACGCCCAGAACTGCGTCCACTGCAAAACCTGCGACATCAAGGACCCGTCGCAGAACATCGTCTGGACGACCCCGGAAGGCGGCGGCGGCCCGAACTACCCGAACATGTAAATGCGCCGCGTGGTTCGGGATGGCGGCCTCGCGGCCGCCTCCTCACCATGGCGAATCTGGCTCGCGTTCCAGGAAGTTCGTCATCCCGGGGCGCGGCGAAGCCGCGTCTCGAAGGGCGCGACACGATCCGCCTTGCCGCCGCCCAAGTTTCCGGCAAGGTGAGCGGCATGAAACTGCGTCGTCTCCTGCTTCCCGCCCTTGCCCCGCTGCTGCTGGCCGCCTGCGCCACGACGGGGGCCGCGCCCGACACCGCCCTGCGCGGGCCGGAGCGTGGCGACGTCGAATTCGGACAGGACGAGCCGGTCTCCGCCTATGGCCTCTACCTGGCCGGCCAGGGCGCGATGAACAACGGCGATAACGCGGCGGCCGTGCGCTACTTCGACCGGGCCGGCGCGTCGGGCCTCGATGCGGCCGAGTTCGGCGGCCGGCCTTTCATCGCCGCCATCCTGGCCGGCGACATCGCCCGCGCGTCCCAGCTGGCGCCTGGCGAGGACGGCGGCATCGCCCTGCAGCGGCTCGGGGCCCTGACCAAGGTGGTCCAGGCCCTCGGTGAGAACCGGGGCAAGGACGCCCAGGCCATCCTGGGCAGCGGCGCCGTCTCGAGCCCGCACCGGCCGGCGGCGGCGTTGCTCGCGCCCTGGGCCGCGGCCGCGGCTGGCGACAAGGAGGGCGCGATCGCGCGTCCGGACCTGCGCGGCGACCGGCTCGTGGAGATCTTCGGCCAGCTCGGCCAGGCCCTGCTGTTCGAGCGCGCCAAGCGCTACGAGGAGGCCGAGACCGACTACATGGCGCTCACGGGCATGGGCGACGCCGGCCTGCTGTTCGTGCTCGACCACGGCGCCTTCCTGGAGCGGCGCGGTCGCCGGGCGGACGCCGTCGCCCTCTACGACAAGGCCCTGGCCCAGGCTCCCAACGACTCCAACCTCAAGGCGGCCCGCGCGCGCGCGGCGTCCAAGGGCAAGGCGCCGCCCATGCCGACGCTGCGCGAGGGCGCCGCCCGCGTCTTCATGCCGGCCGTGGCCCAGCAGAGCGGCGACCGCAAGATGATGCTCGCCTATCTGCGGCTGGCCCTCTACCTCGACCCGAAGCAGGAGGACGCCCGCGTCATGCTGGGCGACACGCTCGCCGCCCTCGGCGACACCGACGGCGCGCGGACGGCCTACGCCACGATCCCGAATACTTCGCCCTACTACGCCACGGCCCGGGCCAAGCTGGCCTGGAGCTATCAGGTCGCGAAGAACCAGGCCGAGGGCCTGGCCATGGCCAAGCAGGCCTATGACGCCGCCCCGCGGGACCGCGACGCGGCGGTCACCTACGCCGACCTGTTGCGCGCCAACGACCGTTACGCGGAGTCCGCCCAGGTGCTGGACGGCGTGATCGCGGGCGCAGGCGAAAACCCCGACTGGCGGCTGCTCTACATGCGCGGCATCGCCCTGGAACGCGCCGGCCAGTGGCCCGCCGCCGAGAAGGATCTCACCGCCGCCCTGGCGCAGGAGCCGAACGAGCCGGACCTGCTGAACTACCTCGGCTACGCCTGGATCGACCGCGGCGAGCGGCTGGTCGAGGCCATCGAGATGGTCAAGCGCGCGGTCGCCGCCAACCCGCGCTCGGGGGCCATGGTCGACTCCCTGGGCTGGGCCTACTACCGCTTGGGCGACTACCGGAACGCGGTGGAGAAGCTGGAGGAGGCGGTGCTGCTCTCGCCGGCCGATCCGGAGATCAACAACCACCTGGGCGACGCTTATTGGCGCGTGGGCCGCACCATCGAGGCGCAGTTCCAGTGGAACCGCGTGCTCAGCCTCGACCCGCCGGCCGCCATCAAGACAGATGCCGAGACGAAGCTGAAATCCGGCCTGCCCCCGGCCCGGCCGGCCGCCGTCGCCGCCAACTGACGCCGAGAATGAGCCTCTCAGCCTTTGCCCCGGCCAAGGTGAACCTGTTCCTGCATGTCGGCGCGCCGACGCCGGACGGTTATCACCCGCTCGCCAGCCTGATGGTCTTCGCCGACGTCGGCGACCGCGTGTCGATCCAGCCCGCCGAGGCGCCGGCCTTCGAGGTGACGGGACCGTTCGGTTCCCTGATCGAGGACGGTCCGGACAACCTGGTCGTCCAGGCGGCGCGGGCGCTGTTCGAGCACCTGAAGGGCCCCCGGCCGCCGTTCCGCCTGATCCTCGACAAGCAGTTGCCGGTCGCGGCCGGGCTGGGCGGCGGATCGTCGGACGCCGGCGCGACCCTGCGCCTGCTGAACTCGGCGCTGGAACTGCATGTGCAGGACGAGATGCTGACGGCCATAGCCGGACGTCTGGGCGCCGACGGGCCGGTCTGCCTGTGGGCCAAGGCCGCGATGGCGCAGGGCAGGGGCGACCGCCTGTCGCCGCCGCCGCGCTTCGCGCCGATCGACGCGGTGCTGGTCAATCCGCTGGTCCCCTCGCCGACGAGGGCCGTCTACCGCGCCTACGACCAGGCCGGCTGCCCGGGCGACGCCAACCTGCCGCCGTTGCCGGACGGTTTCGAGAGCCCGGAAGAGATGGCCGCCTTCCTCAGCTACTGCCGAAACGACCTCGAGTCCCCGGCCGTCGCGCTGGAGCCTGTCATCGGGGAGGTGCTGGAAACCCTGCGCGGCGAACCGGAGACCCTGCTCGGACGCATGAGCGGCTCGGGCGCCACCTGCTTCGCCCTCTGCGCCGGCGACATCGAGGCCGAGGGGCTGGCCGAACGCCTGCGGGCGATGCGCCCCGACTGGTGGGTCCGCCGCTGCCGCCTGAGCTGAGCGAACGCCGCTTTCCCTGTCTGGCGCTCCGCGCATCCTCCGTCGTAGGCTCCGCGCCAACGACATAAAGAGGGGAGACGCATCATGGCCCGGGATACGGCCGAAGGATTCACCGAGGACAGGTTCGCGCCCGTGCGCACGGCGTTCGACGCCAACCTGGCGAGCGGCGGCGACGTCGGCGCTTCGTTCTGCGTCACGCTGGAGGGCGAGACCGTGGTCGACCTCTGGGGCGGCTGGGCGGACGAGGAAAAGACCCGCCCCTGGGAGCGGGACACCATCGTCAACGTCTACTCGACCACCAAGACGATGACGGCCCTGACCGCGCTGCTGGTCGCCGACCGCGGCGACCTCGATTTCGACGCGCCGGTGGCGAAGTACTGGCCGGAGTTCGCCGCCAACGGCAAGGCGGACGTCAAGGTCAGCCACCTTATGAGTCACTCGGCCGGCCTGTCGGGCTGGAAGGAGCCGCTGGTCCGCGAGGACATCTACGACTGGGAGAAGGCGACCTCGCTGCTGGCCGCCCAGGCGCCGTACTGGGCGCCGGGGACGCAGCCCGGCTACCACGCCCTGACCCAGGGCTATCTGGTCGGCGAGGTGGTGCGCCGCGCCACCGGCAAGTCGCTGGGCACGGTGTTCCGCGAGGAGATCGCCGAGCCGCTGGGCGCCGACTTCCACATCGGCCTGCCGGCCTCAGAGGACCATCGAGTCGCCGACCTGATCCCGCCGCCGGCGGGAGGCGGGATCACCGCCGGCGAGCAGACCGACCTGCAGCGGAACATGTCGAGCAACCCGCCGATCAATCCCCTCGACACCCGCACGCGGGATTGGCGGGCGGCCGAGATACCGGCGGCGGGCGGCA
>JBIICO010000292.1:0-3783 GCA_044238855.1 Caulobacter sp.
TTCAGGTTGACGGTCACGGAGGCCGGCGCGGCGAGCGCGGGGAGGGCGATGGCGGCGACGGTGAGGACGATCGGGACAAGGCGCATGGAAAGACTCTCCTGCAGGGCTGAAAACGGCGCCCGAAGGTGGCGTCCGCGGGTCTTGGATGTTAACTAACGGGAGGACGTATTGGGTCCGATTCTGATAGCAAAATCCCGCACTTGACCGACGAAAATAAGACCCCTCCGGATGACGGACGGCGGGGGGCTGTAGCCCCCATCGCCATCGAGGACGAGCTGAAGCGCAGCTATCTCGACTACGCCATGAGCGTGATCGTGAGCCGTGCGCTTCCGGACGTGCGCGACGGGCTCAAGCCTGTGCACCGGCGCATCTTCTACTCGATGCACGACCTGAACATGACGCCGGACCGGCCGTACTCGAAGTCGGCGCGCGTGGTCGGCGACGTGCTGGGCCGCTTCCACCCGCACGGCGACCAGTCGGTCTATTTCGCGCTGGCCCGCATGGCCCAGACCTTCTCGATGAATCTGCCGCTCATCGACGGTCAGGGGAACTTCGGTTCGGTCGACGGCGATATGCCGGCGGCCATGCGCTACACTGAAAGCCGGATGGCGCACGCGGCGACCGCGCTGCTGGCCGACATCGACAAGGACACCGTCGACTTCCAGGAAAACTACGACGGCAAGGAAGAAGAGCCGACCGTCCTGCCGGCCCGCATTCCGAACCTGCTGGTCAACGGCGCGGGCGGCATCGCCGTCGGCATGGCCACCAACATCCCGCCGCACAACCTGGGCGAGGTCGTCGACGCCTGTCTCGCGCTGATCGACAATCCCGATATCGGCCTGGACGAGATCCTCGACATCGTGCCGGGGCCGGACTTCCCGACCGGCGGCGAGATCATCGGCCGCACGGCGGCGCGCACCGCCCTGATGACCGGCCGCGGGTCGGTGATCATCCGCGGCGTGGCCACCGTGGGCGAGCTTCGCAAGGATCGCGAAGCCATCATCATCACGGCCATCCCCTATCAGGTGAACAAGTCCAGCCTGGTCGAGCACATCGCCGAACTGGTCCGCGACAAGAAGATCGAGGGCATCAGCGACATCCGCGACGAGAGCGACCGCCAGGGGATGCGGATCGTCATCGAGCTGAAGCGTGACGCCCAGGGCGACGTCGTCCTGAACCAGCTGTACCGCTTCACCGCGCTGCAGAGCAGCTTCGGCTACAACATGCTGGCGCTGAACCGCGGCCGGCCGTTGCAGATGGGCCTGCGCGAGATGATCGGCGCCTTCGTCGACTTCCGCGAGGAGGTCGTCGTCCGGCGCACGAAGTTCGAACTCAGCAAGGCGCGCGACCGCGGCCACGTGCTGGTCGGCCTGGCCATCGCCGTCGCCAACATCGACGAATTCATCCACATCATCCGCAGCTCGGCCGATCCGGCGGAGGCGCGCGAGCGGCTCTGCGCCCGCGACTGGCCGACAGGCGACATGATGCCCCTGATCGCGCTGATCGCCGACCCCCGCACGGTGATCACCGACGGCGACCAGGTCCGGCTGTCCGACGAACAGGCCCGCTCGATCCTGGCCCTCACCCTGTCCCGCCTGACGGGCCTGGGCCAGGAAGAAATCATGGGCGAGGCCCGCACGCTGGCGGGCTCGATCGCCACCCTGCTGGAACTGCTCAGCGACCGCGTCAACATCATGGCAGTGGTCCGCGAGGAGCTGGTCGACGTGCGCGAGCGCTTCGCCATTCCGCGCCGGACCCAGATGGTCGAGGGCGGCGCCGAGATGGAGGATGAAGACCTCATCCCCCGCGAGGACATGGTCATCACCGTCACCCATGGCGGCTATGTGAAGCGCACGGCGCTGTCGACCTACCGCAGCCAGAAGCACGGCGGCAAAGGCCGGTCCGGCATGTCGACCAAGGAAGAGGATGCGGTCACCCGCGTATTCTCCGCCTCGACCCACGCGCCGGTGCTGTTCTTCAGCTCCGGCGGCAAGGTCTATCGGCTGAAGGTGTGGCGCCTGCCGGTCGGTACGCCGACCTCGCGCGGCAAGGCGTTCGTGAATCTGCTGCCCATCGAGCCCGGCGAAAGCATCACCTCGATCCTTCCGCTGCCCGAGGACGAGGCCCAGTGGGACGCGCTGGACGTCATGTTCGCCACCCGGTCGGGCAACGTGCGCCGCAACAAGCTCAGCGACTTCGCCTCGATCAACCGCAACGGCAAGATCGCCATGAAGCTGGACGAGGGCGACTCCATCATCGGCGTCGGCCTCTGTGATCCGCGCAATGACGTGCTGCTGACGACCGCCCTGGGCCGTGCGATCCGCTTCGAGGTCGGCGAGGTGCGTGTGTTCGCGGGCCGCGAGTCGACCGGCGTGCGCGGCATTCGCCTGGCCGACGGCGACCAGGTGCTGTCGATGGCCATCCTGCACGGCGTCGACGCGACTCCGGCGGAACGCGCCAGCTATCTCAAATACGAGCGCGCCCGCATCAAGTCCGAGAGCGACGAGGGCGACGACGCCGCGCCGGCCGAGGACGAGGAAGACGTCGGCGAGGCTGAATTGACGCCGGAACGGATCATCGCCTTGCAGGCGGCGGAGGAGTTCATCCTCACCCTGTCGTCCGAAGGCATCGGCAAGCGAACCAGCGCCTACGACTTCCGGCGCACGGGCCGCGGCGGCCAGGGCCTGCTGGCCCAGGACCTGACCCGCAAGGGCGGCCGCCTGGTGGCCAGCTTCCCGGTCGACCAGGCCGATGAGATCCTGCTGGTCACCGATCAGGGCCAGCTGATCCGCTGCCCGGTGGCCAACATCCGCGTCGCCAGCCGCAACACCCAGGGCGTCATCGTCTTCCGCACCGCCGAAGATGAGCATGTCGTGAGCGTGGAAAGGCTTGAAGCGTCGGCCGAAAGCGGCGACGAAGACGACAACGAAATCGACGGCGACAGCGGGGACTCTCAGGCCCCCGCATAGCGGATCAGGCGCAAGGGGGTACCGGGTGAAGCGTATCGGACTCTATCCGGGCACGTTCGACCCGATGACCAACGGTCATCTGGATATCATCGGACGGGCCGTGAAGCTGGTGGACAAGCTGGTGATCGGCGTGGCCATCAACGAGGGCAAGGGGCCGCTGTTCAGCCTTGATGAGCGGGTGGCGATTGTCCGCGACGAAACCGCCCACCTGCAGAAGGTCGCCGAGATCGAGGTGATCCCCTTCAAGGGCCTGCTGATGCACTTCGCCCGTGAAGTTCACGCCGGCATTATCGTTCGGGGTCTGCGGGCCGTCGCGGATTTCGAATACGAGTTCCAGATGACGGCCATGAACCAGCAGCTCGATCGCGAGATCGAGACCGTGTTCCTGATGGCCGATCCGCGGCACCAGGCCGTGGCTTCGCGCCTGGTCAAGGAAATCGCCATGCTCGGCGGCGATATCACCAAGTTCGTGACTCCCGGCGTGGCCGAACGGCTGATGGGCAAGGTCCGGAAGGGGTGAATGCGGTCGACCTCGACGCCTTCGCCGCCGAGTGGATCGCCGCCTGGAACGCCCACGATCTGGAGCGCATCCTGTCGCACTATGCCGAGGACATCGTCTTCCGTAGCCCGGTCGTCCGGCAACGGTTCGGCAAGGCGTCGGGCGAGGTCAGCGGCAAGGACGAACTTCGCGCCTACTGGTCGGGCGCCTTCGCGCCGGGCGCGCCGGCGCTGCGGTTTGAGCTGATCGCTGTACTGGCCGGGGTGGATGGCGGAGCCATCCGCTATTTCAGCACCACGCGCGACTGCGAGGTGG
>JBIICO010000100.1:0-11218 GCA_044238855.1 Caulobacter sp.
ATGTTGGAGGCCGACTTCTCGTAGTAGCTGTCGAACGGCGCCAGGATGATGATCGGCGTATGCTCGTCGACCAGCGCGATCGGCCCGTGCTTCAGCTCGCCGGCGGCGTAGCCCTCGGCATGGATATAGCTGATTTCCTTGAGCTTCAGCGCGCCTTCGAGGGCGAGGGCCGACATCGGGCCGCGGCCGAGGTAGAGCACGTCGCGGGCCTTGGCGATGTCGACGGCGACGGCGCGGACCGCCTCCTCCATCTCGATCGCCTCGCTGATCAGGCGGGGGGCTTCCAGCATCACCTTGACCAGCCGCTCTTCCTCGGCGGCGTCGATGCGCCCGCGCGCGGCGGCGGCGGCCACGGCGAGGGCGGTCAGGACGCTGACCTGGGCGGTGAAGGCCTTGGTCGAGGCGACGCCGATCTCAGGTCCGCAGTGGATCGGCCAGACCACGTCGACCTCGCGGGCCATGGTCGATTCCTGGGCGTTGACCACGGCGGCGGTCTTCATGCCCTTCTGCTGGCACAGGCGCAGGGCGGCCAGGGTGTCGGCCGTCTCGCCCGACTGCGACATGGCGATGGCCAGGGAGCCCGGGCGCAGGGCCGGCTCGCGGTAGCGGAACTCGCTGGCGATCTCGACGTCCACCGGCAGGTCGGCCAGCTGTTCGATCAGGTACTTGCCGACCACGCCGGCGATGTAGCTGGTGCCGCAGGCGACGATCTGGATGCGCTCGATGGCCGCGAAGTCGATGCCGCCCGGCACGGCGGTGCGGCCGGCGATCGGGTCGATGTAGGCCGAGACGGTGCGCTGCACGCCCTCCGGCTGGTCATGGATCTCCTTCTCCATGAAGTGCCGGTAGTTGCCCTTCTCGACCAGGGCGGCCGAGGCGGAGACCACCTTCGTGGCGCGCTCGACCGGCGTGCCGGTGACGTCGAAGATCTCGGCGCGGTCGTGGTCGATGGCGACGTAGTCGCCCTCTTCCAGATAGGTGACCTTGTTGGTGAAGGGGCCGACGGCAAGCGCGTCGCTGCCCAGGAACATCTCGCCCACGCCCGTGCCGACCACCAGCGGGCTGCCCTTGCGCGCGCCCATGATGAAGTTGTCGCGGCCCTCGACCAGCACCGCCAGGGCGTAGGCGCCGGTCAGGCGGTCCAGCGCCAGCTTGAAGGCGGCGAGCGGGGCCTGGCCCTGGCCCAGGTAATGGTCGATCAGCGCCGCGACGACCTCGGTGTCGGTGTCGCTTTCGAAGGGGACGCCCCTGGCCTGCAGGTCGGCCTTGAGCTCCGCGAAGTTCTCGATGATGCCGTTATGGACCAGCGTGACCTTGCCGACCGTGTGCGGGTGGGCGTTGCGCTCGCTCGGAGCGCCGTGGGTGGCCCAGCGGGTGTGGCCGATGCCGACCTCGGCCGTCAGCGGGCTGGCCTCGAGGACGGTCTCGAGCGCCTTGATCTTTCCCTGCGCGCGCCGGCGATCGACCTTCCCGTCGACCTGAACGGCGACGCCGGCGGAGTCGTAGCCGCGGTACTCGAGCCGCTTCAGGCTTTCGAGGAGACGGTCGGTGACGGGCGCCTTGCCCACGATGCCGATGATGCCGCACATGCCGGTTCGTCGTCTCCGCACACGGATACAGGATTGCGGGAACGGGCCGTCCCCAGGGCCGCGTTTAGCATCCGAGGTTCCTAAGACGGCATAAAACTGCGTTGCATACTGTTGCGCCGAACGCGTTTGCACTCGGGCTTCGGTCCGCGAGGCGCTAAGAAGACCGGGCGACGCAGCGACAGGAGCGTACATGACCAAGCGCAAGTACTTCGGCACCGACGGCATCCGTGGGCTGGCCAACAGCCATCCGATGACCGCCGAGGTCGCCTTGCGCGTCGGTCTCGCCGCCGGAAAGCTGTTCAAACGCGACCATAACCGCCGCCACCTGGTGGTGATCGGCAAGGACACCCGCCTGTCCGGCTACATGATCGAGCCGGCGCTGGTGGCGGGCTTCACCAGCATGGGCATGGATGTGCGGCTGTTCGGTCCGCTGCCGACACCGGCCGTGGCGATGATGACCCGCTCGATGCGCGCCGACCTGGGCGTGATGATCAGCGCCTCGCACAACGCCTTCACCGACAACGGCATCAAGTTGTTCGGCCCCGACGGCTACAAGCTCAGCGACGCGCGCGAGCTGGAGATCGAGGCCCATATGGACGAGGGGCTCCAGGAAGGCCTCGCCGCCGCCGACGGCCTGGGCCGGGTGCAGCGCGTCGACGACGCCCAGGCCCGCTACATCGAGATCGTCAAGGCGACCTTCCCGCGCCACCTGAAGCTCAACGGCCTTCGCGTGGTGATCGATGGGGCCAACGGGGCCGCCTACAAGGTCGCGCCGCTGGCGCTGTACGAACTGGGCGCCGAGGTCATCAAGGTCGGGGTCGAACCGGACGGCTTCAACATCAACAAGGATTGCGGCTCCACCCATCCCGAGCGGATGGCGGCGGCCGTGAAGGAGTACCGCGCCGACATCGGCATCGCTCTGGACGGCGACGCCGACCGGCTCACCATCTGCGACGAGAACGGCGCGGTGGTCGACGGCGACCAGATCATGGCCCTGATCGCCGGGGCCTGGGCGAAGGAGGACCGGCTGAGCGGCGGCGGCATCGTCGCCACGGTCATGTCGAACCTGGGCCTGGAGCGCTTCATGGCCGGCAAGGGCCTGAAGCTGGAGCGGACCTCCGTCGGCGATCGCTACGTCATGGAGCGGATGCGCTCGGGCGGCTTCAACCTCGGCGGCGAGCAGTCGGGTCATATCATCCTGTCGGACTTCTCGACCACCGGCGACGGCCTGATCGCGGCGCTGCAGGTGCTGGCGGTGCTGGTCGAGAGCGGCAAGCCGATGAGCGCCCTGGCCCGCCAGTTCGAGCCGGTGCCGCAACTGCTCAAGAACGTCCGCTTCGCCAAGGGAGGAAAGCCGCTGGAGAACGAGACGGTCAAGGCCGCCATCGCCGACGCCGAAGCGAAGCTCAACGGCAGCGGCCGCGTTCTGGTCCGCCCTTCCGGCACAGAGCCGCTGATCCGCGTCATGGCCGAGGGCGACGACGAAGCGCTGGTCTCGCGACTGGTCGATCAGATCGCGGGGGCCGTGCAGGCGGCGGCTTAGCGAGGCGCTTGCACCTTTCAGCGCTAGCGCGAACATTGGTCTCTTCCAGCGACGCGGGGAGGCGACGATGGGCCAGGACACGATCTTCTTTCCGGTGATCGCCATGGCGGCGCTGACCTTCGCGGTGCTGGTCCTGGTTCCGCTTCGACGGTTCCGCGCCGTGTTCGCCCGGCAGGTGACGGCCGCCGACTTCGCGCTCGGCGAATCGGCGGCCGTGCCTGGCCATGTGACGCTGGCCAACCGCAACTACATGAACCTGCTGGAACTGCCGGTGCTGTTCTACGCCGTCTGCGTGATGCTGTTCGTGACGGGCACGGTGGACGCGGTGGCGGTGGGCATCGCCTGGGCCTATGTGGCGGTTCGCGCCGCGCACAGCCTCGTGCACCTGACCTACAACCACGTCCTGCACCGGCTGGCGCTGTTCGCGCTCAGCAACGTCGTTCTGGCGGGGCTGTGGGTCGTGTTCGCCCTGCGGATCTGGCAGCAGCCCGCCTAAGCCTCCAGCGCCAGCAGCGCGAACGAGGCCAACCAGTGCTCGCCCATGTAGTCGCCCGTGACGTGGGCCAGCGCGCTCGCCAGATGCGTCTCGGCGGCGTCCAGCGCCACGGCGCGGGCCGGATCGTCTTGCGACAGCGCGCCGGCGATGCTCCGCCAGCACCAGGCCCGGCTCAGGTTCAGGCCGTCCAGGTGGGCGATCTTGCCGTCGGTGCGGTCGCTGACCGTGGCGGGCGTGAACAGCGTCGCGGGGCGTCGTCCGGCGGCGCGGGGCAGGAAGGCCGAGAACCAGGCGCGGAACTGGTCTCGCGGCAGCATCCGGCGCAGGCATTCGGCGACCATCAGGGCGGGCGACAGGAATTCGTCGCCGCTGGGTTCCCAGGCCTGGCAGTCGGCGTCGTCGGCGTGCCAGCCGATGGCGGTCTCGCGGGCCAGGAAGGCCAGATCGGCGTCGCCGACCGCTTCCGCATAGTCCATCGCCAGCCGCAGGGCGAAGGCGGTGTTCGAATGCACCCCCGCCCGCAGCGGGTAGGTCGCCTTGGGCAGGAAGACCATGAACCGGTCGGCGAAGGCCTCGGCCAGCGGCGCGATGGCCTCGAACGCCGTCTGGTCTTCGTGCGCCTTCAGTTCCGCGGCCAGCTTCAGCAGCCAGGCCCAGCCGTAGGGCCGCTCGAACCCGGCGCTCATCGGGCGAGCCAGGTAGGCCAGTTCGCCGCCGAGCTTCTCCGGCGTCAGCATCTCCGCGAACAGGGCGCGGATGGCCTCGGCCTCCGGCATGTTCGGTAACCGGCGCAGCAGGGTCGCCAGCGTCCAGTAGCCGTGGACGCAGCTGTGCCAGTCGAAGCTGCCGAAGAAGACCGGGTGATGCTCCCGGTGCGGCGCGACGTCCTCCGGCCCGTTGAACACGTGGTCGGCCTTGTGCGGGTAGGGCCGTGTCACGTGGCCCAGCGCCGTCGCGGCGAAGCGGCGGGCGATGGCCTGGGTCAGGCGGGTGTCAGAAGCGGAACGCGAGGACATACATCAGCACCATGTTGACGATCAGCAGTAGCAGAGCCGTCGGCAGTTGAGCGCGGATAACGCCGTTGCGGTCGGGCAACTCCAGCAGCGCCGCGGGCACGATGTTGAAGTTGGCCGCCATGGGCGTGGTCAGCGTGCCGCAGAAGCCCGACAGCATGCCGATGGCGCAGACGATGGCCGGATCGCCGCCGTACTTGCCGATGATCAGCGGCAGGGCGATGGCGGCGGTCATCACCGGGAAGGCGGCGAAGGCGTTGCCCATGATCGCCGTGAAGATCGCCATGCCGAGGCAGTAGGCGATGACGGCCGCCAGCGGTCCGTTCAGCGGCAGGTAGTCGCCCGCCAGCATGCCGATCACGTCCCCGACCCGCGCCGCCGCGAACACCGCCCCCAGCGCGGCCAGCGCCTGCGGCAGCAGCCCCGCCCATCCCACCGAGTCCATCAGTCGCCGGCCCTCGCGCACCGCCACGGCGGGAGAGGCGCGGAACATGACCAGCGCCACGGCCGTCGCCAGCACGATGCCGGCGCCCAGCGAAACCAGCGTCACCTGCTTGGGATCGACCAAGGGCTGGCCGCCGATCTCGACGCCCTTGAGCGTCAGGCTTCCGAGCAGCGTCACCATCGGCGGGATCAGGGCCGGGATGAACAGGCGGTTGCCCCAGCGCTCGGCTCGCTCGGCGCGATCAGCCTGCGGCGCGGGCTGGCCCTTGCCCATCAGGTTCAAACCGGCGACCAGCGCCATGGCGACCAGGAGCAGGCCGTTGACGGTGTCCGAAAGCCAGGTCCCGGCCAGGAAGCTGACCGCGAAAAGGCCCCAGAAGGCCGTGTTCCCCCAGCGCCGGGGATTGGTCCGGTCGGTCGCCGAGCCGATGGCGAACAGCGCGAACAGCAGGCCCGCGAGGACGTACAGGACGGACAGGCCGATCATCGCGCCGCCTCCCGCTTCAGAGCCCGGTCCAGCAGGATCAGCCGCGCGCCGTGGATGACGAAGGCGGCGATGGCGGTCGGGATCGCCCAGACCGACAGGTGCAGCGGCTCGACGATGATGCCGTTGGTCTCCAGGAAGCCCTTGATCAGCAGGATCGAGGCGATGGCGATGAAGATGTCCTCGCCGAAGAACAGGCCGACGTTGTCGGTGGCGGCGGCGAACGCCTTCACCCGGTCGCGGCTTCTGTCGGAGAGGCCGGGATCCTGCGCCTCGGCGGCCGCCTCGGCCATCGGCGCGATCAGCGGCCGGACCATCTGCGGGTGCCCGCCCAGCGAGGTCAGGCCCAGCGCGGCCGTGATCTGGCGGATCGCCAGATAGACCAGCAGCAGACGGCCTGTGGTGGCCGACTTCAGCCTCTGGATCAGCGTCCGCGCCCGCTCCTGCAGGCCCTCGCGCTCCAGCAGCCCGATCAGCGGCAGGATCAGCCATGGAATGCTGATGTAGCGGTTGTCGCGGAACGCCTTGCCGAGCACGGCCAGGGTGTCGACCGCGGCTTGCCACAGCACCCCGGGCGTCACGCCCGGCGCGACCAGCGCCGCCACGCCCGTGACCAGCGCGGCGATAACCACCACGAGCAGCGGATTGAGCCGGGCCGCGAACCCGACCACCACCGCCAGCACGCCCAGCAACACCCACATGATCGGCGACTCCCCCGGTTCGGGCGCGATGCTAGGCCGGGGCGAGGCGGAGAAGTAGTGCGTCCTTCGACACGCCGCCGCGCGGCTACTCAGGATGACGTGGTCGGAAGGCTAAGGACCGACGTCATGGTGAGCGGCGCCGCAGGCGCGTGTCGAACCACTGACGGCCCTAAGCCGCGCCGCGTCCCACGCTCGTGTATCTAAACCCCCGGCGCAGCATCTCGTCGGGGCGGTAGATGTTGCGCAGGTCGATGACCGTGGGCGACTTCATCAGCAGCTGCACGCGGTCCAGGTCGACGGCGTCGTAGGCGTTGGACTTGAACTCGACGTCGCGCAGCATCTGGCGCGCTTCGTGACCCTCGGGGTCGAAGGCCTGGACCGTCGCGCCCATGGCCTGCAGGGCCGGCACGATGTCGAGGCTGGGCGCGTCGCGCATGTCGTCGGTGTTCGGCTTGAAGGTCAGGCCCAGTACGCCGATGGTCTTTCCGCCGAGGTCGCCCGACAGCGCGTCGGCGACCTTGCCGGCCATGGCCTTCTTGCGGGCGTCGTTGATCGCCACCGTGGTCTCGATCAGCCGCACCGGCGCGCCGGCGTCGCTGGCGGTCCGCACGAGGGCGAGCGTGTCCTTCGGGAAGCAGCTGCCGCCGTAGCCGGGGCCGGCGTTCAGGAACTTGTTGCCGATCCGCTTGTCCAGGCCGATGCCCTTGGCCACCTGCTGCACGTCGGCGCCGACGGCCTCGCAGAGGTCGGCCATCTCGTTGATGAAGGTGATCTTCATGGCGAGGAAGGCGTTGGCCGCGTACTTGATCAGCTCGCTCGTGCGGCGGCCGGTGAAGATCAGCGGCGTCTCGTTGAGGAAAAGCGGGCGGTACAGCTCGTTCATCACCGCCTTGGCGCGGTCGTCCTCGGTGCCGACGACCACGCGGTCGGGACGCTTGAAGTCCTCGATCGCCGCGCCTTCGCGCAGGAATTCCGGGTTCGAAACGACGGCGAACTCCGCGTCCGGGCGGGTCTTGCGGATGATGGCCTCGACCTCGTCGCCGGTGCCGACCGGAACGGTCGACTTGGTGACGACGACCGTGAAGCCGTCGATCAGGCCGGCGATCTCCTCGGCGGCGGCGTAGACGTAGCTGAGGTCGGCGTGGCCGTCGCCGCGGCGGGTCGGGGTGCCCACGGCGATGAACACCGCGTCCGCCGCCTTGATCGCCTCGGCCCCGTCCAGGGTGAAGCTCAGCCGACCCTCGCGCACGTTGCGCTCGACCAGATCGTCCAGGCCCGGCTCGAAGATCGGGATCTCGCCCTTCAGCAGGCGGTCGATCTTGCCGGCATCCTTGTCGATGCAGACCACGTCATGGCCGAAATCGGCAAAGCAGGCTCCGGACACCAGGCCGACGTAGCCTGTGCCGATCATGGCGACGCGCATGCGCTCAGATCCTCAGATTTCCTGGTTGTATGCGCCCACTTCGGGGTGCTTCGCCAGACGGGGTTTGACCTCTTCGCGGAAGAGAGCCCGCATGTCGTCTTCCGACCGCGTGCTTTCAACCACCACCACGACTTCCGGCTTGTTCGACGAGGCGCGGACCAGCACCCAGCTGCCGTCCTCGAGCGCCACCCGGACGCCGTTGACGGTGATCACGTCGACGATCTTCCGGCCAAGGATGGTCCCGCCGGACGCGGCGAGGGCCTCGTACTCCGCGACGATGCGGTCGACGACGCCGTATTTCACCTCGTCGCCGCACTTGGGGCTCATGGTCAGAGACGTCCAGGCCACCGGCAGCGCGGCCTTCAGTTCGCTGAGCTTCTTGTCCGGGTTGCGGTCCAGCATCGCCAGGATGGCGGCCGCCGCCGTCAGGCCGCAGTCGTAGCCCCGGCCCAGCGGTTCGTTCAGGAAGAAGTGGCCGCTCTTCTCGAAGCCCGCCAGCGCGCCGACCTCGGCGGTCTTGCGCTTGATGTAGCTGTGGCCGGTCTTCCAGTAGATCGTGGTCGCGCCGTTGGCTTCCAGCACCGGGTCGGTGGCGAACAGGCCGGTCGACTTCACGTCGACGATGAACTTCGCCCCCGGGTTCAGCGGGGCCAGGTCGCGGGCCAGCATCAGGCCGATCTTGTCGGCGAAGATCTCCTCGCCGCTGTCGTCCACCACGCCGCAACGGTCGCCGTCGCCGTCGAAGCCCAGGGCCAGGTCGGCGCCGTGGATCTTCACGGCCTCGGCCATGGCCTGCAGCATCTCGTGGTCTTCGGGATTGGGATTGTACTTCGGGAAGGTCCAGTCGAGATCGCAGTCCATCTCGACCACCACCGCCACGCCCATCTTGCGCAGGGCCTCCGGCACGAAGGCGCCGGCGGTGCCGTTGCCGCAGGCGGCGACGACCTTCAGCGGGCGACTGACCCGCACGCGGCGGGCGACGTCCTCGATGAAGCGTTCGCGCACGCCCTCGATCAGGGTCACCTTGCCGCCCGGACGCTCGACGAAGGCCGCGCCCAGCACGATCTCCTTCAGCCGGCCCATCTCCTCGGGGCCGAAGGTCAGCGGGCGGTTGGCGCCCATCTTCACGCCGGTCCAGCCGTTCTCGTTGTGGCTGGCGGTGACCATGGCCACGCAGGGCGCGTCGAGGTCGAACTGGGCGAAGTAGGCGGTCGGCGACAGGGCCAGGCCGATGTCCAGCACCTCGCAGCCGGCGGCCACCAGACCCAGCATCAGGGCGTTCTTGATCGACAGGCTGTAGGACCGGAAGTCGTGGCCGACCACGATCTTCGACTGGCCCAGTTCGTGGATGTAGGTCCCCAGGCCCAGGCCCAGGGCCTGGATGCCCAGCAGGTTGATGTCCGGCCCGAACAGCCACCGCGCGTCGTACTCGCGGAAGCCCGTCGCCTTGACCAGCGGCTGGGTCTCGTAGGCGAGCGTGTTGGGGACGAGGTCGGCGCGGGGAAGGAAGGGCATCCAGGAGCTCACGGTGTCGGATTGGCCCCGTATAACGCCCGTGTGACGACTTGGTGAGGGGGCGGCGCGAAAATGCTCCGCCTTCCCGTCAGATAACCCCGGCGCTCAGGACGTCGTGAACGTGCAGAACGCCGACCGGCTTGCCGTCGCGGACCACGAACAGGGCGGTGATCCGGCTGTCGTTCATCACCCGCGCGGCGTCGGCGGCCAGGGCTTCGGCGGTCAGGGCCTTGGGGTTGCGGGTCATGACCTCGCCCACCGTCTTGCCGTCCAGGCCGTCGAAGTTGCGGCGCAGGTCGCCGTCGGTGACGACGCCGACAAGCTTGCCGTCGTCCGACACCACCCCGACGATGCCCAGCCTGCGCTCGGTCATCACGCGGATCGCGTCGGGCATCGGCGTGGCCTCGCCCACAAGCGGCGCTTCGGCCAGCTTGTGCATAAGGTCGCCGACCGTGCGCAGCATGGCGCCCAGCTTGCCGCCCGGATGGAAGACGTGGAAGTCGCGCGCCGTGAAGCCGCGCCGCTCTAGCAGGGCCACGGCCAGCGCGTCGCCCAGGGCGATCTGGAGGGTGGTGGAGGTGGTCGGGGCGCTGACCTCTCCGGTCGCCTCCGGCGCGTCGGGCAGCTGCAGGACCAGGGTCGCGGCCTTGCCGAGCGCGCTGTCCGGGTTGGCGGTGATGGCGATCAGCGGGATGCCGAAACGGTGGGTGTAGCCCAGGATGTCGGCCAGCTCGCGCACTTCGCCCGACTTCGACAGGCCCAGGACGACGTCCTCCGGGCCGATCATGCCCAGGTCGCCGTGACTGGCTTCGGCCGGGTGCACGAACATCGCCGGCGCGCCGGTGGAGGCCATGGTCGCGGCGATCTTGCGCGCGACGTGGCCGCTCTTGCCCATGCCCGTGCAGACGATGCGGCCCTTGCAGCCGAACAGGGTCTCGACCGCCTGGACGAAGACCTCGCCCAGCCCGTCGGACATGGCGCGCAGGGCGTCGGCCTCGATGCCGAGCACGCGGCGGCCGACCGCGACGGCGTCGAAACTCATTTCACCTGCCCCACGGTATGGCCGAACGGCTCCGGCGAGCGCGCGCCCATGCCCTGCGGCCAGACCAGCGCGAGCGCGATCATGCCGATGGCGAGCAGGGCGCAGAGGGGGAAGAAGATGCGGTCGCGCATGTCGGGGATATAGCAGCGGAGTCGGCGCTTCGCGAGGGCGATGGCCGCGTCATCCCTCCAGCCGTCGCCGTTTCCAGGACGCACGCACCGCCAGTATGGCCAGGAAGGCCGATCAGGTTGAAGGCGCTCGCGCCCCATCGGTAGTCGAGCAGCCAGGGGGAGACGGCGATCTCGAAGATCAGCCAGGCCAACACCAGCCCGCTCGGCCAGACTGCTCGGCCCTTGAGCACCGCGTAATAGGCGACGATGGCCGCGACGGTCAGGACGCCGTGCGTCACAAGTCGCCGCCAGTCTTCGGCGAACAGTCCCGCCGCCGCGAAGACGCCGTGGACCAGGACCAGCGGGAACACAGCGAAGGCTCCGCCCTCGACGCCTTCGGCCAGGCGGCGGGCGCTGTTCAGCGGCGCGAAGGCCGCGCCGATGACGCGCCGCTCCGCGCCGAGGCCGGCGGCCAGGTTCTCCCCCGGGCTCAGGGGCGGCCCTTCGACGAGCTCGCCGAGCGGCTTGGGGTGCGTGGCTGGCTCGGAGGTCATGACGCATGATCGCACGCCACGGTTGCCGGCGCGTTAGCGTGGCGCGCGGCGCAGGGCGAACGCGCAGGCGAGGATCCAGACCGCGACCGCGCCTTCCAGCACCCGCTGGACCAGCCCGCCGACGGGCGTCTCGGCCAGCATGACGAAGAAGGCTAGCAGCGAGACCACGCCGCAGACGAGGCCCAACGGGAACAGGAAGCCCCCGCCCGGCCAACGCCTTGAGGAGACGCCGAGCAGGATCAGCCCGATCGGCGCGCCGAGGTAGCCGCCGAGCCCCGACAGGTTGTGCATCGTCTGCGAGAAG